>DJRQ01000064.1 GCA_002440125.1 Caryophanales bacterium UBA6356 | reverse complement strand
TGATAAGCTCAGGATTTCCAACTCCTCCCCTTGCCACCATAACGTAACTCGCCTTGGCAATATTAAGGGCTTTCATCGCGGCTTCTGGCGTGAATATATCGCCCGAAACGCATAGGGGTATGGATAAGGAATCGCCAAGATTAGAAATAGCTTCCCAGTTAGGGGAACCGCTATAGCCTTGTACGGCCGTTCTCGCGTGCACGGTAAGTAAGGAAACCCCGGCTTTTTCTAAAACGGAACTGATTTCTCGAACATTGATTGACGAAGAATCCCAGCCTAAACGGATTTTGGCGGAAACGGGGTGATGGGACGTTCTAACAATCTCCCTCATATAGTCATAGAGCTTCTCCGGTTCCTTTAACCAAGCGCTTCCGGCGCCTGTTTTAGTGACCTTATGAACAGGGCATCCTAGATTGATATCAAGCATATCAAAATCGGAATTTGCTTCTAAGATGGCAATGGCGTTCTTTGTGTTCTCTTTACTAAAACCGAAAAGTTGGAGGGCTACCGGTCTATCTTTTTGCGAGGTAGCCAAATAACTCATGGTCCTAGGATTCTTATAATTAATGCCGCAATCGGAAATCATCTCGCTCACGCTTAAAGCGACTCCAAAGGGCTTCATAAACTCTCTATAGGCGAGGGTGGTTATCCCAGCCATCGGCCCCAATATGACTCTTCCATCCGTTTTAATGCCTTTAATGTCCATAATTCAATACACAAGAAAAGAAGGCCTTTCGGCCTCCTTTTTTATCTTTTTATTTCGTCTCGTCCTTAGAAGGTGGTTCAGCGTTTTTCTTAGTTTCATTCCCAGAGTCCGGCAAGATCTCTTTCCCCTCAAAAACCGCTTTTTCTTCTTTCGTCAAAAGAGCCGATTCGTTCACGGATGCAGCTTCTTTCTTCGGAAGTGCGCCCGTTTTGATAAGAGAGTCAATTTCTTCAGCGGTTATCGTCTCTTTGGCTAAGAGAGTCTCCGCGATTAAAGTGACGTCTTTGGAGTGCTCTGTTAGAATGCGTTTCGCCTCTTCGTGAGCGGCTTCAACGATCTCTCGGACCGCTTTATCAATCTCAAAAGCGACTTGAGTCGAAAAATTCTTCGTCGTATCCATGTAGTCACGTCCAAGGAAAACAGAACCGTTGTTACGTTCGTATTGGATAGGGCCAAGATCGCTCATGCCGTATTCCGTAACCATGGCACGAGCAATTTTTGTGGCTTCTTGGATATCATTTGAAGCGCCAGTAGAAACATCATCAAAGAAGATCTCTTCGCTTGTTCTTCCGCCAAGAAGGCCGGTGATTTGAGCAAGAAGTTCTTTCTTTGTGAGCAAGAATCGGTCGTCTTCCGGCGTCATCAACACATGACCGCCTGTATTGCCACGAGGAATAATGGTGATTTTTTGCACTTTTTCAGCATGAGGCAAAACAAGACCAATAACGGCATGTCCCGCTTCATGGAAAGCAACTTGTTTCCTCTCTTTTGGAGATAGCCCTTTGCTATTCTTAGCTGGGCCTGCTATGCGACGATCAATAGCTTCGTCGATTTCACCCATTCCGATGGATGGCTTCCCAAAACGAACAGCAAGAATCGCGGCTTCATTCAAAATGTTTTCAAGATCGGCGCCACTAAAGCCAACCGTTCTTTCGGCAAGGGCTTTGAAATTGACGCTAGGATCGAGAACTTTGTTACGAGCGTGAACTTTGAGAATCGCTTCACGTCCTTCTTTATTGGGAAGGCCGACTGTGATAATGCGGTCGAAACGTCCCGGACGCATAAGGGCGGGATCCAAAACGTCGCTTCTATTAGTGGCGGCCATCACGAGAATGCCGCTGTTATAATCAAAGCCATCCATCTCCACGAGAAGTTGGTTAAGGGTTTGCTCGCGTTCGTCATTCCCTCCCCCAAGACCGGCGCCACGTTGACGTCCGACGGCGTCGATTTCATCGATGAAGACGATGCAAGGGGCTGTTTGCTTTGCTTTCTTGAAAAGATCGCGAACACGTCCGGCGCCAACGCCGACAAACATCTCCACGAAATCGGAACCGGAAATGCTATAGAAAGGCACGCCAGCTTCGCCGGCGACCGCTTTAGCCAAAAGGGTTTTACCCGTTCCAGGCGGACCAATAAGAAGAACGCCTTTTGGAAGTCTCGCGCCGAATTTGCTATATTTCTTCGGCTCTTTGAGATATTCAACCATCTCAACCATTTCCGCTTTTTCTTCATCGCACCCAGCAACGTCTGCAAAGCGGATTTTGGAAGCGTCTTCGCGACGAGCGGGGGATTTGTTGAAATCCATCGCTTGTCGATTGGCGCCACCCATCGAACGGCTAAACAAAGAGAAGAGAAGAACACCCGCTAAAACAAGGAAGACGAGTTGGATAATCGTAGGTCCCCAAGTATCCCAAAAGGAGACTTGGTAGGCATCGTTAGTTATATTGACGCCAACGCCATATTTCTCAGAAAGGAGAGTGCCATCTGAAAGGGTGGCGGTATTCCATTCTTGAACCTTGGCTAAGAAGATGCTGCTATAGGAATCGTGCTCTTTAGCAGCAACGCCAGCTTCGCTACTCGATATAGCGAAGGTGTTCTCCCAATGGGCTCGCTCGACCACAACGGTAAAAGAGCCGCGCACACGAGCGGGATTATCCTTTCCATAGAAAGAACCGCTCACCGTAACGTTATCGTTTGCTTTTTGAGTAACCGTGTAGCTTTTCACGTAATAAACGGCCTCTTTTCCATTCACGGAATTGGAGACGCTGGTGCTATGGGAATCGATGTTATAGCCGACATAAGCATCGATATCGCCTTCATTCCAAGTCACACTATTGCCGCCAAAGGCGCTAATGGCCCAAAAAACAATGCCGAAAACCATCAGGCCGATGAAAATATAGGGAAGGGCAATAGACCACCAACTACGACGGGGCTTTTCTTCTTTCATGTATGGAACCTCCTCACTTTATCAATACAATTGATACGCGTTGCTAAAACAGAAGATTTAGTACGCGTACGAACAATAACATTATGCAACTTGTCACTCAAGGAAAATGAACAATATTCACTACTTTTTTTCAGGGTGAATGACCAATTTCGAAGTGTGGTATTCCCGAAAGCATTTATCAAAGCGTGGCACATAGATGATTTTCCCGTTCTTATCGAGGAAAACAGGCCAAATATCAAGAAGGTCTTCGCTTATGCCGGCGGCAATAAGCATCTTTTTGACAGGCGCTAAATAGCCACCATAAACATAAGAGTCTTGAGGCAAAACGCTTCGAACGGTAATGGGATAGTCTTCTTCTTTGATATGACGATCGAGCGCCCCTTTCGAGAAATCCAAATCGAAAGTGGGGCAAGAAAACACACAAGGCTTCTCAATCACATAACTGTAAGGCATATTCAAGCCGTCATTATCAAGGGCTATGCGATCATACTCTTTCACAAAGTAAATGTCGTCTTTGATTCGAAGATAATCGTTGGTTTTCGTACTAAGACACATTTCCCGCAGGTCGTTAAGAAGTTTTTCGCTTATGGAAACGTGCTTTTTGGCATTTCTATTCACAAAGGCCATAACGGCATTTGCATATTCGTCCCATGGAAGAGCGATAAGGGAGCGAATATTTAAGTCCTCATGATTTCGAATAGCAGCATCGATAGCCTTTTCAAAGGAAATGCGGTTGCTGTTTTTCTTCTTCATTTCATCAAGAATTTGCCCACGCTCAACCTCATTAAGCTTGTCGATAACATTACGGCGAATGTCGCTCCTAAGGTGATTTTCCTCTAAGCTAGATGCTTCAAGGGAATAAGGAACGTTATGGGAATTGCAATAGTCGATAAGATCCTCGTGGGTGAAATTCAATAAAGGGCGAACGATGACCATGGAACGATAAGTCGTCACTTTGCCAACGCCATATTTGGCCTTCGAGGCGCCTTCGAGGTAGCTTTCAATCACATCGTCTTGCTGATGAGCTAAGAACAAGGCGGTGGCTTCATACTTCTTATAGACGTTTAAAAAGAAATCATAACGTGCTTTGCGAGACCATTTTTTGAAGTCCGTATCATGGCCTTCTTGATTTATCGTTCGTGCGTCGCACGTCTCAAATCGAAGGCCTTTTTCGCGGCAATAAGAAGCAAGTTTCTCCTCACAAGAATCGTCAAAATCATCCAAATGATAATTCAAGTGACAAACGATAGGGGAAACGCCGCTATCGAGCATCATATCCAAAAGGGCCATGGAATCCGGACCGTAAGTCGTAGCAAGAAGATAATTCCCATCTCCGAATTCATAATCAAGCATCTCTTTTTTCCTCCTCCAAGAGCGAATCTTCTACAATTTGATACATTTTTTCAGCATCTTCTTTTTTAGCAAATTCTCTAATTTGAAGGACTTTTGCAGTGATTTCGTGTTTTCCTAAAATCAAAACCAAGGTATCGCCAGTTTTGATTTCGCTCATTGGCTTGGCTTTTTTGCCATTAAGCAAGATATCTCCATCCAAGCATAAATCCTTCGCCGTCCCCCTCCGCTTAATGATGCGGGAGACCTTAAGCCATTTATCAACTCTCATACCTTATTTTACCATACCTAGCCATTTTTAT
>DJRQ01000008.1:9714-10099 GCA_002440125.1 Caryophanales bacterium UBA6356 | reverse complement strand
AAACCGTTTCGCCGAGCGACACGCCATCCTGGCACCCATCGAGCACGGCGAAAACCTTCCTTAGCCAATAAAACCCCGTCGTTGTCGCATTTCTGTTGTCCCGCGCCGAAGAAACGACGGAGTGGAACTCGAACAGGTGGAAAAGGTACTCTATCCATTCCGACATCGGTATTTTCTTCGAGTCAAACACCGCCTCGGACATCGTGTTGAACCTTTTGCCGCATGCGCCGCAGAGGAATCTTTGAACGCCGTCTGGCCTCTTGCCGTCTTTGACGAAATCGGGCGACCCGCAATAAGGGCACGCGGCGACGTGGATCGAGTTCACCATGGCTATCTCCTCGGCGGATGGCCTCCTGTGCTTTTGCTCGAACCATTCGGAGATGGT
>DJRQ01000008.1:1634-9614 GCA_002440125.1 Caryophanales bacterium UBA6356 | reverse complement strand
TTTTGGCGGTTTGTGCCTTCTGAGGGCTGTCTGAGCCAAACCGCCAAGTCTGAGCGTTCAAACAGCTTTCAGAAGAAAGCTCCTTCTGGCCGTTTTTACGGCCGATCACATTATATCAAATCGGCCTTCGTACCAGTCATGTGCAAATAAAGACTTAAAAATAATTTAAAAAATCCCAATAAAACTCTTACGCATTTCGTTTTCATTTATGGAAACCAAAAAAGGAGAAAACAAAATGAAAAAGAAAAATGTTGTGATGAAGCTCGCTCTCTTAGGCATTGGAAGCGTTCTTATGATGTCTTGCGCATCTATAGAAGGAGAAAGCGCCACCAAAGAAGCCAAAAGGGAAAGACTCTTTGGATTAGAGGCGATGAGTGGCCTTACGAAAGCCTCTTCTTTCGTTCCTTCTTCCTCGTTCCTTAAGGCTTTTTCCTTACACGCACTTAACGCGGATCCGCATATTGATACGGTCCAGAGCCTTTTGCCAGAACTCGATCTTTTCTTGGAAAATGGCTTTGAAACTTCAAGCGTTAAGACCGAAGGAACCTACGAAATCAATGGAGAGACCTATTCCTATCAAGAAGAGTTCTCTTTTAAAGATATAGAAGGAAAAGACGTCTCTTATTCCCTTTTCTATAACGAGATTGGATCGAAGCACGAGAAAGAAGATGACGAAGAAGAAGTTGAGACTTTCTATAAGGGCGTTGCTTCGATGGGAATGGATACCTATTACCTCTTTGAAAGCAAATCGGAAATAGAAACGGAGAATGATGAAAGAGAAAAGTCCATGGAATTTACCATTTGGATGGACAAAGGATCCCATATCTCTATCGGCACTTCCTTTGAAGAGGAAGGAATGGAGAAAGAAACTGAACTTGAATTCAAAGTAGTGGAAGGTGGCAAGATTCTTACCGACTATAGCATCGAGATCGAAAAAGAAGGGGAAAGAGAAAAAGTGGAGTTCGAGCAGAACGATACCGAATATCAATTAATGAAAGTCTATAGCGAAGAGAAGAAAGATTATCTCTATCAAGTTACGGTAGAAGGGGAAGATGACGAAGAGACAAAGTATGTGTTTGAGAAGGTTCTAGGGGGAAACGGCACGAGCTTTGTCCTCCTATCGTAAGGTCATTCTTCAGATAATTACCTAACACAAAAAATGTTATTGTTCTTCTTTTGATCTTCGAAAAACAATCAGATTTTGCAGGGATTTTTGAAAAAGAATCCAATCGGTATTGATTCCTTTTTCAATCTTGCGATAATTTAAATGCAACGTGAGACAACACTGCGCGTTCAAATAAGCTTATAGCTACAAGGTCCTTCGGGATGACCATCTGGTCACATCACAGCTGCTTCGAAAGGGTGGCTGTTTTTGTTTTTCTTTTCCTTTATAATAATTTCAAAGGGGAAAAGGAATCTTTATGGAAGATGGTAAAAAGCTTTTTGTTGGTTTAGACGTTGGCACGGATTCGGTTGGTTGGGCGGCGACAGACCAAGATTTCAATTTACTTCGTTTGAAAGGAAAGACGGCTTGGGGAGCACGTTTGTTTTCTAGCGCGACAAGCGCCAAAGACCGAAGACAATTCCGCACAAGCGGAAGACGCTTGGCGAGAAGAAAGGAGAGGGTTCGCCTATTGAACACTCTTTTTGATCCTCTTTTATCGAAAAAGGATCCGACGTTCCTTTTGCGCCTTGAGAACTCGTTTCTTCAAAACGACGACGACTTAAAACCCATCGATGCTCGCGCAGATTGTCCTCTCTTTATTTCAAAGGAAGAAGAGAAACGCTTTTACAAAGAATATCCAACAATTTGGCATCTTCGAAAAAAATTGATGGAAAACGATGATTTTGCCTTTTCGGACATCCGTTTCCTGTATCTAGCGATTCATCACATTATCAAGTATCGTGGAAACTTCCTTAAAACTGGTGAAATAAAAATAGGGGAGTTTGACAAGAGCTGTTTTGATAACTTCAATGCTTTTTGCGCGAGTTTCTTTGAATCGTCTTTAGATGATTTTGACGAGGATGATTCCCCTTCTTTTATTGGTCTTCCCAAAGAAAACTACGACAAATTTATTAAAACCGTGGAACGCAACGAAGGAAAGAAAGCCAAAGCGGCTGAACTTTTGAATTTGCTGGAACCCAAGAACGGCGTTTCAAAACCGTTTTTTACTATGTTCACGACGCTTTGTGCGGGCGGAACTTTCTCAACGAAAAACCTTAATAAAAAGGATGAAGACCCCGTTTACGAAGATACTAAAATTCAATTCGATTCGAAATACGACGAAAAAGAAGACGAGATTCGTGGGGTTCTTGGCGAAGCGTTTGACTTTGTGGAATACGCAAAGGTAATTTTTGACTTCGCGGATTTACACGATATTCTAGGAAATAACAATAATCTTTCTTCTGCTTTTGTTTCTATCTATGAGGCGCACAAACAAGAGCTATCCGTCTTGAAAAAGGCATGTCATTACATTGATAAAGCTCACTCGTTTGGCTCCAAGGAATCTTTGTTCAAGAAGATATTTAGGGATCAGGACAATCCCGCAAACTATGCGGCGTTTACCCACAATAAGACAACTCAAAAGCGGTGCACCATCGATGATTTCAATAAATTTATCGTTGATACCCTCAATCCATATAGAGACGAGGTGGCTAATTCTGGATGCGTTAATAAGGGAGACTGGGGCTGTATTTTTAAATTAGCTAGTGAAAATAAGTTGCTCCAAACCATCAGTATCCGAAGCACCAGCGTCATCCCGATGCAACTTCATAAGAAAGAGCTCGAAAAAATACTTGATAATGCCAACAAGAGAAATATCTTCGAAAGCAAGGAAATTAGCGATAAGATTCTTGCTCTTTTCGAGTACAAAATCCCTTATTATTGCGGTCCCCTTAATACCAAGAGCGAATATTCCAACGTTGTTTTCAAAAGACAACCAAACAAGAACGAAGAACTTCCTTGGTGCTATAAGGAGGTCATTGATTTCGATGCAACGAAAAAGAAGTTCATGGATGGCCTTACCAACAAATGCACCTACTTAAAGGATTGCAATGTTTTGCCCAAGGAATCCTTACTTTTCCAAAGATTTGATGCTTTAAACAAGCTCAACAATCTTACGATCAATGGCGAGAGACAACCGTCCCTTATCACTGAACTATTTACTTATGCTTGGAGTCGTTCGAAAACCACCTTAAACGATATCAAGAAATACCTTAAGAAAAAGGAACTCTGCAAAGAAAACGACATCGCTGTTTCCGGATGGAACCCCAATGATTTCATCAATTGTTCTTCGAGCGCCACTTTGGGAAAAGTTTTCGATTTGAAGAATTTTGATCGTTATACCAACGGTGCCACATGGGACAAGTGCGAAGAGATTATTCTTATCAAAGCAATATTCACGGATTCTCCTAAAGATGCACTAGAGGCCATAAAAAAGAAGTATCCGGATTTGTCTGAGGCTCAATTAAAGGCTATAGATTACCTTCGCTGCAAAGGCTGGTCGACTTTGTCCAAAGAGTTTTTGACGATCAAAGGGAAAGCCGTCGATAAGAATGGCGAGGTTTTGGAAAGATCGGAAAACATCATCGATTTGCTTGCCGAAGGAAAAGGAAACATGATGCAAGTTCTGAACGATGAAAGGTATGGCATCAAGAATGCGGTTGAACTTCATAACGACGCTTTGTTCGGGAAGAAGACGAAGAAGGAAAACGTGAATGAACTCATCGAAAGTATGCCTCCTCAAACCCGTCGTCCCGTTATTCAAGCTGTGCGTATTGTTCAAGAAATCGTGAAAGTCGCCAAACGGAAAGACGGGCCTGATGTGATTTCAATCGAAGTCACTCGAGAAAATAACGATGCCAAAAAGAAAAGCGAGAAAGCTAAAGAAGCCATATCTCGAAAGAAACAGCTTGAAGATTTCTTAAAAGGGCTTTCTGGCGCGAAGGGATCGTCGATAGAAAAGAGCCGAGCGACAGAAGTTCTTAAAGAGCTCAATCAAATAGAGAACCTCGATTCATTGAGGGGAAAGCATCTTTTCTTATATTTCTTACAAAATGGCAAAGACGCCTATTCTGGGAAAACCATTGATATAAATGATGTCTTGACTGGAACGAAATATGACACCGATCACATCATTCCTCAAAGCATGATGAAAGACGATTCCATCGACAATCTCGTTTTAGTTGAAAGAACAACGAATCAACACAGGCAGAACGAATATCCATTGCCGATTAGCATCCGCAACGAAACGAATAAAGCATTCTGGCTTCGCTTAAAGAAAGCCAAGATGATGTCTGAAAAGAAATACAACAACCTCATCCGTGGCACAAAGCTCACGGAAGAGGAATTGAGTGGGTTCGTCGCTGCTCAAATTAATATTGTTAACCGTTCTAATGTCGTTATTAGAGATGTTTTGAGAATACTTTATCCAAAGACAAAGCTCATTTTTTCAAAAGCGCAATATCCATCGCAAATCCGTAAGGAATTAGAGATTCCTAAGCTTCGCGATCTTAACGATACGCATCACGCGGTAGACGCTTATCTCAATATTGTCGCAGGTGTAAAACTGACGGAGAAGTTTGGAAATATGTCCGTCATTAAAGCGGCTCAAGAAGATGCCACAAAACACTCTCTCAATATGGAGCGTTTCATCTCAAATGCTCTCTATGACGATAAAGAGAAGAAGATAACGGCGCTTGGTTCTTTGATTGATAGAACTAGCAGGAGGCATGACTTCCTTTTGACATATCGATTCGATTATTCGGATTCTGCTTTCTATAAGCAAACCATTTATCCCGCTGATGATATTGGCGATTCTCTTATTTCCGTTAGTGATGGAATAGATACGAAGAGGTATGGTGGCTATAGCAATCTAGCGACTGAATTTAACTGCATTGCTACGATTAAAAATTCTAAAAAGACAACCCGTTATTTGCTGGGTGCTCCACATCTTCTTGTGAAAGCGGGCAAAGAAGGAAAAGACATCGATGCTGCTTTAGCTGCACGTGTGCCTCATAAAGAGGGAGACTTGGTGACGGTTGATTGGAGACATCCGGTTCCTTTGGCCACTACGGTTGAGAAGAATGGAATAGAGTATTTGCTCAAAAGCAAGAACGCGGAATGTATAAGCGTTTTCCCCATTACTCCAGTTTTCATTTCTAGAGAAAACGAAGTGTATTTAAAGACGTTCATTTCTTTTTCCGAAAAGAGAACTGATGTTGTGGCAGTAGAAAAAAAGTGGATGGTCAATCAAAGTAGGCTTGGTACCAATGATTTTGAATTAACTCCAGAAAAATCAATAAAAGTGTTTCGGGAGCTAATTCTGTTGGCGCAGAACCCGCGATTCGATTTTTATTCTCTCATTACCGATTTGAGACTTGAAAAAACCCGCGAGCGCTTGGAAAAAACCATTTTAGAAGGAACGCTATCGGACCAAATTAAATGCCTAATCGAGACCCTTTCAAGATTTACTAGAACTACTGATCTGGGTCCGGTGAGAAAGAGCCGTGGTTCAATTCTACAATGCGATTTGAAAATTGTTTCCAAATCCATTACTGGCCTTTACGAAACCGAAAGGAAACTCTAGTGGCATTTCGAACGGTTGTTATTGATAGCCATTCGAAACTTGAATATTCTCTTTCTTATCTCGTTTTTAGAACTCCGGAAACCGTTAAGAAGATACTTTTAGATGAGATCCATACGGTTATTATTTCGTCTACCCTTGTGTCTTTAACCACGAGCCTTATCAATGAACTCATCAAAAGGAAGATTAAGGTTATCTTTTGCGATGAGAAACATAACCCATGTTGTGAGCTTTCCCCTTGTTATGGGAACAACAACTCTCCCAAAAGGATAAAAGAGCAAATTTCTTGGTCCAATGATGTTGCTGACTTAGTTTGGAAAACAATCACGGAGAGGAAGATTCTACATCAATCTCTTTTCTTAAAAGAAAGGGAATTTGCGGAGTTTTCTGAATTATTAAGCGATTTTTGCAATAACGTGCTTCCTGGAGATTCCACCAACAGAGAAGGCCATGCCGCGAAAGTGTATTTCAATCACGTCTTTTATGAAGGGTTCACTAGAGACAAAGATTGTTTTATGAATGCTTGTTTAGATTATGGCTATTCAATTCTCCTATCCGAATTTAATAGGGCGGTCGTCGCTTCTGGCTATCTTACTCAACTTGGCATTCACCATAAGAACGAATTCAACGAATTTAATTTATCTTGCGATTTTGTTGAACCTTTCCGTTTTCTTGTGGACAAGAAAGCTCATTCTCTTAAAGAAGGGGATGACTACAAGTCTGAAATGATTTCCCTTCTCGGGGTAGATGTTAAGCAATTAGGCAAGAAGCAATCACTAACCAATGCAATAGCGATTTATTGCAATTCGCTATTCACTGCTTTGAATACAGGCGATGTTTCGAAAATAGCGTTTATTGATTACGAAAATGGAGAATAGATTTATGCGGACAATCCTTTTCTTTGACTTGCCGTCTGTGACTAAGAAGGATCATCGAGAATACACAAAATTCATCAAGAAGCTTAAAAAGAAGGGCTTTGCGATGCTTCAAGAAAGCGTTTATACGAAGCTTTCTATAAACGAGACTGTGGTTGATGCAACCATACGAGATTTAAAAGAATCATTGCCTCCCGAAGGCGTTATTTCCTGTTTAACCGTGACGGAAAAGCAGTTCGCTTCAATCGATGTCTTACTTGGCGAAATGACTTCGGACGTCATTATGAGTGAATCTAAGGTAATCAAACTATGAAGACCATTTGTTTTCATCCGAATATTGGAAAGGTTGATATCACCAATCCAAAAATGATTACTTTGGTTATCGAAAACAAAAAGGCGTACTGGTCCTTTTGCCGTTATCTTTACGATGGATTTCCTGAACATCTAGGATATTGTTCTATTGATAGTGACGAGGAAACGATAGAAATTGAGAATTATTCCCTCTATATTCACAACATTCTAGATTTGGACCTCAATACAAAACCGAATCTAAATGCATTATATAAGCTTTTGAAAAAATCCTATTTCGAAGAGCTTTCCGAAAGCGTGGAACAAATTCAAAAAGATTTAGACAAAATCTGTCAGGAGATTAAGTTGGATTTTGATGCTGAACTCGTCATGGATGGATCAATACGAGTAGATGATGTTTTTAAATTAGGTGGTCTTCAATTTAGTGAAAATGACTCCTCACTTCTAGAACAGTTAACACGTTATGTCGCAGTATCCAAGGAACTTAGAAAAATAGGGATCGTATTCATCAACCATGTTCGAGACTATTTCTTGGAAGATGAACTGTCTGCTTTCTTAAAGGAATTGTTTTATCGGGGAATCACTTTGATTAACGTTGAAACAAAAGATTTTGAAGTTGTGGGATGCGATGAACAAAAAGTAATACTCGATTCAGACCTTTGTTCGGTTTAAAAATGTGTTAAAATACGTTCAGGACACCTGCAAAAACCTTATATTTTTTTAATTTGAGGTTTGAGAGCAGTGTTGTCTTAAATAGCTTTCAAACACGATGGACTCGCATCTCTCAAGGACTATTGTTTGAGAGCAGTGTTGTCTTAAATAGCTTTCAAACGAAATGAAAGGATATCTGATCGATGAAAATGTTTGAGAGCAGTGTTGTCTTAAATAGCTTTCAAACTGATAAGCCTTCACAACACGAACCGCGAAAGTTTGAGAGCAGTGTTGTCTTAAATAGCTTTCAAACATTTCCGATAAATTATAGTGCCGTTGTATTGTTTGAGAGCAGTGTTGTCTTAAATAGCTTTCAAACTTCACGATGTACACCAACGTCTTCTTGAATGTTTGAGAGCAGTGTTGTCTTAAATAGCTTTCAAACCTAAGGGCAATCTTCTCAACTATGGTGATGGTTTGAGAGCAGTGTTGTCTTAAATAGCTTTCAAACTTTTTCTTTCTTCCCAATCAATTTCACCCCGTTTGAGAGCAGTGTTGTC
>DJRQ01000008.1:0-1563 GCA_002440125.1 Caryophanales bacterium UBA6356 | reverse complement strand
GTTTGAGAGCAGTGTTGTCTTAAATAGCTTTTTGGTTTTTTATTCTTCATATGCCGTTTCTATGTCAACGAATTCCTTGAAACGCGGAAGACTGAAAATGAGCTTTCCTCTCGATGGAGAGAATAGAATTCCCTTTTTGATGAGGCGATCCCGATAACGAGAGAAATACTCTTTTTTCATTCCCGTTCTTTCCAAGATAATTGACACAGAAATTATTGCGTTCGTTTGAAAGGAAAGAACAACCTTCTTCTCTATCTCTGACAACGTTGACCATATTTTTGTGTAGGCGTATTCCGCCAAATATCGGTCATAAAGAGATAGAAGTTCTTTGTCCATGACTTTCTTCTTTCTATCGAACATGAGATATCCCAATAATTGGAATGCAAATGCGTATCCCTTCGTCATCTTTGCACACTTTACGGCTTCTTCGTAATTTAGTCCTAGTTGGGATTGATAAGACGCAGCGATTGATTGCAAGTTTAATGGCGATAGGAATGTTTTGGGGGATCTAATGAGGAATGTCATGTTCTTCTCGTTTTCCAAAGAGAATATGTTTTCATATAAGCCTGTAACGAGCAATACAAGAGGACTATCTTTCCGAATCAATGACTGGAAAGACAAAACGAATTGCCTCATATAGGCGTTGTTTGTCGATTCGTCAATTGTGACTAATACTTTTTTGCCTTGCCGCCTTATTTCAGCAAACATTTTTTCAAGCAAATCGTCGATATTTAGAATAGGATTTTTCCCAGTTAGGCTAAAAGAGAAGCCATGAAAGGAGAAGTTAAAATTTTTCTCGAGAAAAAGATGCTTTAGTCTCCCTGCTGTATAGAGTTTAGCAGCTAATCCCTCCCGAAGATCATCCTCTGGGTTAAGGTCTATCACAATCCAATCCTTTTCTCTTTCAAAGTGTTTTGAAACGGAGGTCAACATGACCGTTTTTCCCGAACCTCGAACCCCGGTTATGACAAAGCAATTGGAGAAAAGAGGCGTTGAGTCGATTTGTTTTATCAATTCGTTTTTGATGTTATCTCGATCGATATATTCAAACGGTTGCTTCCCAAAGGATAACGTAAAGGGGTTAACTTTATCTCTTTCATACTCTTTCATACTTTTAAAATCCTTTCATACTCGTTCATACTTCAAAAATATTTTCATACTCGTTCATACCTTTTTCAAGATAAACCAACAACAATAAACTTCAAAGATTGTTAGTTGTCAAATGATGTGAGACGCTTGAAAAACTTCTGGCATCTGACCTCGCCGGGCATCTCCGGCGTGCGGTGCTCCTTGTCGTGCTTTTTCTTCCTGTTCGTCTCGTAAGGCTCGTAGCCATCGAGCTTCTTCAGGCATCTCAGAACCGTCGAGTACGACGCTTGGCACCCTTCGAAGCCGTTGAGCCTGACCCAGATGTCCACCGAGCTCCAGCAGTTCCTTTTCGCCTGGTTCCGAAGGCATTTTATCTTGTAGGCCGTATTCTTGGGCGTCTTCCTCGGATGATCCGATTTAGGCGTGTGGGGGGCGTCCCTCAGCCCTTCCTCCCCGAGCGCGTCGTACCTCTTC
>DJRQ01000034.1:3802-10678 GCA_002440125.1 Caryophanales bacterium UBA6356 | reverse complement strand
ATGCAAAAAAGAGGAGTGGCGCTCCTCTTGGAATAAGTTCTTCCTTTTTAGAAACCAGGTTTTCCTAAAAGATGGAACATGTTTTTCTTATAGACTTCAACGCCAGGTTGATTGAAGGGGTTCACGCCATTAAGATAAGCGCTCATGGCGCAGGCTCTTTCGAAGAAGTAGAAGAGATAGCCAAGGTTAAAGGCATTCATCTCCTCAAATTCCAAAACAACGTTATCCACGCCCGCATTCTTGCTGTGCGCGCTTAGAGTGCCTTCCATGGCTTTGTCTTGGATATAACCAAGATCTTTTCCTTCTAAGTAGTTGAGTCCATCAAGATTTTCTTCGTCGTGAGGGACTAAGACACTATCGCGATGCTTCATCATGCGAAGGGTCGTTTCGAAAAACATAGGACTTCCTTCTTGCATGAATTGGCCAAGGGAATGAAGATCGGTTGTGAAAGTCGCGCTGTCTGGAAGAAGCGACTTATGTTCTTTTCCTTCCGATTCGCCAAAGAGTTGTTTGAACCATTCGCCAAGTTGAACAAAAGAAGGAACATAGGTAATGAACATCTCCACGTTCTTTTTATAGCGTTCATACATCTCATGGCGGATGACGGCGTATTTATAGGCCTCGTTTTTCATTAAATCGGAATTAGAGGTGTCTTCCCTTGCTTTAGCACTTCCTTGGAGGATGGCTTCAGGATCGATTCCAGCGCAGGCGATCGGGAAAAGGCCGACAGCAGTTTGGACGCTATAACGGCCACCGATGTCATCGGGTAAAACGAAGCGGACGTAGCCTTCTTTCTTCGCCAAAGTCAAAAGGGCTCCTTTAGAAGCGTCGGTGGTGGCAAAGATGGCTTTTCTTGCCGCTTCAAGGCCATCCCTTTTTTCAAGAAGCTCGCGAAGGAGACGGAAGCTAACGCTTGTTTCGGTGGTCGTGCCGCTTTTGGAAATGACGTTCAAAGCGAATTTCTTGTCTTTTAGATAATCTAAAAGCTCATGAATATAGGTAGGGTCAAAAGTTTGCCCCAAATAGAAGATTTCCGGTTTCTTATGGTTGAAGGTGCCATTGATGGCTTCGATAGCAGCGCGGGCTCCCAAATAGCTTCCGCCAATGCCGCATACGACAAGAACGTCGTAATTGTTTCGAACGTATTGAGCGCTTGTTTTAATGAGTTCGAGTTCTTTCTTGTCATAATCGATAGGATGATCGACCCAACCCAAGAAATCATTGCCAGCGCCTGTTTTGTTTTTGATCATCGCATCGATCTCGGCTACTTTCTCTTGATATTTGGCAAAATCGATTTGGTGAACGAGATAATCGGTATTCGTTTTGATAATCATTGTTTTTCTCCCTCTTTGGCATTCTCTTCCAAAATCCAAGATGGAAGTTTCTTTTGAAGCTCATCGAAAGAAATCTTTGCTGGATCTATAGGGATTCTTGAAAGGGATTTATGCCTCTCATTATAGGTCGTTTGCTTGAGAGAGACTTTAAGGAATCCTTCCTTTTCGTCTTCGTCAATCACTTTGACCTTATATATATTACCCACTTGAACGAAGGCTGTGAAGTTTCGTATATAGGCGTTTGAAAGCTCGCTGATGTGGAGAAGACCCGTTCTCCCTTCATCGAAAAGCATAATGGCATACTTGGGATAGACCCTTACGACGGTCCCCTCGATGATATCGCCTACTTTAATTTCTTTCATTTTCCCTTCCTCCATTTCTCGAGCTCTTCTCTGCTTGTTATTTTAATGTTTTCTTCTTCGCCCGGAACAAAGAATAGCCCCTTTTGGTGTTTGGCCAAGTAAACCGAAGCATCGTCGCTATACAAAGACAATTCCTCTTTCTTCGCTTTAAATGCGTCGTAGAGTGGCGGAAACAAGAAAGCTTGTGGCGTTTGGACGCGATAAATATTTTCCCGTGGCAGATAGGAAATGGAATCTCCTTGAATTTCTACGAGGGAATCGTGGCTTCTAAGAGCTGGAATGGCGGTGCCTTTTTTCGTGGCTTCTTCGATGACTCTTTTTAAGAAAGAAGCTTTAATATAGGGGCGGTCGGCATCATGAATTAGAACAAAAGAATCGCGATTTGCAGGATTTTCTTTGATTTTCGTTAGGGCGTGATACACGCTTTCCTCGCGGGTTTTTCCTCCTTCGACGAATGAGTAATCGAGAGGGTTTATGCCAGCGTTTTTTAGGAATTCTTGAACCTTTTCCATATCGCCTTCCGGGGTGACGAAAAACGTTTCATCAATGAAATCTGCTTCTTTTAATCGGAAAAAGGTTTCAAGGAAAAGAGGAACTTTCTTTTTTGATAGAGCGTATTGCTTTGGCGTTTTGGTTTGTGTTCTTTCGCTTTTGCCAGCGAGCAAAAGAATGGCGATGACTTTAGACATACGTAACCCCCTTTCGTTATTCTAACTTAAAAGGAGACTAAAGATAAATCTTTAAAGGGACTTGTTTTCGCGGCTTGACAAAGATTCATTAATGGCAACGCCTTGAATGATAAGGCGCATGATTTTTTCGATTTCGGTCCCTTCTCGATAATCGGCGCAAGCGATGTAATTCACGCGGCCATCTTCATAAAGACCCTTCACTTTGTCGCGATTGCCTTTCGGATAGACGGCAATTGATTTTCCACCGCTATTCTTGGCGACTATCATGGCTGGGATATCGGTCATTCCGTCGCCTATATAAACGATGTTGTTATAAGGTACGCGTCTTTCGGGTCGCTTTTCGTTAACGCCGATGTCGTCGGTGGCATCATAAACTCCTTTGGAAATGCGGTAGAGGTATTGCGTTTTTTGGGTGAAATTGATGACAAGCTTTGGCCATAAAGGGAGCTTCGTGACGGGATCAAAATAGAATTCGCATCCATAAACCATCTTGAATTCCTTATAGATTGGGCAACCGGTGACTATTTCGCGATTGCCAGAACTCACGAGGTAGTGTTCCACTTTCACATCATGTTCGTTGCCATATTCATTCACTCTTTTGAACCAATCGAGGACGCCAGGGAAGAACTTGATGTTCTTGCCCATTTCCTTAAGGTAATCGCTTGTCATTTTGATGCCTTTTTCTTCGCAGGCTTTAATCATGACGTAAAGATAGGCCAAAGTCCTTTCCATTCCTGTTTTGGCGCTAAAATCCGTGGTCTTTTTCCAAAATTCTTCCGGCGTAAGTCCAAGAGATGGGATAAAAGAGAAATTCTGCATATCGCTTATCGCTAACGTGCTATCAAAATCATAAAGAATGGCTAAAATTGGTTTTTTCATGTTTTTCACCGAACTTTCTTCGGCTTTTCAGTATAAGGCATGTCTCCTAAGAAAGCAAAAATGCGCGCTTAAAAAGCCCTATTTATTGATTTCTTCGGCTTTTCCCATAGAATTATGGCGATATGAATGGACTTAGCATTTTTCTTTATGTGTTAGCCGTCCTTCTGGTGCTTTATTTAGGCTTTTTCATCTACGTGTTGATGAGCCTTCTTTCTTTCCAAGGAAAGCTCAATAAGAGGCTTATTGCTTTCAGTGTGCTTCTTAAGGAGAAGAAGGATGTCCTCTCCACTCTTTATAACCTTTTTGATGAGAAAGGGATTTCGATCGACTCTCTGACCAAAGAAAGCTGCGCCAAAATGTGTTGGCTTAAAATCGACACGCTTAAAGAGAGTGAGATCCGGGGGGTTTCCAAAACGATTAGCGACCTTCAAAAAAGATTGACTTTATTGGTGAGCCAAAATGAGTTCCTTTCGAAAGATGAGGAAATCCTGCGCCTTTTAAGCACCCTTATGGATATCGATGGCAATTTTAGACGCATTATTGCCACCTATAACAGCGAAATCATTGGCTATGAATATTGGCGCAAGATGTGGCTTTATTCATGGCTTTTCTTTCTTTTTGGCTTCCGTAAAAGAAATCGCCTTGCTTAGAAATAGAGTTCGTAGTCGACAAGGCCATCGTAAAAGTCTTTTTCGTGACTCACGATAATAACGCTTCCAGAGTAGTTTTCGATGGCTTCAAAAAGAGCGTCCTTGGCCTTTTGGTCAAGATGGTTGGTTGGTTCATCGAAGATTAAGAAATTGCTCTTTTTAAGACTCATCAAAGCGAATCTTGCCTTGGTCATTTCACCACCGGAAAGTTCGCTTAATGGACGTAAGGCGAGCTCTTTTTTGACTCCAGTTGCTCCTAAAGCGGTTCGAATCTCGGTGTTGTTTTTTTCGGGATAGGCGTTTGCCAGAAGTTCAAATGGCGAAAGGCCCATATCGATTTTCTCGTCTTGGCTATAATAGTTCGTTACTATCCCCTCGAGCCACTTATAGGTTCCGCCTAAAGGCGGTATGAAACCTAAGATAGTCTTCAGAAAGGTTGTTTTTCCAACCCCATTTTCACCAAGTATCGCTATCTTTTCCCCTTCTTTTAAAGTGAAGCTAATAGGGGAAAGGAGTGGCATTTTATAACCAATAACGAGATTTTCAACCTGCAAAGGCTTTTGGCCGACGGGATGGGTATAGGGGAAAGAAAAGCGAATCTTCCCTTCTCCTTTGACGGGCGCGTCCATTCTTTCCAAATGCGCTAAGCGAGCGCGATGGCTTTTCGCCGCTTTCGAAGAGGTGGCACGCACGATATGGGCGGCAATGAACTGCTCCTCTTTTTTGATGTAGCGCTGCTGCGCTTCGTAATTCTTTTCGTACTGTTCTTTATCGAGCGCGTGCTGAATCAAGAAGTGCTCGTAATCGCCTTTGTAGCGGGTGATCGTTCCATTTTCTAAAACAAAGACGACATTGGCGATTCTTTCCAAAAAAGCCTTGTCATGGCTTACTACCAAGAAAGCGTTCGGATACTCAATTAAATACCGGGCAAGCCAATCCACTTGGTTCGCATCAAGGAAGTTGGTCGGCTCATCCATGATAAGAACGCTTTTTTCCTCAAGGAGCATTTTCGCCAGATAGGCTTTTTCTCTTTGCCCTGAGCTTAGCGCATGAAGAGGCATCTCCATGTGGGCTTTATCTAAACCAAGCCCATCCGTTAGCCGACCGACTTTTTCTTCGAGGGCGTAGAAGTTTTTCGAATCGAGTTCATTTTGAATGCGTTCGGCTTTTGCCAGTATTTTTTCGAAATCATTGAGGTTCAAAGCCGCCTCTTCGTAAAGCTTCTCCATGGCTTTCTCTTTGTCATAAAGCTCTTTATAAACGCCATAAAGATAATCGCTTAATGGCATGTCTTTGTCGATTTTTAGTTGCTGATCAAGATAGCTAAAGGTAACGCCGTTTGTCCATGTTACCTTTCCTTTGTCGGGGGAGAGGATACCGGCAAGGATATTAAGAAGAGTCGTTTTTCCACATCCATTGGCGCCGACAAGCACGCAATGCTCGCCAGAATTGATTTTCATGGAAGCGTTTCGGTAAAGCTCTTTGTCGCTATAATTGAAGTTGATGTTTTCGCATTCGATGAGTGCCATAGGCCACAATATAGCACCCTTTCTATTTTAAAACGAGTTGGAAGCATGAAAAAATGGCACCGGAGTGCCATTCATTTCGCTTGGTGCGGGAAACCAGAATCGAACTGGCATGGGTTGCCCCATACGCCCCTCAAACGTACGCGTCTACCATTTCCGCCATTCCCGCGGCAACGTGTATTATAAGCAGGTCTCGAAATTGCCGCAACGTTTTTTTGACGATTCTTCCGCATTTTTCTCTTCTAGGGAAGAAAGTGTTTTTTTGTTTCTTTTACTATCGTGGCCAAAAAAGGCTACAACGGCGTTTCAAGGATATGTGTTTCGAATAATTCTTAACTTATCGACCCTAAAGAGGCAATTTTTCCTTGTTGCTATAGGTGCAGAAACAAATTTCATGTCCGTTGTCGTTGAGGGGGTTGCTGCAAGAAAGAAGTTTAAAAGCGGGGTCTTTATCGATGTTTGGAAAAAAGACTTCCGCCTTCCCATCTTCATTTACTTTCGTTAGAAGAACCATATCAACATAAGGGAGCATTTGGCGATATATAGAAGCTCCGCCTATGATAAAAACGTCATCTTCAACTAAGCGCGTTTTTATGGTCTTCTTGAAATCGTCCATCGAATGAACGTTGATAACGTTATCGTAGTTATGGCTTTCATCTTTTGAAAGGACGATGTTTGTTCGATCTTTTAGCGGCCTTGCATTCGGAAAAGAGAGAAGAGTGTTTTCTCCCATGGCGACAGTATGACCTTTTGTCGTTTCGCGAAAAAACTTCATGTCCAAAGGCAAGTGGAAAAGAAGATCGTTTCTTTTTCCTATTCCAAAGTGTTTATCGCAATTGAGTATCGCAACAAGCTTTTTCATTTTAGATGGCCACCGGGATTTTCTTTCCTAGCTTCTCGTATTCGTAGTCCTCGAGTTCGAAGCTATCGACGCTAAAGTCATAGAAGTTTGTGATGCTTTTATCCATCTTTAATTTCGGCGCTGGATGGCGAGGTTTGCCCATAACTTCTTTTACCAAGTCGATATGGCGATCATAAAGGTGGGCGTCTGAAATAACGTGAATGAGCGTGCCCGCTTTCAAACCTGACACTTGGGCAAACATCAAAAGAAGGAGGGAATATTGCAAAACATTCCAGTTATTAGCGGTTAGCATGTCATTCGATCTTTGATTCAATATGCCGTTCAAGGTGTCTCCAGAGACGTTGAATGTCATCGAATAAGCACAAGGATAGAGATGCATCTCGTGCAAATCATCAAAGTTATAGATGTTCGTGAGGATGCGTCTAGAGGAAGGGTTGTTCTTGAGGTCGAAAAGCACGCGATCCACCTGATCGAATTCACCCTCTGGATAAAGTGATTTCTTGGCGAGTTGATAGCCATAGGCTTTTCCGATAGAACCCGTTTTATCAGCCCAAGAATCCCAAATGTGGGAGTG
>DJRQ01000034.1:0-3690 GCA_002440125.1 Caryophanales bacterium UBA6356 | reverse complement strand
TTTACGATGCCGAACTTCTTGATGGTGTGAGCGGGTGTGCCATCCTCCCAATGAGGACGCACTTTGCAATTGGTATCCCAAACACCATCTTTTAAGATTTCTTGGCAATTTTGAATGAAAATATCATCCGCACGTGACATTGTTGTTCTCCCATCTTTTTAATAATTTTCAATTTTTCTATGCAAATCCCCTCTATTTTAAGAAGCAAAATGAGGGAAGAAAAGACAAGCCATCGCGAAATAGATAAGAAGCGTCGTCACATCCATGACGGTGGTAAGGAGAGGTTGTGCCAATAAAGCTGGATCCTTTTTAATGGCAGCGGCTCCCATGCATAATAAGGTTCCGATGAGTTTCGAAACGCTAATGGCGACAAACATTGTGATGGCCACTAAGGCCGCGAAGGTCAAAGCATGGGTTGCGAATTGCCCCGCCAAGGGGCCGGTAAATGCTTTACCATTCCAAATGGTATAGCCCGAGAAATCATAATTTGTGCCATTTTCGTCACCCACGAACCCGAGGCTCACGATGCCTGTGTATTCCTCGATGCTTATCCAAACAAAAGCAAAGACAGAAACAAAGAGAGCGATAAGCAAAGAGCTTCGCCATTCGCGCCATAAGACTTTAAGCGTATCGCGTGGCCCAAATTCATTCATAGCCAAAGAACGAATCATCATGCCGGTTGTTTGGCCACCCGCGTTCCCCCCTGTATCCATAAGAGTGGGGATGAAGGAAATGAGAATAGGAAGATGGACAAATATTTTTTGGAGCTCCAAACGGTTGAGCACCATCGTGGTAAAGGTCCCTAATATAAGCAAGCCGATAATCCAAGGGAAACATTTTTTGGCGTTTTCCCAAATGGACATCCCCATGTAAGGTTTTTCCGTTGGCTCCATGTTGGTGATACGGGCAAAGTCTTCGTTGGTTTCTTCGGTGATGACATCGACCGCATCGTCAACGGTGACAATACCCGTCAAGCAATCGTCATCGTTTAGGACCGCCATGGCGTTAATGTCGTATTTGCGGAACATATTACCAACCTCTTCTTGGTCGGTATTGACATGGCAATAGGGAGCATCTTTGTTCATGATTTCGCATAAAGCTTGATCTTCTTTTGCAAAGATGAGGTCGTCCAAGTCGACCGTTCCTACGAATTTGCGTTTGTTGTTGCGAATGAAAAGGGTGTATACCGTTTCGGCTTCCTTGCCTATTTCCCGAATGGTTTTGATGGTGTTTCCGACCAAATCCGTTTCCTTGAATTCCAAGTATTCGGTGGTCATGATAGCGCCCGCCGTTCCTTCTTTGTATTTCAAAAGACGGTTAAGGTCTTCCCGCATGTTTTTATCGGCAGCGCTAAGAACCTTTCGTGCCAAGTTTGCGGGCATATCGCCAATGGTATCGGCGATATCGTCGGCCGATTGGCTGTTAATAAGAGAAACAAGTTCCTTGTCGGTCATGGCCCGGACGAGTTCTTCTTGCTTTTCTTGCGATAAATCGTCGAATAATGGCGCCGTGAAGGAACTTTGGTTGTCACGGAAGAGGGTGATGAGTTCTTTTGGCTCAAGGTCTTCTGCCGCCAAGGCGATGTCGGGGTCTGGAACGTTATCGAAAATCTCGGTCATCTTGGCCTTATCGTGCCGATTGATGGCTTCTTTCAAAACGTCGCTATTGAATTTGTTCGAAGTGATGTCTTCGGATGTTAATTCGTCGTGAGGGGTATCGATTTCGTTGGGTAATGGTTCCGATTCTTTAACTTGCTTGTCGTTTTCTTCGGCATCGGGAGTCTTTTTATTTTCCTCGTCCATGTTTGCTGTCCCCTCCTTTTTATTAACGCTAGTCTAGCTTAAATGTGTCTTTAGTAGAAAGTTTTTTCTCACCATTTTTTGAAGAGCACGGAAGAAAATTCTTTTTTATCCTTCAAAGCAAATCAGAAGCATATAATATTGATGCTTTTAAGGAGAAAAAAATGGCTGAATTAAAGTTTCTTGTCGAGACGAGCGCTCGTCATATCCATGTGACTCAAGGCGTTTTGGATCGCCTAATGCTTTCGGAAGAGGAAATCAAAGAGGGAAAACACGCTACGCTCGAAGTGAAGAAAATGCTTTCGCAACCTGGTATGTTTGCGAGCACCACGAAGCTTGACATTTATGGACCTGTCAATCCCAAGACGGGGAAAGAATCCTGCATTAAGAACGTTTCGATTCTTGGTCCGGTGCGCCATTATGACCAAGTTGAAATTAGTGGCACGGACGCCCGTTCTTTGAAGGTCAATGCGCCTATTCGCGAATCGGGAGACGTCAAAGGGAGCGCCCCGATTAAACTTGTGAACCCACTTAATGGAAATGTTGTTGAGCTTAAAGAAGGCTGCATCATCGCAAAGCGGCATATCCATATGACTCCGGCAGACGCGGAAGCCTTTGACGTTAAGAATGGCGACATTGTTCGCGTGCTTATCGCTGGGACCGGTCGAGAGACCATTTTTGGAGATACGGTCATTCGCGTATCTCCGAGTTACCATCTCGATATGCATATCGATACCGATGAATCCAATGCTGCTTGGGCAGGTGGCGAAGTATATGGCACGCTTGTGAAGTAAAGGATGGAAAAGACCTATCGTTATCTCCCAAAAAACGTTTGCTCTCGGGAGATGATTATCGTGATGGATGGCAACATCATCAAGAAGATCACGACCATTCGGGGCTGCCCTGGGAACACGCAAGGCGTGAATCGCTTATGCGAAGGGCGAGATTGCGATGAAGTGATTGCGCGCCTGGAAGGCATTCGTTGTCCAGGATCCCAAAATGGCATGACTTCTTGCCCCAATGAGCTGGCGGCTGCTTTAAAAGAGATAAAGGCGGGAAAACTTCTCCCTGACGATTGATTCTTAAGGCCAATTCTATGAAGAGTTGGCTTTTTCTTATCGTTTCACTTTAAAAACGATTAGAAAAGGATAAAATACTTAGCGCAAAAAGTTCTTCATCAAGAAGCGTCTTAAAGAGGACCGAACAAGAACGCTAGCAACTCCTTTGCAAAAAAGAAGGTAAGTGCTTGTCCTCAGCTGGAACCCACTTCCAGAACGATGAAGAGAGGAATGACTCCATGAGGGCTTCCACTGAGTGGGAGTTCTTTTTGCAGAAAGGTTCCTCTCAATGGAAAAAGAAAAAATCTTATTCACAAGCGAAAGCGTGTCTGAAGGTCATCCTGATAAGGTATGCGATCAAATTGCGGATGCCATACTGGATGATATTTTGATTCACGATCCTGATGCTCATACGGCCGTTGAGGTTTTTGCTACGACCGAATACATATTGATTGGTGGCGAAGTGACATCCGATTACGTTTCGCCTTACAAGGATATCGCCCGAAAAGTTCTTAAAAGAGTCGGTTACACCTCGAAAGAAATAGGTATTGGCGCTAATACTTGCGAAATTGATTGTCGTATTAAAACCCAATCTCCCGATATCGGAATGGGAATAGAGAGGAAAGATATTTTAGAGATGGGGGCTGGCGATCAAGGCATCATGTTTGGCTATGCCAGCGACGAATCCGAAGGATATATGCCATTGCCTATCTCGATAGCTCATAAACTTGTTCGCCTTGCTTCCAATCTTCGGAAAGAAGGCAAATTTTCTGGTTCGAGACCGGATATGAAATCGCAAGTGACAATTGACTATAGCAATCCTGCGGAACCTC
>DJRQ01000057.1 GCA_002440125.1 Caryophanales bacterium UBA6356 | reverse complement strand
ATGACTCCTCAAGCTTTTGTCGATAATGTCGCCCAAAAGTTCTTGTCTTTGTGGGACACCATGAAGATTTCGAATGACGGCTTTATTCGTACCACTGATCCGAAACATGTGGAAACCGTTTCCAAGATCTTCAGCAAATTCCTTGAAAACGACGATGTCTATCTTGGCTCTTATAGCGGTTGGTATTGCGTTCACGAAGAGACTTTCTATACCGATACTCAAGTCGGAGAAGACCATCTTTGCCCAGAATGCCACCGTCCTGTTGAGAAGAAAGAAGAGGCGGCGTATTTCTTCCGTTGCAAAAAATATGTGAAGGAACTTTTGGAATTCTTTGACCAAAATCCTAAATTCATCACTCCAGAAAGCCGCAAGAACGAGATGGTGAATAATTTCATTAAGCCAGGTTTAAACGACCTTTGCGTGACAAGAACCTCCTTTGATTGGGGAATCCCTGTTAAAGAAGCGCCAGGGCACGTGATTTATGTTTGGCTAGACGCTTTGACGAACTACATTTCCGCATTAGGGTATTTGCAAGAGGATGACAGCAAATTCCAAAAATACTGGCAAGATCCAAAAACGGAGATTGTTCACGTCATCGGCGCGGATATCACTCGTTTCCACACCATCTACTGGCCGATGTTCTTGGATGCTTTAAAGCTTCGCAAGCCGACTAGGATATTTGTCCACGGCCTTATGATGATGAAAGATGGAAAGATGAGCAAGAGCAAAGGAAACGTCATTCCCGTGCCGCCTCTTGTCGAACATTTTGGGGTGGATGCGGTTCGCTATTATTTGGCGCGGGAAATCACATTCGGTCAAAATGGCGAGTTTACTCCCGAACAATTCGTGGAACGTCTCAACATGGATTTGGCCAATAACTTTGGAAATCTCCTTAACCGCACTATGGGCATGATTGGCAAATACTTTGATGGCGTCATTCCTGCTTTTGATGGCGATAAAAACGAGCTCGATAGGAATCTCACTGAGCTCGCTAAGAAGACTGTAGCCCTTTATGAGACGCTCAATGACGATCTTAAAGTCACCGAAGCCTATGCTAGCGTCATGGATCTTGTGGATGCCGCAAACAAATATATTCAAGCAAGCGAACCTTGGAATATGGCTAAAGATGAAACAAAAAAGGATGAATTGGCCTCTTGCATGTCTCATCTTGCCAACGTCTTATTCTTAACGGGCACCCTTTTGTCCCCGATCCTTGTCACCAAGACCGAGTCTTTATTCGATCAACTCAACGTTCCTAACGAACTTCGGAATTATGAGTCGGCGGTCGCTTTTGGGAAATTGGGGGGAGTCTCAATTCGAAAAGCCACTCCTTTGTTCCCACGCCTCGATGCGGCAAAAGAAGTAGAGTTCATTAAAGAGCTAATGGCCGCCCCCAAAGAAAAAGCGGCCGCTTAATCCCTTAACGTGAGAGGACAAATATGAGCAAAAAAGAAAGATTCTTCGGACTCCATTTCGATTATCACGCCAATAAAGAAACCAAAAACATCGGCAAGAATTTCGATGCTTCCATTCTTCGCTCCATTATCGAGAAGGTGAAGCCCGATTTCATTCAATGCGATACCAAGGGCCATCCTGGGCTTACTTCCTATCGGACCGAAGTCGGCTATAACGCTCCTGGGCTCGTGAAGGATCTATTGAAGGAGTGGAGAGAAGTGACCTCTCTTTATCATATCCCCCTTTATTCTCATTATTCTGGACTTTGGGATATGAAAGCTTCTAGCGCTCATCCCGAATGGGCAATCATAAACGACAAAGGAGAGAAAACGGATCGCATGTCGCCTTTTGGGGGTTATGAGAAGGAACTCATGATTCCAGAATTTCAAGAGCTTATCGAAAAGTACCACATGGATGGGGCTTGGGTGGATGGAGAGTGTTGGGCTCTTTTAGCGGATTATTCCGATAAGGCGACCTCGCTTTATAAATCGAAATATCATAAAAACCCTGCAAAACCTGGCGATAAAGACTATAAAGACTATCTTAAATTCACTCGTGAAGGCTTTTTGAATTACGTGAAAACCTATATCGAAGCCGTTCACAAAATGAAGCCTGATTTCATGATAACGAGCAATTGGATGAATACGGCTTGGGTTCCTGACGATATTTCTTTCACGGACTATATTTCTGGGGATTTATCCCCTACCAACAGCGTGGATTCCGCCCGTTTCGATGGCCGCATTATGGCTATGGCTGGGCGGATGTGGGATATCATGAGTTGGGGTATCAATTTCCCTGTCCACCATGTGAAAGGCGTTATTCAATTGGAGCAAGAAGCCGCATGCGTAATTTCTCTTGGCGGCGGTTTTCAAATCTATAACCTTCAAGACCCGACTAACGTGTGCTTGAATCCTGGCTCCATTGATAGTTGGGCTGAAGTCTCAAAGTTCTGCCACGACCGAAAAGAATATTGTTATGGTGGGGAATTCATTCCGGATATGGGTATTCTCTATTCCGTCGATTCTTACTACGATGCAATCGATGTCCCTTATTTTAGAGATTGTTCCTATAACAAAGAACTCTATGGAACGATGCTTGGGCTTCTTGACCAAGGAACGTCCTTAAACGTCGTTTCCGAACAAAAGCTTAGCTATGAGATTCTAAAGAAATATCCTCGTTTCGCCCTAAGCGATTCGACCCTCCTTTCTAAGAGAACACTGGATTTGCTTTTGCGTTATGCCAAAGAAGGAGGAGAGCTTCTTTTGATGGGCGCTCACACGACTCGCCTTTTCGCGGACGCTCTCGGACTCAAGGTCTCTTATAAGGAAGAGAAGCATCCGATTTGCTTTATTGGAGACGAAAAAGTCTCTTTGGAAGTACGTGACGATTTCACGCTCATCGAAAAGGGCAAATTGGGAGAAATCGCTTATCTTTATCCTGCCGATGTGGCAGGGGATGTCGAATGCACGAATCCTCCCCCAACGATTCTCCGAGGCGAAGTCCGCTATCCGGGCTTAGCGAGTTTAGATTATGGGAAGGGGAAGATACTCTTGGTCCCTCTTAACGTTGGCCATTCTTATCTTAATGAGAAAACGTATGAGCTTGAGAATTTCTTCTCTGGCATTTGCCTCTCCTTCTCGGAAAGGATGATTACCCACAATCACCATGGCGAATTAGAGGTCGTTTATCGAAAAAAAGACGGCAAAACCTACTTGCATTTGATTAATCTTCTTGGGCCACATCGCGTTCCTACCGTGTCTTCTTTCGATCGCATACCCTCTCTTATGGATGTCAATGTATCTATCCGAATGGATGAAGCGCCAAAGCATCTTTATTTGGAGCCAGGTCACGAGGAAATCGAGTTCGCTTACGATAATGAGTGCGGGAGGCTTCTTATCCATCTCGACGAGATTCCTCTTTATGACATCGTTGAATTGGAGTTTTAAAAAGATTTTTATGGGTGAGAGAGGGCGCTTCTAATGGAAAGCAATTACATCCTTTTCGGAATTGATTTCCGCTCGAACGAGGAACAAAAGGAATTAATCCGACTTATCAATGAAGACCCCACTCGAAGGCCAGTTGTTTTTTGTAAAGGAGCGGCTGGGACCGGAAAGACTTTTGCCGCCTTGGCAGCTTCCCTTTCGCTTATTCGCGCTAAGGGTTCAAAAAAGAAATACAAGAATCTCTACTATGTCCGTGAGCCGGTTGAAATCGGTCACCGCCTTGGCTATTTAAAAGG
>DJRQ01000059.1:11010-11437 GCA_002440125.1 Caryophanales bacterium UBA6356 | reverse complement strand
TTGAGAGTCTCCGTGTCGATTATTCGGAACAAAGCGATTTTGCGACCTATCAAAGCGAGTCCGTCGATCCTTCGAAATCCTCTTGTTCTCTTTGGAACCTAAAGAAAGCCTCAACTTATTACGTCCGCTTGGTTGGAAAGGTCGGGGAAGAAGAAAAGACTTCCGAGGTCGCTACTTTGAAAACAGCCTCTTATGGGCCTCGTGTCATGAAGATTGATGGCATCCATAATGTTCGTGACGTAGGTGGCTACCAAACGCCTTCTGGAAGAACCGTCCAAGGGAAGATGTTTCGCGGAGGCGCCTTGTCGCCTTCCACGGATAAGGCCTATACGAATATCAATCTTTCCGACCAAGGAAAGAAATATATGAGCGAAACCCTTGGGATCAAAACCGATTTCGATTTAAGGTCGCAAGCGGAAAACCGCGC
>DJRQ01000059.1:3165-10911 GCA_002440125.1 Caryophanales bacterium UBA6356 | reverse complement strand
GCCAATAAGAATGGCTATCGCAAAGTCTTTAGCGATCTATCGGATCCTAGTAACTATCCCGTCTATATCCATTGCACAGGTGGCGCGGACCGTACGGGAACGGTTTCCTTCTTGGTGAATGCGCTTTTAGGCGTTTCGAAGGAGGATCTCATCCACGATTATGAATACACTTCCTTTTCTATCTACGGGGAAAGGAATTCTCGCGGTGGGGTTTATCGTTTCCCAGAGCTTTTAGAAGCCATTGAGGCCTATGAAGGGGATAGCCTTTCCAAGAAAGTCGAATCCTATCTTCTTTCTTGTGGGGTCACTGCCGATGAAATATATAATCTTAAAGCGATTATGCTAGGAAAGCCGACGAAAGCGACGATTCGAGCACAAGCAAGCTTTGATCTATTTACCGATTCCAAATACGAAATTACCGTTAGCGATGATTTTAGCGAGGTTAGCTCTCTTACGATGAATGGCATTGCGGTCCCCTTTTCGGTGGAGGGGAAGACCATTACCGTCCTAAAAGAAGATTTCCCTCCTTCTTTGCAAAAAGGAAAGGTTACAGGCTCTCTTATCGTGGATGGTCTCTCCTATGAATTTTCTTTTGTTCTTTCGGGGAGCCATTCCTTGTCCGCTTTCGATTTTACGAATGGGTCTATTACTCTTAATACAAGATCTTCGAAAGCGGTCGGTAACGTCGTTGGCTATGATGGCAAGGTGGCGAAAGTCCATATAGAAGAAAAGACTTCCAAAAGCCAAGGGGGCACATATGTCTTTATTGGAAGCTATGGTTTCTATATCCGTGGCGATACGGCGCGTGTGGCTGAAAGAAACGGCGACGTTTTTAAAGAGACGTCTCCTCGCAACAACGCCTTTACGGTTTATCAAGCGTCCTTGGCAAAGGGACTTACTCTTGGTTTATCGGCGAGCGTTCTCAATGAGACCACCATGCATCTAGAGATGTATGATGGCGCAGTTTTGCTTGGTTCTTATGATTTTACGAGAGGGAGTGATGAAATTGATGCAGAAAACGCTCGTTTTGAAATTATGATTTCGGGAGACGTCACCGAAGAGATTCTTTCTTCTCCCATCCGTTCCTAATATTCCAAATCTCTGGAAAATAAGGTAGATTTATTAATGATTTCTTGTTTTTAGGAGTACGAAATGGATTATTCATACGTGAAAGACTTCAAGAAGCTTGGCTTTGGGATGTTCGTCCACTTCGGCCTTTATAGCGTGCTTGGCGCTGGCGAGTGGTATTACGAGTGCGCCTATAATGGCGGCCGCATCAAAAAACCCATTTCGATGGAGCAATATATCGCTTCGACAATGCCTAAATTCAACCCCAAGAAGAATTGGGCGAGAGATCTTTGCAAGCTCGCTAAGGAAGCGGGTTGCCGTTACGTCACTTTAACGACGAGGCATCACGAAGGATTCTCTCTTTACGATACGAGAGGCTTAAATGCCTATGATGCGCCTCATTCCCCGGCAAAGCGGGATCTTGTTGCTGAGTTTGTCGAAGCGTGTCATACTTTCGGTCTTCTTCCTGTTTTCTATCACACCGTCATCGATTGGTGGAATAAGGACTACCAAGAAGGAAGATACGAGAGTTATTTCGATTATCTTCGGAGATCCATTGAGATTCTCTGCAAGAATTATGGTGAAGTCGGTGGCTTCTGGTTTGATGGCACTTGGGGTCTCCCCAAAGGCGTCACCTTCCCAGAAGATATCTATATGTTGATTCATACATTGCAACCTCGAGCCATTATCACTAACAACACCGGCCTTGATTTTGGCGGTCAAAAGGGCGCAAGCGAGATCGATTGCGTGACTTTTGAGCGAGGGAAACCCTTCCCCGTCGAAGACGATGAAGCACGTCCTTTGGCGGGGGAGGTCTGCGACTCCATCAACGATCATTGGGGTTACACCAAAGATGATTACTGCTTCAAATCCTATTCCGAGCTTCTAAACGAACTTATCGACGCTAGAAGCTCTGGTTGCAACTTCCTTCTTAACGTCGGACCAAAAGGAGGTGGCGAGGTCCCTTTCCTTCAAAAGTCCATCATGAAGACGCTTGGGAAATGGCTTAAGAGAAATAAGAACATTATTCTTGACGCCCTTCCTTCCTCCATTAAAACGGAAGGCGCTTTTCTTTTTGAAAAAGACGGCACCTATTATGCCGTCACAAAAAACGTTCCGATGGCTGCGGATACCCACGTCCAAAGGATCCTCGGCGATAAGGTCGTTCATTTAGAAACGGAAAAGAAAATCGTTGGGGGATATATGGTTGATAAGCCAAGTGAGAAGATCGTTCTTAAAGATCCAAGAACATTTAATGTCTACCCTTTTGGCTATGGCACAAGCATGGGGGCGAGGGTTGCCGCCTTCAAACTGAAATAATTCTCTTTTGAATCTCACTTAAGTTTGCTTAGTTTTTTTGTTGCATCTTGATAACGCCACTTTGCAAAAAAGATGACATTTTTGGCGTGATATTGAAAAAGGTCGTTTATTTCTTGCAAGGCTTTCTTTAGAGTGGGGTAATATTTCTCGAGGGAGCAAAAATGAAAATCTGCGTTTTGGGAAGTGGCACTTGGGGAAGCGCGATTGCGAATTTGTTGGCTTATCGCGGCCATGAAGTCTTTTGCTATTCCCATAAAGAAAGCGAAGCTTTGCTATTGAACGCTACCCATCGGCATACAAACCTTCCTCATGCCACTCTTTCGGAGGATATCGTTTTTTCTTCCGACTTGAAGGCATGCATTCGAAACGCCAAAACAATTGTTTTCGCCACGCCTTCTTCTTATATAAGAGAGACCGCAAGGTTGGTGAAGCCATTTTTTGAGAACCAGCTTATCGTGGATTTGGCAAAAGGAATCGAAGAAGGGACCTTATTGACGACTTCCGAAATCATCGAAGACGAACTTGGCAATAAGGATGAAGTGGTGGCTCTTACTGGCCCAAGTCACGCCGAGGAGGTCTCTTTGTTTCATCCCACTTGCATTGTCGCCGCTTCTAAAAATGAAGCAAACGCCAAAAAAGTCCAAGAGATTTTCCATTGTTCCTTTTTCAGGGTCTATACCAATAACGATCGCAAAGGGTGCGAACTATGCGGAGCCTTTAAGAATATCATCGCCGTTGCCTGTGGAATATCCGATGGGTTGGGCTATGGCGATAACGCTAAGGCCGCTTTGATAACTCGGGGCATCCATGAACTTGGAAAACTTGGAAAAGCGATGGGATGTAACCCCACAACCTTTTCGAGTTTAGCTGGGGTTGGCGACTTAATTGTGACTTGCACAAGCGCCCATAGCCGCAATCACCAAGCGGGCTACTATATCGGCGAAGGATACTCGATAGACGAAGCCATTAGGAAGGTGGGGATGGTCGTCGAAGGAGTGAACGCGTTGCCTGCCGCCAAAGAACTTTGCGACAAATACCGAATCGACATGCCGATTGTTTATGGCGTCTATCAAATTATCGAAGGGAAGGAAACGGCAAGAAACATCGCCTCCAATCTCTTAAGCCGCGCTAAAAAGGAGGAGTTTCTTGAATGATTTTTATGAAGAAACCTCTCTTTTGACCCATCGTCGTTTTGTTTCGCACCATACGCAAAAAATGTTCTTGCGTGCAAGAGCTCTTGGATGCGAAAGCGTTCCAAGAAAACGTTCATATCTCTGTTTCTAGCATAGATGGGATTTAGATGCGTAAAAACGCATAAAACATATTTAAATTTTGTAGTATTTTGCGTATCTACCGCTTTGAACCATGATTATCTTTTTTTGGGCTAATAGGTCGTGCAATGCTTTCTCTATTGTCGTTCTCGACAGATTGACAAGCATTTCTTCTATTTCGGATTTTGTTATTGGTTCTTTGGCATCCTGGATGACTTTTAACACCTTTTCGATGGAAGGGCCGGTTGTGGAATTAATGTTCAAAATATACGCCGTTTGTTGGTAGGCTTCTTTGAGGCATTCGAGCATAAAATGGACAAAAAAGATAGAGTTGTTTTCGTTTTCCTTCCAACCGATCGAAGATTTTTCCAATGACGAATAATAAGCGTCAACGTGCTTTAGTATGACATAGGAAACGGAGTAATATTGATCGATGTCATATCCGTATTTCATTAAAAGGAAGGTGGTGAGAAGTCTAGACACTCGGCCGTTTCCATCGGAAAAAGGGTGAATGCACAAAAAATTTAATACAAAAACGAAAATTGCTATGAGTATATTGCAATTTGGGTCTTTTGCGCATTCATTGAATTGAAACACTAGATTGCCCATCAAGTTTTCAACCTCTTCCGGTTTGCTCGGAATAAATACTGTCCTTCTCAGGCACCCTTTTTTATCGTACTCTCGGATATAGTTTTGCTCGGTTTTATATTTGCCACCGAATTGAGGAGTTAGCGATTCGTATAAGAAATAATGGAGGTCTTTAATGTAGGATTCAGACAAGGACTGATATTTATATACCTTAAAAACATTTCCTAATGCTTTGTTGTATCCATCCAATAGGAACTCTTCTTTTGTTTCCGGGGTCAAGTTGCTTAACAAAATGTCTTTTTCTCTGATTTTGCGAATTGTAATTCCCTCTATCTCGTTGCTACTGGTAACGCTTCTTCTTTTGCTCAAATCGTGCAATCTGTTGACTTTTATCTTTTTCGGCAATTCAAAAGCCTTTCCTTTGTTGAACTCAATAGCTTGTAACATCGAGATGATGGGTGATGTATTCAATTTTGATATTTTGTTTTTTAAGTCGAGAAATTCCATATCTATATTTTAAGACTCATGGCGATTAAAATAAACCAATTACATAAAATCATGTAAAAAATATGCAATTAGAAATGCACTTTCACCTATTAAGAGAGTTGCAAGAGTTTGTGTAGTCTATAGGCCATGTTGCATCCTTTTTGCAGTCGATTAACTCTAAAATGATTGTTATGGCTTTCCTTGCTAATGGGGTGCTCAATATATGTGGAACGACGACTTTTCTCATTCCGAAAAGCCGCTTTTTTAGCTAATCCAGAAGGAGAAGAGCAAACTTATTGCAAATCTTCAAAGAAGCAACGCTTTTGGTAAATGCTTAAAAATTCGAATGGATTATTGCCTTAATGCCATTTTTGAATTGGCCTTCTTTTTCCTAAAACGAGCTTTCGCGTTCACTTCTTTTCGTGCCGCTACCGATAACGGCTTGTTTTAAGGGGAATTCGCCCGCTTTCCGATGTCGCGATGCGTAAAATAAAAAAAGAGAATCAGCTTCTTTCGTTTTCTCGAAATTCAGCTATCCTTTTATCGACACATGAAATCCCTTAAAACTCTTTTGATATTGGGGCCAGGCCCTTCTTCAAGCCACACCATCGGCCCTTATCGTATCGCCTCTTCTTTTTTAAAAGAACTCAAGGAACGAGAGAAAGTCGATCATATCGAGGTCACTCTTTTTGGCTCTTTGGCTCTGACGGGCAAAGGCCATGGAACCGACCAAATCATTAAGAAAGCTTTCCTAGGGTTCGATACTTCCGTTTTGTTCAATCCTTCTTTCAAAGGCCTTTCTCATCCCAATACCATGGAGTGCAAGGCGTTTTTTCAAGACGGATCCTCCTTTCGAAAACGCTACCAATCGATTGGTGGCGGTTCTTTCGTTGTCGAAGGGGAGAAAAGGAAAGACGAAGATGTCTATCCTTTTAAGACCTTCGAAGAGCTAAAGGAGTATGTAAAAGAGAAAAAGATAACAGATCTTTTCGAAGTGATTAGAGATAACGACGCCTCCGACATTTACCCCTATGGTTTAAAAATGCTCCACGCTTCCTTTGATACCATCGAGCGTTCGCTCGAAGAAAAAGGAGTGTTGCCTGGACCTTTGAAACTCAAAAGAGTAGCGGGTGATGTCTATAAGAATTCCTCGTCTTTGAAAGATAAGACCGAGAAGCGAACGATGCTTCTAACGAGTTATGCGTACGCGACCTCGGAGGCAAACGCCAACAATGAACTTATTGTCACGACACCGACCTGTGGGGCGGCAGGCGTAGTGCCCGCTTGCCTGTATTACGAGTGGAAAAACCATCATCAAAATCTCAATAACCTTGCAAAAGCCTATTTAGTTGGTGCTTTGGTTTGCTCTTTCATCAAAGAAAATGCCGGTGTTGCCGGGGCGTTACTCGGTTGTCAAAGCGAGATCGGTTCTGCCGCTAGCTTTGCCGCCGCATCCCTTTCTTATCTCTATGGGCTATCTCTTTATCAGATTGAATACGCCGCGGAAGTGGCCATGGAGCATTTTTTGGGCCTTACTTGCGATCCGGTCGATGGCTATGTTCAAATTCCATGCATCGAAAGGAACGCCATCGCCGCCATACACGCTTACGCGAGCTTCCTTTATGCGAAAAACATCGCTCCCGCTAGAAAGAACAGAGTCTCTTTCGATAACGTCATCAAAGCCATGAAAGAAACGGGGGCTGAGCTTCCCTATGAGTTAAAAGAAACAAGCCTTGGCGGTTTGGCCAAGGTGATTTGTTCATGATTTTATTGTTTTTCCAATAAAACGAAGAAGGAAATCGTCTTTATATATGATGGAAGAAGAGAATTGCCAAGAGTATCTTGCTGCGTTTAAGAAAGAGGACTTCTCTTCTTTTTCTTTGTTCTATGAAAAGACGAAAAGGCCGGTGTTCTATAACATCTATTCTCTTACGAAGTCTTATGAGGATTCCGAAGAGCTTCTTCAAGAGACCTATGTTCGTTTCTTGGAGACCTTAGAAAGAATCAAAGACGGTTCTTCTCTTCTTGGGTATCTCATGGTCCTTAGTCGCAATTTGACTCTCGATCACCTAAAGAAAAGGAAACATGTTCTATTGGAAGAAGAGGAATTCCATCGTCTCGGAGAAGAGGATAAGCATTCCTTTGAAGCTTCTTCTCTTCTTTCCCACATCCAGAAGGTCCTTAAGCAAAAAGAATTCGAAATCTTTGTTCTCCATGTCTTAAGCGATAGAACCTTCGAAGAAATCGCAAAACTCCAAAAGAGGCCTTTAGGAAGCATCCTTTGGAGCTATTCGAACGCCTTAAAGAAAATTAGAAAGGAGCTTCCTTATGAAACGCTTCGATGACGAAAAGATTCTTTCTTCCGTAAAAGAAGGGGAACGCTACGAAATCCGCACGACTTCCGAAGACGTTCTTCGTCAATACCGTTTACGGAAAGTGGAAACTCCCAAAAACGAAAAAGCCAAAAAAGCGTGGCCATTTGCCCTTGGATTTGGCGGGGCAGCCCTTTTAGCGGCCTCTATTGCCTTGACTGTTATTTTGCTTCCGAAAGGAGAAACGAATACGATTCCTTTCTTGCCAAGCGAATCGCACGCTTTCCTAGAAGAGCTTTCTTCCTTTTCCTTCTATCAAGGAAAAAAGAGCCAATCTCCTTCCCTAAAACGGTTTCAAAAGGGCGATGTTTCTTTTTCCGATAACGAAGATGATTTCTTTTACGATGCCGTGTCTTCTTTCGACACGCATTTCGATTTCTTTGCCTCGTGCTTCCATTTCGAAGAAGGAAAATTGGAAATAAAAAATGTGGTTCTTGATACTCCTTACATTCTTTTAGGCAAAAGCTACCCTTATCGTAGCGATTTCCTTTATTCCGAAAGCCCCCTTTTCCAAATGTATTATGGAGATTTAGAGATTCTTTCTTCCAAAGAGAAAGCTTCCATCGATGTTGTTTATCTTCTTAATGAGAAGACTTACCAAGTGACGGTAACCAAGGAATTCGAAGAGAAAGAAGGAGAAA
>DJRQ01000059.1:0-3098 GCA_002440125.1 Caryophanales bacterium UBA6356 | reverse complement strand
GAAAAGGAAAAAGAGATAGAAGAAGGGGAAGCGGAACATAGCTATACCATTAAGAAATATCTCTCGAAGGCCTCTTTCGAAGAGGATGACCCTTATCTTTCGATTTCTTTCGAACTTGAAAAAGAGGGTTCTTCGGAAGAATCTTCCTTTGAAATCGAATACCAAGATGCCGAGTATTGTTTCGAAAAAATAACCTATAAAAAAGACGTCTATACTTTCGATATAGAAGGCGAAAAGGAAGATGGTTTCGAATATCGAGGCGCGTCGTTAGAAATATTGGGGGAGAAGCACGTCTATCGTTTTGGCGGCAAAGAGGTCGTTTTTTCATAGTAAAATCGCACTTAGCATGAAGAGTCGCTTCATTTTGGGCACATCGAGGCGGTCCTAAGGACGATGGTTCTAGGCATCATTGTCATCAATCATATAGATCTTTTAGGGTGAGCAGAGTCAAATGCTTTTTGTCGTAATCGTCGGAGAGTTCAAAACCGCTTTTGGAACAAAAGCCATAATGGAGTGCAGGGATATGAAGTGCTTCAACTTGTTTGATTTCTTTTTCGATATCTTTCGCGGTTAATGCTTCCTTTGCGTATTTGCATTCCATAAAAAGATATTCGCGTTTTGCGTTCAAAGCCGCGAGGTCGAACTCTCCGTTTGTCTTAGATTCAGGATTGTCATACCAGTATTTACCGATTTTGATAAACGGAGGATCAAAGTATCCCTCTTTATTTTTTCGTAAGAAATACTGCCTTGTTATTTCTTCAAACGCTTTTGGAAGATATTCTTTCTCCAAGTTTGTTTCTATGAAGACGTCGTAAAACTGTTCGTGATCCATCATGGCCAAGGAAGACGCGTTTTGAAAGAGGTAGCGATAATAAAAGCTTAGAAAGAAATCGTCTAAATAATAAAACGTCTTTTTCTTGTCGCTTTCTTTGTTAATTGGGGTGATTTTGCGAATCAAACCCATCTCTTCGAGAGCTTTAAGCGAATAATCCAAAGAAGAAGCGGCAACGTTTCCCACTCGCTTCAATAGATCGTTGAAATTATGTATGCCGCGCGCAATCTGATTGAATATCATATTGGCCAAACTAATGTTCCTTAACTCCTTTCCGAGGACGTCGGAAATAGAGTTTAAAATTACATCATTCGCGAATATCTTTTGAAAAACGTTTTGCTTTACACTTAGCGTTTGATCAATCTGGGCTGCGTAAAACGGGGAACCGCCGAAAATAGAATAGGCCATGACTTTTTCTTCATTGCTATAAAGCGGATAAAACGAAGAAACTTCGTAATAATCCATATTGGTTAACGAAATGCACTCATCAACCCTGCCATAGAGTGCATTCTCTGGTTTCATTAGCGAGTTCATGATTCTGGAGGAAGAACCTAGTAAAACTAGTTTCATTTGAGAGGTTTTTCTATTGGAGTCGATAAGGCGTTGCAAAAATGAATCCAAATAGCTTCCGTTACGAAAACAGTTTTGCAAATAGGGATATTCATCTATCACAAAAATAAATTTCTCTTTGGACGAGAAACGAAACAAATCCTCCAGCAAAAGTTCGAAAGAAGAATAATCGCGTCTATCTTTGAAAAAAGTAGTGCAGAGCAAAGCGTTCAACGATGAAAGGTTGGCTTCTAGATTAGCATCTAGCGCTTGGAAATAGATCGCTTTATAAGGACAGCGCCTTATTGATTCTTGGATCAATTCGCTTTTTCCGATTCTTCGTCTCCCTTTCATAAGGACGAATTGAAAGCTGTTCTTGTCATAGACGGTCTTTAAGCGTTCTAATTCTTTTTTTCTTCCGACAAACTTCATATGCATTCCTCAATAATCAACTACAAAGCATTGTAGTACAACATATTGGAGTTATAAAGCAGCAAAATATTTTCATTTGTCTTTAAGGAATGAACGCAACCGATAGATAGTCAAGAAAGGCATGGTTGCGCTAATCAAGGGAAAGTGGATAACGCACTTTCCAATTTTGGTCGTGCCCTCCTTTTGAGCGGAAGCGGCCGCGCCCTCCCCGGCTATGCCGGAAGCGGAAATTCGGTTTCAAAGCTTCTTTCCGACCTCGAGGAAAGACTCTTTAACTTCTTCATCTTCAAGGGCGCGAGAGAAAGATTTAACGATTGCATCAAGACAAGCAATGACGAAGAAGGAGATGACTGGAAGCTCTGTTTGCTAAGCAAGAAGGACCATGAATTTCTCAATAAACTTGGGCCATGGAGTAAATCGAATTGCGTAGCTTTTAAGTGCGTTTCGACGATGCCTCCTTTATAGTTTTTTTATGTGTTAGGAACAAAAAACATCAGTAACCTCGTTTCCTAGCATTATAAACAAAGGATGATCAAAATCACTTTAGGATGATATCGAAAGGTCGTGAAAGGCCCTCAATTTTTTGCGAACAGGCTTCATTCATCGTGGGTTCCCGTTTATGGAGGAATGATGAACTAAAATTGGAATGAGTTATTAAAACGTGGAGAGTGGCCTGTAGACAAAAAATAAAAGTCTTTATTTGCACATGACTGATTTCTGCCCGCTATTTATCGGATTTTTTCCCGAAAATGTACCTGAATTTGATTCTTTTGTGAGTCGAAACTGCCATTTCGAGGAATTTTTTGGCCTTTTCCATGTGGCTTCTCGGCTCCGACCAAATGAACCAAAAAAGGTTGCACCAGCCCATGAGATCGTCCCTCGAAAACCCTCCATGCATCCGCAGAAAGCGCTTGAACAGAGAATGGACGTCGTTGATCGCGTCCATTGGGTTGCGGCTATCCTCGAGGCCTTTCGTTTCGGCTGCTTTGTGGACCTCGCCCCTCAGCCCAAGCTCGCTCACGAGAAGGGAATGGGAATTGTCGCCGTCATGGACCAAAAGCGAGCCTGGCTTTATGCGCCCCTCGAATGCTCCCAGGGTCTTTTTGCTTGACGGCTTCGGCACCCAGAGCGGGGCGATGATGAGGCCGGCTCCGTCGGTCGCCGTGGCGATGGCTATCTTGTTCCTCGATATCCCGCGCAGGGATTTGCCAGCTACCGCGACTCTGCCTGGCTTGTCCACGGAGACGAACGCCTCATCGAGCGAAACCGTTTCGCCGAGCGACAC
>DJRQ01000011.1 GCA_002440125.1 Caryophanales bacterium UBA6356 | reverse complement strand
GATGAAGTGACGATGAAAATCTATGGCCGCGCTTTGAATAAGAACGAGAATCTTGGGCTTGAGGAAAAAAAGGAGGGCGAACAATGAGCAATCAACTTCCTTCTGAAGAATACGCGGCCGCCGAACAAAAAAAGATAGAGTCCTATAGGAAAAAGCAAAAGAGGATGGCCAAAAAGAAAGCTTTCATCGATAAGTATTTTTATCGCGATGTGACTGTGGACCTCTCTTTGGACCAAGACGGTTCCGCGATGAGGGCGATAAGGAAAAAGAAACCTATTGTGCTTTTTGTTTCCCTTTTCGTCGTTATTGGTCTTCTTTTCGCTTGCTTTTTTACCATTGATTTTGGAACCTTCAATGGCTTTAAGTGGGACCAACTGGGCGCTATTTTCCAAAAGATGTTCAATCCCTTGCCCAATTCCCTTAAGACTTGGGACGCTTATTGGAATTACATGTGGGGGACGGCCATCAAGGACATCTGGTCCACCAATGAAATGTGTTTCTTAGGAACGATTATAGGCGGCATCATTTCCGTCCCTGTTTATTATCTTTGCGCTCAGAACATCAATCGGAATCGCTTCGTTCGCACGCCGATTCGCCTTTTTAACGATATCCTACGAACCATTCCCCAACTCGTTTTGGCTCTCATTCTTCGCCTTTTCTTCGGCGCTTCTTTGGTTACTGGCATCGTCTCCATTGTCATTTTTACCCTCGGCATCATGTATCAAATGATGTATGAATACGTCGAAACCGTGGAAATGTCCCCTTTCGAAGCGATAAGAAGCAATGGCGGCAATACCCTCCAATGCGTCGTTCTTGGCGTTCATCCGGAAGTTCAGCCGATGTTCTTGGCGAACCTTCTTTACACTTTCGAAATCAACATCCGTGCTTCCGTCATCTTGGGCTATGTCGGCGCAGGAGGATATGGCTTCGCTTTGAAAAACAATTATGGGGCCGGTTACTACGATAAAATCGGCGCCATGATGATTCCCCTTTTCGTCGAAGTCATCCTTTTGCAACTTATTTCCAATGCGTTAGGGAGAAAATCAAGATGAAACTCACTTTTGGCATAAGCTCTATTTTCTTGATCTTGGCCACCTTGACGATGTTTGTGATGGATCAAATCACTTCTCGTCAGGCGAAAGCTTTCGCATCTACCGAAGAAGCCTTTAAGAAACGTCCTAGGAATTGGCTTGTCAATCTGCTTTTCTTTTTGGCGCTTATCTTCGTCTTCTTCTTCTTGCACTTCGATCTGAACATGAACGAAGAATTCGAAATTGGCGGAAACATCAAACAAGGCTTCGTGAACCTTGGCCTTCTTTTGGATCCGGATTGGTCTTTCTTCTTCGGCTATGGGGACTATGTTTGGAGCGAAAGCGTGCTGTGGTTTATCATCAAGACCTTCGGCATCGCCTATATCGGAACCTTGTTCGCTTCTATCGTGGCGATTCCTTTCGGTCTTCTTGCCTCCCATAAAATTTTTGGCAAACTCGCATGGCCCTTCGAGATAATGCTTATTGCCATTCGCACATTCCCCGAAATCATCTTTGCCCTGATTTTGGTCATGTTCTCTGGCTTTAGCTATATTTCTGGCATCTTGGTCATTGGCGTCCATTCCATCGGGATGATCGGAAAGCTCTATGCCGATCAAATCGATGGCATCCAAAAAGAACCGATGGAAGGGGTCCTTGCTTGCGGGGCGAGCAAATGGCAGCAAATCCATCTTGCCGTTTTGCCGCAAGTTCGGCCGAACCTCGTTTCCGTGGCCCTTTACCGTTTCGATATCAATATCCGCACGGCGACGATTCTCGGCATCGTCCTTGGGGTGGATGGCGGCATAGGCTACTACCTTTCCACCGAAGCCAACCATTACCATAATCTTGGCGCGTGCATCATTGGCATTCTGATTCTTGTCATCGGCATAAACGGCATCTCGAGCGTTTTGAGAAAGAAACTTGTCTAATGAAGAACCTCATTCTTATGGCGGGTATACCGGGAAGTGGGAAAAGCACCTGGTGCCGAGCTTATCAAAAAAACCATAAAAACGTTTTTATCATCGATACCGATGAGACGCGGAAGCAAATAACCGGATCCTATCTTGTTTTTCCTAAGCGGATGGAAATCATCTATGACGAGATGATTCGTCAAAGCAATCTTCTCTTTCAAAAGTATAGCGATTGCACGGTTATTGAGGATTCCATATTCCTCGAAGACTATCGGCGACGTTACTACATGGAACGGCTAAAAGGCTACGACCATTCTCTCTTGTTCATGATCAAAATGCACGATTACGGCATTTGCTATAAGCAGAACAAAATGCGCGTCAAAGAGAAATGGGTGCCTGAAAAAGTGATGGATGAGATGATTAAAGCCTATGTCGATCCCTCCCCTGAAGTGGCCAAAATGTTCGACGAGGTCAAAGTGGAATATTGGAACTAGATAGAGGCGGTCGGCTCTTTTTATTCGTCGCCTTTCTTTCGAAAGCTTTTTCCTTTTGAGAAGCTTCTATGTTCGTGATAGCTATTTTTGGCTCCAAAAGATTTTTTAGGGCCATAGCTCTTTTTGTAGCCTTCCTTGCGATAGGAATCGCCTTTCTTTTGGTAGGGTTTCTTTCCAAAACCCCTTTCACCATCGTATTTCTTAGAGAAATCCTTTCGGAATCCTTCTTTCTTAAATCCATCTTTATGGAAGCCGTCTTTCTTATAAGGCCTCTTATGGAAGTCCTTCTTGCCGAATTCCTCTTTAGAAAATCCATCCTTTTTGAAAGAGGTTCTTCGAAAGGAACGCTTCTTCCCAAAGGAATGTCGAACTTCATCCAAAGATCCATATCCTTTTTTCTTTTCGAAGGAACGATAGGGCTTTTTATGGAAGGAATGCCCATTCTCATCGTATTTTTTGCTATGGAAACGAGGTATCCTTTCGATCTTCTCTTCTTTAGAAGAAGAGGTCGTTTTTTCTCGCTTTTCTCTTTTGTTCGCCCTTTCCTCTTTCTTAAGGTTTTCCTTTTCGATGTTTCTTTCCTTGCGGCGTTCTTTGGTTTCTTCGCTTTCGCCAAGAAGGAATTCGAGATTGTCGGTCGAGGAATAGACTTTGATGCCACTGGCGATGAGGCGTCTTGCCGTGATGCCAAGGCCATCGATTTTGTTTCCCTTAAAAGTGCCGTCGTATATTTTTCGCGAGCCGCAACTCGGGGACCCATCTTTCAATATGGCGAGGCTTACGCCGAAAAAACGGCAGGCTTGGAAGGCTTTTTCGGCACCTTCGACGAAATTCTTTGTGACGTCTAAGCCGTCTTTTGAAAGAACCGATCCGTCTTTTTGGATCTCGCTTGGGGTTCTAGGGACCTTTAAACCGCCCTCAATTTCCGGGCAAAAGGGGATAAGGACGTATTTTTTCTTGAGCTTTTCGACGAATGGCCAATAATTGTCGCCGCCGTCGTATTTTGTTTTATCGCCAAGCAAACAAGCTGAAATCAGTATTTTTTCCATGTGGCGATTATACGCTAGGAGTTTCTCTTTTTGAATAAAAGAATGACCTCTTCCTTCCTAAAAAGAAGAGAAGAAACCGCTTTCTAAAGAATATGGGGGAGGGCTTCTTCTTTTTCTTGTTTTTTCCAAAAGAGGCGCAAGAATGGAAGGGATGGAAAAAGCCTTTCAAAAAACGATCATCATCGAGGGTATCCCTTATTCCTATATTCATATATTGAGCAGTTCTCGACACCGAAGCTTTTCCCTTTCTTTCGACCAAGAGGGGAACTTGCTTTTAAGAACCCCATTTCGCTATAGCGAAGCTTCGCTCCAAAGCTTTCTTCTTATCTCCATTCCGAAACTCGTCAAAAAGAAGAAAGCGAAAGAAAAATCCGAGAATCCCCTGCAAGATGGCTATCTTTTTCTTTTTGGGAAAAGACAAGTCAATAAGGAGTTCTCGCTTCTAACGAAGCTAGACCGAGAAAGATTCCTCGAAAAGGAGCTTTTAGCCTATCTGCGGTTTTCTTTCCCTAAATGGGAGAAGAAGATTGGAAACTCGCAAGAGCTCCATTACGACGTGAAGGATTTGAAGACTGCCTATGGCGTTTTCCATCCGAAGACAAGGCTCATCTCTTTTTCAAGCGTCTTAGCGCACTACCATCCCCATATCATAGACTCCGTTATCGCCCATGAATTGACGCACGATTTTGTGCGAGGACACGGGAAGGCCTTTTATGTTAGACTTTTAAATGTCTTTCCGGACTATTACGAATGCCGGAAAGCCCTTATTCATCATGATTTCGAAGGAAAGAATCACTTCAAGAAACAATAGCAAGGTCGTCGAAGCCCTTCTTTTAGCCAAAGAAAAGGAAGGCTATTTTTTAGTCGAAGGCTTCCATATGGTGGAATTGGCTTTGAAAAACGATGTTGTCGCCGTCTTATTTAGCGTCTCGAAGCTTTATCCTCATTACCCTAAGGTCCCGCAGTATCTCGTGAGCGATGCTGTTCTTTCAAAACTCGCCTCGACGAAAACGCCAGAAGGGGTGGTGGCGCTCGTCCAAAAAAGAGAAAGCGAACCCTTCTCATCCAAAAGCCCCCTTCTTTATTTAAACGCCGTGCAAGACCCTGGAAACGTTGGCACCCTTTTAAGAACGGCCTTGAGCTTTGGCTTCAAAGACGTCTTCTTGGGCTTTGGAAGCGCGAATCCCTTTTCTCCCAAGTGCCTTATGGCCTCGCAAGGATCTCTTTTTGAACTGAATGTCGTAACGAGCAAAGAAAGGGATAGCCTTAAGGATTTAGAACGCCTTCGAAAAGAGGGCTACTATCTTTTAAGCACTTCCTTGAAAGATGCGATTCCTTTGAAAGAGTTTCCCTTTTCTCGAATCGATAAGCCCATCGCCCTTATTTTGGGCAACGAAGGGAAAGGAGTTCTAGAAAGCCTCAATTCCTATAGCGATAACCGCGTTAAGATCGAGATGAAAGGCTTTGAATCCCTCAATGTTGCAATAGCAGGAGGCATTTTGATGTACGAAATCCAAAAAGGAGGCTCTTTATGAAACGCGCGGCTCTTTTTCTTTTTTCTCCTTTCCTCCTCTCTCTTTTCGCTTGTTCCTCGACAAGCGAATCTTCTCTAAGCGATAGCAGTCTTTCCTCCTCTTTGACGAAAGTGGAGCAAGAAGTCGAAAACGTTAATCTTGCCTTTAGCGACATGGAAAATGGCCTTTCGAATTTTTTCGCCTGGAAAAGCAATGGCGTGAAGATGGAAGACGCCATAGAAGATTCGCCTTCTTTCCTCCTTTCTCTCAAAAGCAAGAACACCTTCGATGAAATCGGGGAAGAGTCGAAAGAAGCCGATACCTTAAAAAACTATTCCTTGGCTATCTATAGCGATGACCTTTCCTTCAAGGCCTCTTCTTTGGAGAGCTTTGACGATTTCCATTTCGGGTTAATGGCGAAGAGCCTTCTTTTTGAGCTCACGGAAAAGACCACCGATACCTTTCTTCCCTTTCGCCAAGGATTCAATGTCTATTTCGCGAAGAGTGAGGATCAAACCGGTCTCTATTTCGATACCTCCAAAAGCGCCATCACACGCGCTTTAATGGAAAATCTTTATCCTGACATAACTCTCTACGAAAGGGCGTTTTTCGATTTGACAAACGTCTATCAAAAGACGGAAGGGCTTTTTCCGCTTAACGTAAAAGCCTCCAATTTAGCCTCTTTCATTCGGAAGGGGGCGCAAAGCCTTTTCGAAGCTAAAAAAGCGAGGTTCTTTTCTTATGAAGGGGAGGAAACCACCCATTTTGCCGGGAAATATGATGACGTTTCTTCTTTAAAAGAAAAAGCCAGGAATCTCTTGGATACTTATTTTGAGGAAGGGGAAACAAAAGAGAAGTTGTCTTCTACTCTCGAAAATCTTGAAGATCTCGATCTCTCGTTCGATTATCTTTTTGATCTCGATAAGCCTCTTTCTTTGACTTTAGAAGGCTCCTTGGCTTTTAAGGAAGGCGAAAGCGGCGAAGGGCTCTCTTCGATAAACCTCAACCTTAGAATGAGCTTCCTTAATGAAGAAGAAGGCGAGTTTTCTTTGCCTAACGAGGTCCTCGATCCTTCCCTTTGGACGCCTTTGCGGTAGTTACCTTCGCCTTCAAAAACATTTTTTCTTAGGCTATTCCATTCTTTTTAGGCTGTTCTAGGAAAAAAAGCACTTTTTCCTTTTATTTAGACAAGGAATCGGTCTTTTTTCCATCGATAATTGGGGTAAAGAATCAAATCCGTGTTTCACGAATTTGAAAGGAGAGAAAATGAGGACGATACAAAAGATCGGAATTTTGGCAGCGAGTTTTGTTGCTTCTTTGGCGATAAGCGCATCCTTAAACCCCGCGAGAAGCGTTTTTGGCGCTAGCGCTATGAGCGCTCCAAAGGGCTTTGGCGATCCCATCGCCATCGACATTTCCGGAAGCAATGAAGCCCTAAAACATTGGCAGTATTACATTTCGGAAACCCTAGATGACGAAGGAAACTACCGGGGTGAAGGCGTTTACGAAGATAAGAACGTTCATTTCAAGGCTACGAAAAACGGTCGTACTGGGGAGGCTATGTGGGTCGAGAAGAAGGCAAAGGAAGGCGTTTTGACTGCCTATTCTTATGCTTTTGACGTCCTTCCAAACCAAAACTATGTGGTGAGCGCCTATGTCAAAAACGTTTGCGAGAATGAGGCGACGAATGCGGTTTCATTCATGCTGAAGGAACTCGATTCGAGTGGCGTTAAGACCGAGACGAATGACGAATTCGCTTCTTTGGCGGCGGTGAATGGCACTACCGAAGGTTGGAAAAAGGTAGAATTCAGTTTCAAGACTTCCGAAGCTGGAAGCAAACTCATTTTAAAAGCGGCGTTCAAAGGAAAAGGCGACTTTTATCTCGATGACATCGCCATTCAAACTTGCACGACCGCTTTAAATAACGTGTCTTATAAGTTGTTTGGCGTTGGCACGCTCACAGGTGGAGCAACAGACGAACTCGGGGACGATAACATCTCCATAAAAGGGATGGCGAGCTTGACCTCACTTAACATTTCTTCGGATTCTTCCGATGGAGATAATGCTTCTTTATCCCTTAGTGACGGCGAAATTTTCAAAACGAACTTTGCCGCCCTTTCGCCAAGCAAGACCTATCGCCTTAGCTTCAAACATAAATTTCTTGAGGCTGGAAGCCAAAATAGGATTAGCGTGCGAATGAATTACAATTCGCTTTCTGGCGATAGGGGATATTATTTCGATCCTATAGCGGGCTCGGCTAATGAATGGACGTCTTTCAGCGTCGATTTCAAAGGCGTCGAAGGCAATGGTTCGATTGGCTTAGCCATAACTTCTTACGCTCATTTCCTTATTGATGAGTTGTTCCTTGTCTCGCTCGATGCGAATGACCCGATGCAATATATTGCCAACGGCACTTTCTCAGGCGCCTATACGGAAGGCTATAATCTTGGCACTGCCAATACCAACATCGCCAAGCAAACAGATGGCACAAGCGTTTTCGTTTTGGCGAATGGCGTCTACAATGAAACCTCGAAACAACGCGGTTTCCTCGAATATTCTCCTAAGGGGTTGACCTTAGGCAAGGAGTACACTCTGAGCTATGACTATCGTTTCTCGGGAGCAAGTTGGGTCAATAGCGTCCTCCTTTATCATAATGGCGCCGAGAAACAGAATATCTCGAACCAAGAACTCCCTGACAGCTGGCAAAAAGGGACCTACACCTTTACGGCCGGGGCGAAAGACACCTTCCAATTTTACGGTCCAGGCTATTATTTCTGGACGACCTATTACAAAAACATCCAAGTCACCGATAGCGACGGGAACATCTATAATCCCAACACGACTTTGGTAACCCCAGAACCGACATACGGAGACAACGTCTTCCCTTACGGTACTTTTAGTGGAAACCCCGAATACGTTCCTAGCGATTGGACTTTCGAAGGGGATGGGAATATCTATGGCCTTGTCTTCGATACGCGATTTGAAACGGGCGTGGGAAGTGACACCAAACCCGATTGGATGATTTGCCTTAATGGGAGTGAAGAGGCGCCTTCTTCGGCGATAAGCAAGGAAATAGCCGTAAGCAAGAGGACTTTGGCGCTTTCTCTTTCCATGTGCAATGGAAAAAAAGAAGATCTCAATGTATCCGCTTTAGTGGGCGAAAAAGAGATTTCTACCGATGAGAATGGCTTTATTGAACTTCCAGAAGGCACCTCTTCGATGAAGCTCAAGCTGACAACCGAAAAATACCTCGCTTTCAAGAAACTTTCTCTTCTTTCGCATACGCATATCACGCCTACGGAAAAGGATATTCACGTGACCGAAGCAACATGCACCCAAGCTGGGGGCAAGACCTTCCTTTGCACCGATTGTGGCAAAACGGTTTATCTGGAACGCACCGCCAAATTGGCGCATGAGCTCAAACACGAGCATCAAGATGCCACTTGCCAAGACGGCTACGACAAAGACGTTTGTACCTGTTGCCACGAAGAATTTAACCTCACCGTTCTTCCTGGCGATCCTTCGAAACATCAATATGAAGAAATTATTTTGAAGGAACCGACTTGCGTCAAGACGGGCCTAAAACAAGAAGAATGCAAGGTTTGCCATAAGAAAAAGGATCCGAGCGTTATTCCAGCGACCAAGGAACACACCTACGTGAATGGCGTTTGCTCGGGTTGCGGAGCCAAGGAATCCAATGGAAGCACTTCGGGTTCTTCTTCATCGAATGCTCCATCGGCTTATGAAGGTGAAAACGATTCGACTATTTGGGTCGTTCTTGGCATCATGGGTGGCGTTATCGTCCTAGGGGTAGGCGGTGCTCTCTTGGTCATAGGTCTTTCCAAGAAAAAGAAAGCTTAGTGAATCTTTTTAAAAGGAACGGGGTCTCTTAAAAGGGATTCCGTTTTTTCTTTATGCGTCTAGTCGATTTCAAAGAAGAAGACTACCTATCTTTTTGGAAGGGTTGTAGAATAGTGGTGTTCGTTGAAAAGAAGAGTAACTTGCCTATTTCTTTCCTTGGGAGGGACGAAAAGAGGAACCGTCCTAAAGAAACGCAAGCGAATTCACCTTGGAGAACGGAAGGGAGACCTTCCCCGTTGTGGGTTATAGCTCTGAGCGCGTGAAATGGTTCACGAATGGGGATGGCACCGTGGAAGAATCCACTCTCCATGCCCTTTTTTGTTTTTAGGAGGCTAACTATTCAAAG
>DJRQ01000021.1 GCA_002440125.1 Caryophanales bacterium UBA6356 | reverse complement strand
GATTTTTTAAAGCATTATAATCGACGCGCGCAAGGAAAAAGATGGCAACTAGGCGGTCCCTTCCACGGCGGCATCCTAAATTCGACTTGGCGGTCCAGCAACTCCGACATGGAAAAGCAGACCACCAAAAGCAAAACTGCTATTAATAAAGCGGACGGCGGATGGACGGATGTAACACGCTCAAACGCAAGCCGTTGAGCATCCCAAGAAACTTTAAGGGCGGAGAGTTTGACTACGAATTTGCTCCACATCATTTGAAATGGAACAATCGCTGAGGAAATACGAATTCGGGGAGCTTGACGGCCTGACCTACGAAACCTTGTACTGGGACCGGAACATCAAGGAACTATCAAAGAAGATGAATCTGAATCTGGCCTACAAGCACCATGAAATCAATAGGATGAGAGGTTTGATAGGGGCAAGCAAAAAGAAATAGACGTGAAAGAAAAAAGTTAGCGATTAAACATAGGAAAAAGCGCGGTGCAATCGCGGCATTCTTTATCTTTTATTCAGAAAAAGTGCCGAAAACAGGATCTTGAATTAATTCTACTCCTTAAATCCTAAACAATTTCTCTTTGTGAGACAATTCCAAAACGACTCTATCCTCATCTATCCCGACTGATTTAATCTTATCTCTAAGAACAGGGATAATATATTGAATGTCACTTTCGTTAACGTATTCAAAAAGATTCCTAAGCGTCGCTTCCGAAATTCTCTCGATCGAATCCTGAATCATGAAATAAGGAAGGTCTCTATGGAAGTATTCGAAGAGGCGAATCATGGAGAAGCCGAAGCATGAGGACAGCGCTTTCTTGTCGCCAGAGCCTTTGTTCCCGCCTTCTATGCCAATGGGAAATTTCTCGTTGTCGAATTTCAGAGAAATCGGGTCACCGAGTATTCTGGTGGTTATATCTTCGAAGTATCCATTCAGCCTTTCCTGAACCTTGATTAGTTCTTCATCGTCGGCCTTAGATTCCTCTATTTGCTTTTCTAACGCTTCAATCTCCTCCGTGTCTTTTTTGTACCTATCCTTATCTCTTTTTAGTTCTTCGACGTCGACTTTTATATTGACCAAATCGTCCACCTTTGAATTCGATACACCGTTTATGGAGTATTTGTAATTCACGAATTTGTCGGCATATTCTTTCTTTGCAGCGCAAAGATCAGCCTTCACGGATTCTATTTTCTTTTTGAGCTCATTGGCTTTAGCCACGTAACGCTCAATCCTGTTGTTTGCCATCGCGTTATGGAACGAAATGAAATCAGCGAATTCGGTTTTTAGTCCTGGGAGCGCGGCTTTGGCGTCTTGATAAAGCATCTCAAGTGCCGATTCGTCGATGTCGCCTATATTCTTCTTTTCCTCGGATATTTTGTCTTCGTAAACCCTGATTTCCGAAGAAAGGTTGCTGAATTTCTGAGCAAGGCCATTAATTCTTGATTCAAGATCTGAATTCTTGCTCTCATTGTTAAAACCGGTGACTATTTCATCGCTCTTTACGGCCGACGATAATTTGACTATTCCCCTTTCTTTGTCATCAATGAGTTTGGAAAGATCTTCCAAGGTTTTGACTTTGTATTTTTTAAGAATACTTTCCCTGTCTTTTTTCTTGGATTTAATCTTCTTTTGGAGCTGATATCGATTGCCGCCTTTGCTCACCCCGAAGAAATAGTCATAGAATTCCCTGTAGTCCAAATCTGAGACGCTGCTATGATCCAGATATGAAAACATTTTGTTTTCCGAGGCATCCAACCTAATGAAAAACGGGATAAGGTTGCGGATAGAAATATTGGTGCAATCCTTGAAAATCAGTTCTTCAAGCTTTTTCTTGTAGGAAGCAAGATTCTTGATTTCTGAACCATCGATATAGAATGGCGCCTTGTCATAGAATCCGCGCCTGAGAGAGTGCTGACTGCCATTATCGTCAGTAATCGTCAGCGTGGCATTGACCTTTTTCTCGGAAAGGAAGGATTTGATTCTCTCATCCTCGCCCGTCTCTTTGTCCTTGTAAATCTTTTTGACGTCATTTGCGCCAAGGCATAAATCGATGATGTTGATGAACGTAGATTTTCCTATGCTGTTGCCCGATTTGCCGATTTTTGAATCGGCGTCCAAGATGAGGGAGACGCCTTTCTCATTGAACCGAACATTCCTTATTTCCGTTCCATCCTCTTCAGAGAAAATGGATAAGCTTTTCAATCGCATAGGAAGCTCCCTTTCTCGTCTTTCCTTACCCTGCCAAGTAGGAACAGCCAATCGAGAGAATAGTAAAACAATGCCGGATTCTCGTTTATGTGACCGATGAAATAAGAATACGCCTCATCGAAATCAAAACCGGTGATTTTGATGTGCTTATAAAGTTTGGCCGCCGTATAGAAAATGGATGAGCTTGGCCTGTCGTAGAAGTTAATTACCATTCTTCGTTCTCCATTGGTATGAGGACCTTGCATTCGTAGAAGGCGTAAACAACTAGCCCAAAAGCATAATCACCTATTTCCTCCTCATAGGCGTTTTCTATCGGCGAACTTTCTACGGACGAAAGTATTTTCATCTTGACGTAATCCATGATTGCCTGGGCGTTTTTGATGATGAGGCCATGATTTGTGGAAGGGATGTTGTATTCCACCCGGAAGCCAAGGTAAAGATTTGCCATCTTCAAGAGGAATCTATTGCTGATATTCGGATCCTTCAGGGAAAGCTGGCGGAGAGCAAACTCGATCTTGTCGAAATAATTATCAAAATAATGCTCTATTTTTTCCCTTAGGGCCCCATCGATTTCGTTCAAATCGAGTTTTTGCTCCAGCTTATAGGGCTTTAGGATCCTTTTCGGCATGTTCGCGGAATCGCCAACGTTTATGACGCCTTCGATTAAAGTCACAAAAAGGGAAGTTTTGACGGGCTTGGAGACGGAAGGATTGGCCTTCATATCAAGATTTTCGTACTTTCGCGAGAAATAATCATTCAGACAATCGACCAAAGCCTTGCGGAATCTTTCCTCATCGTCGCCATTATATATACTTGGTTTGCATTCACGGACCCGGCATATACTCTCAAAGGCGCTATCCAGTTTTATCAATTGATAATAGTCACTGATAAACCTCTCCACGGCTTCGGCGACAACTTTGGTGAAGTTTGGTTGCTTAAAAGTAAGAATCAGACATTCTGGAAGCTTATCGGAAGTCAGAAGCTCACTTACCCTATTTGATTGCAGGAAGTCAAACTCATTGCCTTTTTGATTTCTAAGATGAAATCTCTCGGCGATTGGATGGAGAAGGCCATCTACGATGTCGGTCTTTCTTAAGTCAGGCGAACACGTCTTGATTATGCCGACAATATCAATAAATCTCATATATAAGTTACTGGTTTCCTTAATATTTTAGTTGAAAGAGCACGAATAAACAAAGTTTTACAACCGGTTTTCCAGTTTTTCCAGTTTTCAATCGGAAACGCACTGGAAGAGAACGGAAAAAGAACCGACTAAAATGGGTTCAAAAGCACGAAAAAGTGCGGAAAGGAGTCATTCACATATGACTACGAAAGTTAAAGCCGGCTGCAAGGACATCTGGAACGCCTATATGGTCAAAGACGCCGTATTCTCCGAACACGACATTCCCATTTGTCCTACCACGGCCACCACAGTTCCGAAGGAAATCATCACCTATTCGGAGGCGATCACGATCCTAAGCAAACACAAAGGAGAAGAGAATTTCTCCTCAGATTCTTATGTCTGCTTTTACCAGCATGACGTCGGATTCGACGGGAAGAAGGGCGTTTGGGCCTATCCAAAGAAAGCTTACGATGCATTAAAGCACTTCGCCGGAATCATCGCACCCGATTTCTCGACCTATCAGGACTTCCCCGATCCGCTCAAGCGATGGAACTATTACAGAATGAACGCGTTCGGCCATTGGTATGGGGAATTATGTCACAAAAACGTCATCGTGAACTGCCGGGCCGATTTCTCCTCCGATTACGAATATTGTTTCGACGGAATACGCGACGGCGAATCCATGGTCGCAATAGGGACCGTGGCCTCCGGGCTCCGGGAGAAAAGGAATCGGAAGGTTTTCATAAAATGGATTATAAACTTTATTCAACTAAAACGTCCCAAATCTCTTATCGTTTATGGGTTCTTACCAGACGAAATTAGAAAAGCGATATCGGATATGGATGTTGCGGTTTATGCGTATGAAGCCAGGACCAGCAAAGATTTGAGGAGGTGGCGAGATGAGCAAGCCAAATAGCGGACTTTTCGCAGGCACCAAAGGCAGCAAAGAGGTCGATGAAGTCAAGGAGATCGATCAGACTCTCAATTCTTTGCTGAACCCACGTTTAAGCGAAGAAGGGAACGAACTGATTCAGAACGTTCAAAACCAAGGTTTAAAAATATCTCCCGACAAGGTCTTGAATATCGGGAAAATGCCGAACGGAAAGATAGTCTGGATTGAAGAAGGCAAACTAACTGATAAGCCATCGGGTTTGGCACACATTTGGGAAAAACATTCAAAAGAATTCTCCTCACTTGGCATCCCTAAAAATGAAGTTCCTAAATTTGTAATAGATGTCATAACGAAAGGCAGCAAAGTTGGAATACAAGGCAATCATAAAGAACCTAGAGATGTATTCGAGTATAATCATAAAGGCAAGACAATTTACCTAGCGGTTTCAACATCTAATAATGGTTATATTGTAGGTGCAAATTTTACCACAAAAATCAAAAAGGAGAATAAACAATGAAGACAATAAGATTATCATTAGAGTGGAGTTGTGACCCTGTATGGGTATATGAAGAAGACGGAATTGCTTCCACCCCAGGTCTTCCGGAGGAGCTTGAAGATAATAAGGAGTTGGTCGACTTGATGAATAAAATCCGAACGGAATTCGACAGTCAATACATCAATACTGAAAAAGAATTTACAGGTATTGGTTTCAAAACAGAAGCGGAACGGAAAGAATTCAAGCAAAACCTCATCAAATTCTCTGCAATGGTCAAGAAAGCCGTCGGGGATAAATACAAATTTGTCGATGACTTCAACTACCAAGACTATTAATGTCGAAAAGGCATTTCTATCGTTTTTTCTAACTGTCA
>DJRQ01000022.1:16147-26562 GCA_002440125.1 Caryophanales bacterium UBA6356 | reverse complement strand
ACATGCTGTCGGCGAGCTCCCTTATCTCGGATTCCTTGTCGAAATTGACTCCGCTATAGAGCTTTCCTTCCATGTTTGGGCATCTCCCAAAAAGCCAGTCCAAAGAGAAATTGAAGTAATCCGCGTATCCGATGAGTATCTTCTTCGGAGGGAAGTTGATGTCCGACTCGTACTTGAACACGGAGTTCTGGGTGCACCCGAGCATCTTCCCGAGCTTGGCTTGGGATATGCCTGCGTTCTCCCTGAGTTCCTTGAGCTTCTGTCCGATCGTCTTTTCCATATGTACGTCCCTCCTATCATTCATTGGATATAGTATATACTCTTATTAGGATATAAAGCAATATCTTTTAAGATATATTTATGGTATAATAAGGTATAAACGAAGGAGACTATAGATGGATGAGTTAGACGTCAGGAGATACGAGATGTTCCGATACGGCCCGAACCCCTATTACATAGGATATGGCCTATTGTTGCTTATGCCTGAGATCATAGGGTTGTCAATAAACGAGATCAGCGATGATTCGGTTTTTGTAAAGATCCCTTACTGGCTTTTGACCTGCATAATCATCGCCATGTTCGCATCCCCATCGCGGGGATAGTTTTCGTGAATCATAAAAACGATGGGAGAAAGTTCAAAGTAACCCCGTTACTCACTATCGCTTTGATAATAGACATCGCCTATACAGTTGTCGGGTCTATCGATTTTGCCATGTTTGAGACTACCCCATTCCCACTTATCACTCTGCTAATCGGATTTGTTGGACTGTCTGTTCTCTGCATTGAAAGGAGGAATTGGGTGTCACTATTTTTCAACATTTTAATTGTGGCTTTTTTGTCAGTCACTCCGACCATTTGAATATTGTCCTACTTATCTTTCAGAATAGAGTTCTTTTTTATAACGGCGTCTATAAGAGTCATATCACAACCAGCATCCACTCCTTGTTTTCTCAAGGACGATATATCCTTGGGCAAACAGCTTCCGCCATACCCCGGCTTATCATCATAAACGAATGTATGGCTCGTTCCGATTCTCGGATCAGCCGTCCATATTTCTCTGATTACGTTGTAATTGAGTCCAAGTTTTTTGCAAACGCCATACATCTCATTACAAAAAATTACCTTGGTCGCTAGATAGGTGTTTTCCATATACTTAGCCATCTCTACCTCATCGCTCGGGGCTTGGTATATGCGGACATTAGAATTAACGACTCCTTGATATGCTTTTATCGCCATATCAATGGCCTCGGGGGCCCCACCAAAAGAAAGCCAGCTCCTATCGGAAAGGTCGGCAAATGGATGAGCAGCGGTTTCCCCATAGTATTCCGGCTGAAAAACAATCATCCTGTGATGCTTTTCCGCCATTTCTCTAGTAAATCCAATCCTTACGGTCGACCTAAGAATTAGGAGTTTGCATGAGCACCATCCAATCACCTCTTCAACGGAACTCGTATCACAACTTCCGTCTTTCTTCATCGGAGTCGGGACGCAGACGAAAGCCACATCACATCCGTTGATTTCTTCCTTCGTGCCGTTCCCTTTGTATTTGTCGTAAACAACGGCATCTTTAAATAAGGCTCCCATAGCAGTGCCAACATGGCCGTATCCAATAATCCCAATCTTCATTTGTTTTTCCTCCATTTTATCGCTGAATGTTTTCGGTCGTATTTATCTATATTCAATTCCAGCAAGCGTAGCACTTCTTCTATGGTCATAACTCCGTAGATAGAGTCCTTTTCCACCTTCGGATACCTAACCCTACTGTCGAGAGGCTTGCCGGCAAGCTTATCAGCCCATCCGCCAAACCCTTTGAGAGCGATGATAAGCTTGAATTTCTGCCATGCAATGGAAATCTCGGATAAAGTTCCGGCACCTCCGCCTATAACTACAACAGCGTTGGCGTCCACGACCTTCGAATTTCTCATGATATCTAGGCCCGTCGGGACAACGACGTCAGCGTATTCGTTGGCGTCATTTGCGTCTTTTGAAGGAATTACTGCGATTGTTGTCCCATGGACATATCGTTCTGACTCCTTCGCGCCGGCCAGAGCGGCCTCCATAACACCGCCCAGCCCTCCGGTCTGGACTTTGTATCCTGAGTCTACAAGCGCTCTTCCAAGGGACTTTGCAGCCTTATATTCCTCCGATTCCGGCAATATGTTTCCATCGCCGATCACAGCGACCACTTTTTTCTCGTGATCCTTCCTTCCCCTTTCAAGCAGGAACCTTCTCATTTCGAGCGGTTTCCCTTCACCGTATTTCAAAATCTTGGTCGAGTTCTCCTTTGAGGGGTCAAAAAGATAAATTAGATTCTTAATTTGCCTAGGGTTCTCGGCATGTTCAACTATAGGGAGCATGATGGCATAATCGGTTGAGACACCAATGAATTTTCCGTCTCTAATCAATCCGTCCTGTATCCAATTGCAGAGGTAGCGTTTGAAGCATTTGGGATGCAGCCAGATATTGTCCCCATTCCTCTTCCAGCACTCCTTGAAAGATTCCACGTGATACCTCTTGAGTGGCTTATCTAACCTCAGACAGCTTCCGACGGTCACGTCCGCTCCACAGTCAAATTCCTTTTTTATCTTAAGCAGAGCGTCGACGTCGAACAGGCAATCGTCATTGTCCACGTTGACGATAATGGAGTCTGGATTCACGGCTATGTTCCTATAGAAATAATCGAAGTTAGCGAGAGATCCAACGCTGATATCGTTAGGCACGAAAATGGTTTTGTCCTTAAAAAACATATCATATTTAATTTGAAATCTGGCATATTCGCTAGAGATCGGTTCGGAGGCATCGTCTGCGTATACCATCGTGAAATCCTTGAAAGACTGCGCTTTGATTGAAACGAATAGCCGGTGGAGCTTTGTCGGAGAAGTATTCCTCCCTCTAACAAAAAGCACCATGCCGTTGTCGCATAGGTTTGCCCAACGAGCTTTGTTCTCGCATAGATTCACTAGATCAACCTGCTCAGAAGGGACACGCCCATCCTCCAAAGATTCCCTCGCGTAAGAAACGAGATTAGGAATTTTCTTGGATTCATTCTCCGGATGCACGAAGAAGAGGCTACTTGAAAACAGTCTCACGCTTTCGCTCTCGTCAATCTTCTCGTCCAAGGACCTATGCCATGGCAAGACATAGCGATTATCGACAACAGCGTTATGCAAAGGGAGTTTCTCCTTGAGCTTTTCGAGGTCGAGAAGACAAGAGCGGACTTCAGTCCTACCACCAAAAACGGCGGGTCCTTCTTCGCTGTGACAAATGCTCAACGAGAGAGTCAAAGCATTTGTTTCCTTCATATCTTCCAAAGCTTCAAATACGGATCCCCGCCCTTCGTTAAAATAAAGTATGTCCGAGTCGGTTTGAAGCACATATTTGGTCTTGACCGCTTCGAAACCAGACAAAGTGGCGAAGATCTGCTGTCCATTTAAGCTATGCGATTCCGTGGCAACAGCGTCGAAGTATTTTGAAAAAATAGATTTTTTGTTGGATTCATCCGATTCGACGACGCGATCGATGAAACCATCGCTTTGGAGCTTTTTGACCTCGCTTCTAAAAGACAGCAAATCATCGTCCGCGTATCTTCTTGGCTTCTTTCCCACCATCGGGTCGACAGAAAGCAGAACTTCAGCAAAGGTGGAGTTCTTCTCCAGTTGTCTAACGATATGGGAGACATTTCTATATATGCTTCCATATTCCATGGGATTGGCCTTGATCAACAAGGTGCAGTCCGGCATGTCTTTAACCAGCTTTTTCTTGCAGACGAAAAAGATATGCTCGCCTATCTCGTCTAAAGTATCGATATCGACCCCAAAATCCTCAATAACCTTCTCGATTCGAAAGCCGGATTTACCCAGCATCCTCTCGTAATATGCAAACGGGCGATGATATTCAACCCTGCTGGCAAATATGTCACCTTTTCGATATCCTAATGAATCAGAATACCCGCCATGATAGCCGGATCTCCTCGTTTCAGTTTTATCCACATCTTCGAAAAAGGGATTGCAAATGCTTATCAAAGCCGTCCCGTCATCCTTTAGCAAGGTATGAATCTTGCGGAGGATGTATTCGTTCGTCTTTCTGTCCGTGCAGCAAAGGACCAAATTGCAATTTATGAAATCGAATTTTTCCGAGAGAGAGTCGATGTTTTCAATAATTCGAATTCCAGCTTTAGCGCGCTCGCGAAGTGTCTTTTTATCTATGTCGTAAACGCTACGTTCAATGCTATCGGGTAGATTGTTCGCAATCTTGCACTTGCCAGCACCGTAATCGAGAAACGTTCTAGGATTAGTCTCTTTGATTATTCTAAAAGCTATAGGGTCATGCTCTTGCTCCTTGTATCTTTTCTCGATCAGTCGTTCGAAAGAAGCAATTCCGTAATTTAGACCGGCGTCCTCACCGAGGTAAGTCATTGAAATCATTTGCCTAAATTCAGGTTTCGAAAGATTGGTGTATCTAAGCATCTGGTATCCCCTTTCTACGCTTCTTTGAAATTTAGTGAGACTAAATCGTTCGATGCTCTTTCCATAGTCAATGTATTTCAAATGGCCATCGACCACGAGGAAGTTATCTTTCTTTATATTAGTCAAAACCAAGCCATGGTCTCTCAAGAACCTAAGCAAATTGGCCAATTCCAAAGTGTGACCGCCAATATAGCGCTCGCAAGACGAGTCATACCAATGACATAGGAATTTGAAGTTTTTTCCCTCCAGCACCTCAATCTCGTAAAGCTCTTCGCAGGAACCCATCTCTTTGCCACATTCGAGGTAAACGGAAACGTCGGATGAGGACGGAAGTGCCTTGAACACCTTATTTTCGTCCGTGAAGACGATTCCCTCGCTTCCGATGCCTAGGATCCTATAGTTCTTTGCTCCCTTTAGCGATTCAAGTTCCTTCTTGGCATCTTTGGCTTTAAGAAAATTCAGGTAAGAATTTCTAATGGAAAGCATTCCGTCGAAGGAAGACTCCACCAGGGAAGGCTCAAGGTATTTCTTGGCCCTTCTCACATAATCTTTAAGCCCGTTATCGTTGAAGTGCTTGGAATATTCGCAGTCTTCAAGAATCTTTAGAAGTCCGATTATCCTACGGTAGTCAGCAATTATCCTCGCAAGGCGTTCTTTGTATTGATTGGTGAACGAAGAAAGGAAAGCTGTTCTCGTCTTGCTTTGGAGCGAAGCATACGCCTTCGTGAAGGAGGATCCTATGAGGTCTTTGATGGATTTCTCGACTTCCTTTTCATAATCGAAGGTGGTTATAGGCCTATTCTGACGAATCGAGAAGGAAGAGCCGATCACCTTGAACCCGCTTTCCTTAGCAAGCTGAATCCAAAAATAATCTCCCCTTCTAGCCATGACTCCTCCCATGGTTATGGAAACATTCGGTATATCCAACATTCTCCTGTTGAAAACTATGGTGTTCCCTCCCCTGCTGTAAGGGTCGAACTCCTCATCGGATTTCTCATAAAGGGGTCTGCTGACGGCTTTCCCCGACATTATGTCTTCCAAAGAGCTGCCGCTTGGTATCTTTAACGGGGTCTCCAAATGACGATGGGTGGCATCCGTTAGCGAATAGTAATAGTCGCGAAGGCGGTAAATGGAAGCATCGTAGATGTCGTTCTTGTTCAGTCGTTTCGCGTAAACATAGTCGAGCAAAGAGCACCTTATCGTCGAGAGAGCTGGTAAAGGGGCGTCCCCTGAATAACTCCCTACTACCGCGTCGCACTTGCCGATGTATCTTTCGACTATTTTCTTGGCAGATACATTACCTCGTTTGAATTCTCCAGGCGCTTCGAAACAGATGTTTTCAAATTCCATATCGTCATCCAATATCCAAATGGCATCTCCATCGGAGCTGTGTTCTTTTACGATGCGATTCAATATTGTCCTAGCCGCTCCGATGTCTTTGATCTCGTTGCATAAACCGCCAAAGTCCATATTGCACTCTGGGAACACTCCGCTTTCGGCTACGGCTTTGGCATCTTCGAGACCGGCAATATAATGCTTAACTTTGATAGATGAAAGGAAATCTTCAACCTTTTCGTATTCGTTGTCGGAACTGTAATTCAAGAAAGCGACAACCGACTTGTTCTCATAAGACTGGGCGGCTATCTGCTTCAAAAGGCGGATAGCCAATTCTTCGTTGATGGCAATGAAAGAGAATACGATTCTCCCCCTGAAAACATTAGTGCGCGTTTCCCCGGCCATAGAAACGCTCTGTTCCATGTGCCCTCCAAGGCAACTACCCAAGCTTTTCAAGTCAAACTCGCAGAATCTATTAGCCCTTTCGCAGAATCTCTTCTTCTCATTTTCTGTCATGATACCGCCATATTTCGAATAGAACTTTGAAAGGCTCTCTTTTTTCCCGACTCTATTCGTAGTGAGCCTAGGACGCTCTTTGCCAGCGTCCACCTTAACGAGACATTTTTCAATTACAGAATATCCGGGATTAAGCATCAAAAGCCTTGTGAAGATATCGCGGTCCGTGGTCGAACTCATGTTTTCGTCAAAACATCCAGCCTCCAAAACAGAGCTAAATCTTACGAAGGTGTTGGATCCTTGAACATGGGGATTTGAAATCAAGAAGCTCTTCGTATCGAAGCGATGAGGGACGGATAGAGGGAATTCTTTCTCGTCGGTTTTGTAAAAAAGCCCGGCCACAATGAAATCTATTCCAGGTTCGATTCTTTCAGAGCACTCTTGCAAATAATCCCTCTCCCAAACATCATCGTCGTCTAGGAAGGCCAAGAATGTTTCTTTCGGATCTACCAATCCGTTTATCACATATTCTCTGATTATGAAATCAATGGCGGAATTGAGATTACCGGCGTAATTGTGTTCATATTCATCCCTGATAATGATAAATCCATATTTGGCACATATAGATTTCTCAATCTCATAATTTTCATCTGAGGAGTCGGAAGCGACTATAGTAAGTGTAGGATTTTTGATTTGCCTGAATATCGAATTAGCGGTCTTTTCAAATAGAGATATTCGGTTCTTTGTCGCGATAATGGCAATTATGTTTTTCATATGCTACCCCCTATGAAAAAATGGCCCGTGAAGAGCATCACGAACCACAACATACGAGGCTCGATGGAATGCACCTTCAAGGTTACCCGTCGATGCAAAAAAGCATCCAAGGGCATTTAGCACCATCGCTTAAATTATAAAAATAAGTCTATCAATCGTCAAACAAGCCTCTCTTGATATGTTCGCTTTATAAGAGATATTGAGTCTCAAAAAGTAGCTTCGATATTATTCTAGTTTATTTTCGCAAAATTAAATTAATTAAGACCTTCAGCATTCGCAAGGATGTCATACTGGTTTTTGACATGCATGGTCATAGCAATGTTCGCGTCTCTCATCACGGGGATTGCTTTCGTGAATCATAAAACCGACGAGAAAAAACTCAAAATTTTTCCACTGTTTGCCGCCGCTTTTGTAACAGGCATCGCATACGCGGCTGCAGGGGTCTCTTCCATTCTAGTGCTGAATCAAAACAAAGGAGTTCCACGAAATTATATCTCTTAAAGGGGAAGCAAACACATCCTGGGAGATTCGAACTTTTCACAAAGACTGACGTAGCAAAAAAAGAAAATCCTCAGTCAAAGATTATTTCTTCTTCTGAGGATTTTTCTGATTATGACCGCGTTTTACGGGATTTCCTGGCAATTCATGAAGGACAAACCAGTCTTTGAAACGCTTCTTGAGGTAGTAATGAAAAACGAACCCGTACGGCGTGATAGCGTACGAGTTCGAATTATAGTCGAATGGTGACCCAGCCGGGAATCGAACCCGGGATTCAACCTTGAGAGGGTTGCGTCTTAGCCGCTTGACCACAGGGCCGGCTCACGTATTTAAGCACTTATCTCGATTATTTGCAATCTCGGATAGAAGCCTTAGGCAAATAAAAGAGACTTCCTTGCCGGTATATCTTTTCAATAGTCGCTTGAAGATAGGAGATCTAACGGTTCAACGACCAATCCTTGTTCTTGGTTATAAGATATCCGCCCACAAAAAGAAGGCCTAAAGAGATGACATAGAAAAGAGTCTCGAACATCTTCGCAAGGCTGAAAGAGCCGCCATTCACAAGGGAAATAATCAAAACAATGATATAAGAAAGCGTCACAAAGAACGCGTAAATCACATTGGAGAATGCAAAAACCATGCCGACGAGTTTATTCCTTATAAAGAGAAAGACAAAGCCACAGACGATAATCAAGAGATAGAACATCGAGGCAATGCCAGAGATAACGGCATTGGCTTCCGCACTTCCAAAATTCATCGAGTAAGAGCCAACGACAATAAGAATCAGCAAAGACGGAGCGATAGACTTCACCGTTCCTTCGCAATTCTTGCCCTCAAAAAGGAAGAAGAAATAAAAACCAATAAGAAGGACGAGAACAAAAATCTCAACGATGAACTTCATCAAAGACCCCAAATCGTTCCCGATGGAGGGAACGCCTTGGGAAAGAAGATAATAGACAAGAAGCGTAATTCCCGAAACGAGAAATAAAGCATGCGCCACCGAAATTTTAGATTTATTTGTTTGTGCCATAATAGCAACCCCCTTCTATTTAAGAAACATTATCGAATCGCCGTCTCTAAGCGTCTCAAAACGCGTTCTTTTCCAAGAATATCAATGACTTCATGGAGATTCGGCGATTGTTTGGAACCCGTCAAAGCGATGCGAAGAATTTCGGCAGCGTCGCTTACGTTGCCTTTGAAAGCATCTGGATTGGCTTTGAACTCTTTGTTCGACAAAGCGAAACCATTGGTTTTTGCGATCTCCTTAACGCTGTTCCACCAAGTGGGCTCATCCACGTCAAAAAGCATTCCTTTTCCTAAAGCAGCCAAGAACGTTTTGAGGAATTCCTTGTCGTACTTTTCATTAAAAGGAAGAGGATTAGCAGTGATTTTTGCGAAATCATCATCGAAAAAGAAAGCGCTCATCGGCTCGATGTCGCTATATTTGCAATAGTCTTTGCGAGGGTTCGGGCGATCTTTTTCAATATTAAGAATCTTAGCGAAATAAGCTGGATCCCGTTCGATTTTCGCGGCGAATTCCGGCTGATACTCTTTGGCCCATGTGAGAACCTTTGGAAGGAGGGTATCCGCTTTTTCGCTCGCGATTGTTTCCTTTGAGAAGTAATTGAGCTTATCTTCGTCAAACAAAGCGCCATCCAAAGACATCTTTTCGAAAGTGAATTTGAAATTCTCAACGTCTAAGCTCTTATGTTCGATCGTCCACTCCTCGAAGTTGCTATTGGCGATGGACATCAAATAAACGAGAAGCCCTTTTTGCGGATAGCCCGCTTTCAAGAAGTAAGATACGGCCGCTTCGGGATCTTTCCGTTTCGAAAGCTTCCGTTTGTTCCCATGATCCAATTTCATGATGACGGGCAAATGAGCGTAGGTTGGGTGTTCCCAGCCAAGCGCTTTAAAAAGCTCTAGGTGAACAGGCGTCGAAGGAATCCATTCTTCACCACGAGTGACCGTTGTCGTACGCATGAAATGATCGTCCACAACATGAGCGAAATGATAAGTCGGTAGCCCATCGGATTTATAGATGACGACATCGACATCGTTGTCTTGAAGCTCGATTTTGCCTCGAATGGCATCCACAAAGGAAGTCTTCTTATCGTGATCGCCATGGGATTTGAAACGAATAACCCAAGGCGCTCCTTCATCGAGTTTTTGCATTTGCTCATCAACCGTCAGATTGCGGTCGCGAGCATACTTCCCATAATATCCAGGAAGAATCTTATTGGCTTCTTGGAAAGCACGGATTTTGGCAAGGTCTTCGCTGCTACAAAAATCAGGATACGCTTTGCCTTCCATCAAAAGTTTCTTGATGACGACTTTATAGATATCCGCGCGTTTGCTTTGTTGGTAAGGACCGTAAACGCCTTTGTCGCCTTCAGGGAAATAGCCTTCATCCGCCACGATGCCAAATTTGGCAAGTTGAACAATAAGATCGTCGGCTGCACCGGCGATTGTTCTTTTGGTGTCCGTATCCTCCAAGCGGAACATATAGACGCCATTGGATTGTTTTGCTAAGCGGTAGGCCAAATAAGCAGTAAACAAAGAACCAGTATGAAGAAAACCGGTGGGAGAGGGGGCAAAACGAGTCACTTCCGCTCCTTTTGAAAGGTTCCTCTTGGGAAAACGTTTCTCTAAATCATCCACCGTCTCTTTGACTTCAGGGAAGAGACGATTCGCAAGATCGATAGTAGTCGCCATAAAAACTCCTTACTTAGACGCCTCAAATTATATCGATGAGCGATTTATAAATCCATTAGAAGCAATGTTTTCTTCGAAGAAGAATCGTTGAAATTTCGTTTCCATGCCTCAAAAGAGCGTTCGCGCTTTGAGAATCTCAAGACGAGAGCAACGAAGCGGATTAAAAATCTC
>DJRQ01000022.1:0-16077 GCA_002440125.1 Caryophanales bacterium UBA6356 | reverse complement strand
AGGAACTTCACGAAAAGAATGTTCGATTCCTCTTGCAAGAGCAAAATGGACTCCCTATAATTACTAACGCGCCAAACGACGCAGGTGTAGTTCAATGGTAGAACGTAACCTTGCCAAGGTTAACACGCGGGTTCGATTCCCGTCACTTGCTCCATTTAAAAAAACACCCCGGTTTTGCCGGGGTTTTTGTTTTTTATGGCTCCGTCAGGAGTTATGCTCATCGTCAGAACCTTCGTTTTTTTCGCTTTGCTTTTCTTCCTTTGAAGACGAGGATTCATCTTCATTGTCTTTGCTCGCTTCTTCCATTAGTTTCTTCACCCGCTCAATGTTTTTTTCAGCCATCTTCATTTGATTGTCCGCTTCGCTTTTCATGGTGGCGAATTGATGAAGGGCTTCCTCGCTTATAAGAAGGGAAGTTTTGTTAAATAAGACTTCATATCTCCCCGCTAAGCCATAAAGCACTTCATCGTAAAATGGCAAAACGAGAAGAAGGCCTAAAAGAGCCCCGCTGACACCACCCATCAAAATAACGATCGACTGGCTGAGAACGTCTTCTAAGAATAAGGAAGAGACGTACTCCCCCAAAACGAAGAAGGCCATTATGAAAAGATAAAGAGGCAGCATCGCGCCATAATAGTGAGCGTTGTAACGGACGCCTTTCTGCCGAAGAGCCAAGGAATAGACCGCCAAACGGACCCGATACGGAAAAGAGCCAGATCCCCTTAAGATAAGAGGGATAATGCCACTTCGAAGGAAAAGGTGAAGATAGATAAGGCAAAAGGAAGACAAAAAGAAAACAGAGAGATAGAACCTAAAACGAAGAAGATGCAAATCCGTCTCCATCAACTTTTGAAGAGCTTCGAGATTCGAAGTCTTTTGATACTCCAAAAAGGTGTCAAAGGATTCCATGAAGGAAGCGTCAGCAAAGGAAGCGCCTTTTACATAAAGAAGTCCGAAAAGAAAGGAAAGAAAAAGGCTTAAAAGCAAAGACAAAAAGAAATTCCTTAAAAGACGATAAGAGCCAAAGACGTCTCTGGAAAAGAAACGCATGAAAAAAAGGAAATAAGAGGAAGGCGTCGCTTCTTGACCCATGTTTAATGCGTTCACGCTCAAAAGAAAGGCAAAAGAAGATGGAGCGAACAAAAGAGGAAAGGTAAAAAGCAAAGACAAGGGCCAAACAAAGCCAATCGCCGCCACCGCTATCCATAAAGCCAACGTGAAAAAAAGAGGCGAAAGAACTTTTGGGAAAAGATTCTTGGAAGTTTTTAAGGCAAGTCCGAAAAGGGTGCTTGAGGACTTCAGTTGGTTTTTATCTTTCATTCTTCTTCTTTCTTCGCATTCAACTCATAAAGATCATGGATGACTTGCCGTAGCTCTTTGGGGGCGAAAGGCTGCAAAGGACGCGATTCATAAGCGTCCACCATCTTTTGCAATTTCCCGAGTGGAACAAGTTGGATGTCGTTATCGTTATTTTGGAAGGAATTCACAAAGCAATCGTCATTGATAAGAACCGCCCCCACAAGGTAGGAATTGTTGATGCCCGTTTGCATGGTCAAGCGGATAAGGGCGTTTTTTGCCACAATCAAAGGATTTTGGATGACGGTCTTTTTGCCATCTTTCCGATAATAGATCCATTTAGAATCCGTCGGCGAAGCGCTCAAAGCGCCTTCGCAATAAAAATCCATAAAGACATAGATGTATTTATCTCCGCCCACAAGGTGGTCTATGAGAGCGCTTTGCCCTCCGCCAAGAGAGAGTTTCAAGTCGTTTAAAAGATAATAATCGCCATTCCGAACGACTTTCATAATCTTGCGATAGAAGAACTCTTTCGGACGATGATGGAAATAGAGTTTTCGAAGCGGTTTATAAAAGAAAAGAGCAGCGAAAAGAAGCGCCAAGAGAACGCATAAAACAACAAAGATGGTGGTTTTTACTTCGCGAGGCATTCGTTATAGCTTTCTGCGACCAAAATCGCAAGCTCAACCATTTGGCTAAGCCCTTCTTGTCTTTCCTTGGAGGAAAGTTGTTTGTTGGATTCGACAAAGGAATCGCTCACCGTGCAAATCGTTAGGGCGCGTTTCTTTAAAAGAGCCGCTTCGGCATATAAAGCGTAGCTTTCCATCTCCACCCCTAGCACACCGAGATTGGCCCATTTCTTCCAAGCTTCTGGGCGATAATCATAGAACACGTCGGCGCTTAAGATATTGCCAACGTGATAAGGAATTTTCGCTTCATGGGCAATACGAGCCGCGCTTGAGAGCAAAGAGAAATCCGCGATAGCGCTATAAGTGCCGCCATAGAGGTTATGCTGCCCCATCCAATTGCTATCCGTGCAAGCCCCTTCCGCCAATATGACGTCCTTTAGGTTGACATTCGGCTGATAGGTTCCCATGGTCCCAATCCGAATAATCGCCTCCACGCCATAGGAAGTGAAGAGTTCATGGCAATAAATGCCTATGGAAGGCATGCCCATGCCGCTTGCCATAACCGAGATCAAAGAACCGTCTGGCGCTTTGCCAGTAAAAGCCAAGATACCGCGGACGCTCGAAATGAGTTTCGCGTCTTTCAAGTAGGTTTTGGCAATCCATTCGGCACGTTTGGGATCGCCTGGCATCAAGACCACTTTGGCGAAGTCGCCATTTTGAGCTTCGATATGAGGTGTAGGCATAGTGTTTCTCCTCTCTTTACTATTAAAGGCTATTTTATAGCCTCTTCCAAGATTTCAAAGCGAATTCCTTTATGACTAGAAGAAATTTGTGAACGCTTATATGATAAAAAAGCAATGGACGCCACCACTTTATTCATTCTCCGTCTCACCTTCGCCCTTTTAGGGGCTATTCTTCTTTTTGCCTTAACTGGATTCACCTACGTCAAAAAGAATCAATTTGTTTTCGTTTCCAAAAGAGGAAAGTTAAAGACCATATGGGATGAAGGTTGGCATTATAGCTTCCCTTGGCGTGATAAAATCTCCAAATCCTTTAAAAAGGGGCCTTTTAGCATTCGTTGGACAATGGCCGATGGAAAGATGCTAACGGCCCATCTCATCATTCGTGATCCAAAAAGGCTTTTTAATGCGAAAAAAAGCCTCAAGAAAATCCTTAAAGCAAGCGTCAAATCCTCTCCGAAGAACACCGAGATTCGAAAGAAAGTAGAAAACGCCTACAAAAAAGTAGGCGTGGAGCTCATCAATCTTGTCGTTACCAAAAAGAATTAGTCGTTAATAGGCGAAGAGCTATTTTCCACAGTTGGGAGATCGGGCTCGTAGGCCATATCGTCTTCAAAGATACGAAGGAAGTTGTCGGGGGTGACTGGCGTCAATTCGCCTTGGAAAGCAATCGAGATGCGACCGGTTTCTTCGCTTACGACGATAGTGACCGAGTCGCTATTTTCGCTAATGCCAAGCGCCGCTTGGTGACGCGATCCATATTTCCCCGTTAAGGGTCTTGCCGTGGATTGGAAGAAAACGGCAGCCCGCGCAATTTTATCGTCCTTGATGATCACAGCCCCATCGTGGAGACGTGTGCCTTCGTAGAAGATGGTCTCTAGAAGTTCTGGCGTCACCGGAGCGTCCACATCGACGCCTCTTTGCTTGATGATGGTCCCGATTTTGGAATCGTCTAGAAGGTTATCCTTCTTCATGAAGGTGATAAGAGCCCCTCTTTTGAGTTTCGACATATCAAGGCAAGCTTTATAAACCTTCTCATAAACTGCTTCTCGGTCAAAAAGCTTCTCCGGTATGAGGGTCTTTTTGTTATGACGATTCCAAGCGATACCAGACTTTCCTTTATAGGTGTTGCTAAGCAAAAAGCGATATTCTGAAACATTGGAAAATAAAGCGGCCACCGACCCAGAGATGAGAAGCACGCCCGCAATCAGGACGAGAAGCTCCATGCCGGCGAAGCAAGAAGAGATAAGGAGCACAACTTCAAGGCAAGTGACATAGATGTAAACGGCTTTCCTTTTGACTGCCTTAAAAAGCACAAAATCAAACAAAGCGAGCAAAATCACGCCGAAAATAAAACTAAGAATCCACTCTGGCGAATCATATGGAGCATTGCTAAATGCGGCGTTACAAACTTGAATCATGCTACTCATCGAAAGTTCCTCTAAGAAAGTTTTTTGCGCCTTTAAAGACCCAAAAACTTCTTTACGAACAAAATATTATCAAAGATAAAAGCGAAGAAAAAGAGCCACAAAGAGAAATAGAAAAAGGATTTTCAAACAATTTTGGATTTTCGACGTTCAAAACCCTGCAAAACCCTAATCTTTTCCAAAAAGAAGGGGGTTCTAGGTTATTTTTCTTCTTTTTGGATAAAATCGGTCATGATGTGCTTTTCCAAAGCGGGCAAACCGTATTTCTCTTTGCCTAAAGCGATAGAACGCATTAAAAAGACCATGTTCTTAGCAAGAACGCGAACCGTTTGGAGGCCTTCTTCATCATAGAAAGCCTCTCCTATCCGTCTTGCGTGCACGCTATTCCAATACTGGCTGGAGGCGATCGGCATACCGGAAATCGTGAAATACTTGTTTAGTTCGTCGAAAGTCGCACTCGCCCCTCCACGCCGAGCAACAACGACACTTGCGCCCACTTTCATGCGCTTATCGAAACTCGTCGAATAAAATAAGCGATCAAGGAGGGAAATGAGGGTCCCGTTGGCGGAGGCATAATAAACTGGGCTTCCAACGACTAAAGCGTCCGCTTCCTCGAATTTTTTAGCTAGTTCGTTCACGATATCGTTCATCGCACATTTGCCATTTTTGTAACAGTAATTGCAAGCAAGGCAACCACGAATAGGAAGGTGACCAACTTGAACAATTTCGACCTCTACGTTTTCTTCTTTAAAAACCTTCTCCATCTCTTTTAAAGCGATGGATGTGTTTCCATTGGCTCTTGGAGAACCGTTAATTATTAAGACTTTCATATTTCTTCCTTTCCTTTGGAGATTCTCATAAAGCTACCCGGATTATTTCTTTTATTAAAGCCATTAATACATCTACAACCATCGAGTTTCCAATTTGCTTATAGGCCTGAGCTTTGCTAACGACGATTTTAAAGTCGTCAGTAAAACCCATAAGTCTTAGACATTCACGTTCCGTTAATGCTCTAACGTTACCACTTTTATCAGTTACGTAGTTGTCCACGCCGGCTCGGTGATGATTGCCCATTGTGGAAAGCAAAGTTCTTGCAATAGGTCTATCTATCTCGATGTGTGTCTTATAATTCCCAGTTCCTTCACACATGACATATTTCTTCACGGCAGGGGTTAAAATATATTCCGATGGCGTTTTGCCAGGTATTTTGGAAAAGCAAAGATCGCCATCCTTGCCATATGTCACACCCCCTTCTTCCGTAGAATCGATCAAAAAATCTTGCATCTTTAAATTGGATTCCTTTTTTCTTGGATTAAAGGTATCAATGGCAATAGATCGATTTTTAAAACCCACTGCAAAAAAACGATTTCGAACTTGTGGTATGCCAAAATCTTTCGCGTTTAATGTTCCCGCCCACATTTTGTAGTTTAACGATCCCATGCCATCCCACATCCGTTTCCAATTCTCTTGATTCTTTTTTGACTTAATGCCGGAAACATTTTCGTAGATAAACACTTCTGGTTGAATTTCATTGACTAAACGACAATACTCAAAAAACAAACTCCCCCTCGGATCCTCTAAACCCTTTTGAAAACCAACAGTCGAAAAGCTTTGGCAAGGGCTTCCTCCGATTAAAAGATCAACGTCCCCTCTTAAAGGTCTCCCATTCAGTAAATTGACATCCAAAAAATAATTTCCTTCATCAAAATCTGGAAAATTGGCCAAATAAGACACCTTAACGAAATTTTTCTTTTTTGAATGCTTCGCGTATAAAAAGTCGACAAAAGCTTTTTCTTCTTTAAAAGAAGCCATGCTCTGAATTCTCTTAGCTTCTTGTTCGATGCTTATAGACGAATCCAAAGACACCTCCCCATTATCGCAGGCTAAAACTGAAACAAACGGGATAGAAAGCCTTTTTAATGCCCATTCTGGAGCACCGATACCGGAAAAAAGGGTGGCGACTCTAAGTGGTTTTTTCATTTTATCTTAACCCCCGTTTCCAAAATAGAATGGATAATAGCCGTCATGACATTGACCACAATCGAATTTCCAGCTTGCTTATAGGCTTGTATATCATTTTTGCAAATCACAAAATCGTCTTTAAACCCCATTAAACGATGGCACTCCAATGGGGTCATTTTCCGAATCGCTCCCTTTCGGCCAGCGTATGTCCCTATAAAAGCTTTTTCCAAAATGCTTTCGTCTCCTTGAATCTCCTCAAAAGGGACAAAAACAAAATCACCATTCCAATTGAATTGTTGATTCCTTTTTTCAGTACGTATTACTTTCATATCTATTTTTGCTCGATTAGGGTGAGTTGTCACAAAATGAAACCCTTTTGCGCCAAGAAAATATTTCGCATCTACCTTTTTTTCCAAGAAATCTCGAGCAGAAAGAGTCAGCAAAGAAGGTTCGGGAAATTTGAATTTGTTCCCGGCGCCTTCATTCGCAAAACCAACCACAAAGAGACGTTTCCTATTTTGAGGGATGCCAAAATCTCGAGCGTTTAATATAGAAAATCGGAATCGATAACCAAGGCATCTAAAAACTCCCTGTATTACAGCCCATGTATTCCCGTTATCATGCGTTAACATTCCAGGCACATTTTCATAGATAAAAACATCTGGATGTATTTCTTTTATTAAACGAGCGTAGTCATAAAATAATGTGCCTCTAACGTCATTTAAACCCCCTCTGAGCCCCATATTGGAAAAGCTTTGACAAGGACTGCCTCCAATCAACAAACCTATCTTATCTCGATAAGCCCTTCCGTTTATAAAACGTATGTCATCGTGCCATTTGCTTTCGTTGATACCTAGGCATAAGTAATTGTTAAAATAAACCTCTTTAACCCAATGTCTTTTACGCAATTTATCATAAGTTTTTTTGACTTCATCTTGTCTTTTCACGTCATCGCGAATGGATGAAAGGCGCTTCAACGTTTTTTCATCAAGCAAAGGAGACTCGCCGCAATCGCAAGCAAAAACAATTTCGGGATCGTATTCGGCAAAAGAAGTCTTCAAAGAATATTCAGGGCAACCAATTCCTGAAAAAACAGTGGCTATTTTCATTGCTTTGTATTTTCCGAAAGCCATCGACCAAAATTGGCGCGGTTTGAAACAAAACTCACAACTGTATCACGTGGGCGAAGATAGATCACATAAAGGTAGTCGCTAACTTTCTTAATAACTATTTCTATAACATCGCCAAGTATCATTTGCTTAAATTTTCTAGCAAAGACGGAGGAACCTGAAATTTTTAAATATTTTTTGCTCTCCGTAAGACGAAATTCGCTCGCTTCAACAAAGAGCAAATCTTCTTCATTCCTTTTTAACGTGTAACCAATCAAATCCAAAGCTTTCGTTAGGGAATCGAGTCCGTCTTTATAAAATCCACTGCAATTCGCGATCATTTCTTCAAAAAACGAAAGGCAATTCTTGTAAGAAAAGGCGACATCTATCAAATAATTTCCATGAAAATAATTCAAAAAGCGTGTAACTTCGTTCGACTTATTACTCACGTAATAGCCTCCAACCGTTCTCGTTTTGGTGCCAAATCTTTGAGCCTCTAGAATCGCTTCGCTATTCGGAGGAATAATTATTATGGTATTATTTTTAGTATTAATCGTGGTTGACATAAATCATTGGAAAGTATAGCCGTTTTCGACCGCTTTCATGAATATTTTTCTACCCATTTTTTTCAATTGAGCGTCATAAATTCTAAAGGAACGTTCAAGATCACCGATTATTTCTTCCACAAATTTGATCTCTCTTTGGTTAAGGGCATGGGTCTTATTGTTCCAACGAATTAAATCAAGCCAAAGCCCGGTCTTGTAGAAGTTGTACATATTATCTATGAATGTAGCCGCAAGGTTCTCAGGGAAAAAAGTAAACTTGGCACTTGCATATGAAAGGCAATTCAAGGGAAGAGAGGTTACTAGTTTTTTAATATCTTCCCAACACTCTTTTTTTCGTCCCCACATAAGAGTGTTTGGATGATCTTTTTGAATGGAAACGAAATATTGGCTCACTTTTCTCGACACTTTATCAATTGTTTCCTGAAGATATTTATCTATTTTTTGGTTTTCCCAAATTTTATTTAAATCAAGCATGGAATTCGTTTTATAGGAAACGTAGGCAATGGTGTAAGGCAAAACTGCCGCTTTAATCGGGAGTTGATTTTTTTTAATTATTTTGTCCGCACTTTGCCACAAAATGAGTGTTGCAATTGCATTCTTAAAGTACTCTTCATTAGGCATCACGGCATTCTTTTCAATAAAATCGTTAAATTCTTGGAAACATTTTTCGTTCCCCATACAAACACTTACAGGATCGCACGAAAAAGCCATAATAGATTTAGCCAGTACTTTTTTGGAAAATTTGTTTTTCTCGGGGAATTGTCTTTCAAAATTTTTGTTATAGTTCCAAATTATTCTCTTTTTTGTGTTATATAAGCCGTTTGTTCTCTCAAAGAACCAATAATAGGCCTCTCCATTGGAATGGTTCATCGTGCGATAACATGCCGTTTTCATAGATAAACTTTCCAAGGATTTATAAAAGGGGCGATTAGAAGCTAAATCCGATTTAGAAATTGCAGTTTGAGTGTTTGCATAAACCGCGATATTAGAAACAAGTTCGGCTTCTTCATTTTGCTTCTTTAAAATAGTCAATTTCATAGGCACCACAACTTCAGATAAATCAATAGGGTCTTTAGAAGTCTCAAAAATAGTCACTGTGGTTTGCCCACCATTCACAATTTGCATTTTATCTAATGCGTTAATCAAAAACACATTGTCGCCGATGCGAGCAATATCGCTGCCCTCGGAGACTGCAACAGCTGAAATGCCGTTGTTATAAGCAGCAAATTTATGAGGATCAGTTTTGAGGGTTTGACATATGCCTTTGTTCGTCTTTTGGGTTCTCTTCAAATAAGCCCGAACATTGCCCTCCATTAAACGGCTTTTATTATCTCGATACACAGAAGCAAGCATTTCCCCGGAAATCGAAGCCAAATAAACATCGAAATCGCTGTTTTGCGCGATTTTTATCGCCAAGATAGGATGTTTATATTGATTTTTGAATTGAATAACTAGACCTTTATTTTCTTCCGCCTTGATAGTCTCGTAAATTTGAGGAGCGTCGTAAAATTCAAACGGTATTTCCGTTTTCTCGAATGTCGAAGACGAAGGAAGGCTATCAATATGCAAATCAACATTGGAAAAGAAATCTAAGATGGTCTTATAGCCATTGGAAAGGTCATCCATCATTTCTTGGATATGTTCGCCAATCTCCGTTTCGGTAGAAACTGAAGATTTCCCCTTCAAACCCGCCTTAATAAAATTAAGGGCCCCTTGGCGCGCTTCTTCAAACGCCTTGCTTCTTGAGCTTTCATCAACGTTTACTGGATCGTCAAAATAAATCAAAGAAAGAACATGGAATTCTTTTTCGTCCTCGTCTAAAAAATAGCCATCATACTTGATGCCGCGGCTTTCCATTTCAAAGTGTCCGACAATTGGATCGGAACACTCGGACATATAATCCGTGATCATCTTAAGAAATTGATGAGGAGTGTCCAAACAATCTTCTTCCTCCATAGGCGGCAAACGAGAAATTCTTTCTTCAAAAAACTTTTTAAACTCCAAGGCTGTCATATACATCCCCCTCATATTCATTTAAACCATCCAAATCCACTTTATATTTGAGATCATATATTCTATTGCTGATAGCATGGATTTCGTCTAATGTGATTCTTGGAAATTGATCATCCACCTTGTAGCAATGTCTCTCCACTAAGGAAAAGCGTCGTTTTGTCGGGATTTGAGATCGAACAACCTTCATTTCCAAAAGTTTCCTTTCGAAATCTTCTTTGGCTTGATTGCTTTTTATTTTTTCGTAAATGGAATGAATCAAATCGGCAATGGATATCCCTTTTGGATCGGTTTCTAATATCAATAAAATTAGAAAAAGTGGTGCATTTTCATTATTGCTTAGCTGAGTGTCGTTCGAAATCGTAATGAGTTTACGATTTTGCTTAAGGCTGGTCTTGACTTCTAACGCCCGTTTTTCACGAAACATAAAGTCATGTCTATTCTTCGTTGGACCAGTCCAGCACGAAATGGAACGGTCGCCAAATCGATCCAGACATTCTCTCAACACTATAAGTTCACCAAAAAGGCCTTCTTCTTCTACAAATGACAAGGAAGTCTTCGCATTCTTCCCAAAGAAATTGGCATATTCATTGCAAGCATCAAAAATGGCATCCGATAAAGAAACGAAATCATCTATCAACGAAATGCGAGAAACAAGGGTAACCGTGAAAGCTTCAAAAGCTTCGTTGAGCATTAGATGCCCAGGGGTTACACCAATTTTCAAAAACTTATTCGTTCCGCTTAACATTGGAACGCTAACGATTTCGAAGCTAAGACCAGATACATTTGGAGATTCAAAGACATTTTCAAAAGTGCTATCAATGGCAAGAAAAAGCGATTCGTTCCCCACGGCATCTATTCCAACAAACGTAGATCCAAAATTACAAGAATGGAAACCCTGATAAAAAATAGATTGCTGAGAGTTTTGCGCTTTCAAAAAATGAATCTTATTCCAACGTTCATAAAGTGCGGAGCGATCAATCATTTTCCTTCCTCCTTTGAGATATACTGAGCTTTTGAGGCATCACCATCTGAGTGAAGGCGTTCCTCCTCGACTGGATTAGCAAAAACGAATTCCTCCTCAAAGACGTTACTTCTAGGAAACCAAATGCCAAATCCTACAGTAGAACGAGCATTTTGCACGACCGTTTTCGGTGCAAAACCTTCGTCTTCACGTTCCAGCGGGTCAAAAACATATATGACTAAAATACCATTCTCTGGCGTATAGTACTTTTGAAGAACATCATCATTTTGCCAATCATATTTGTCTGATTTTGGAGTAATTCCATCCGGGAAAAAACCAACATAGTCACCAGGGGAAGTCAAAACCCGAATTTTTATGATATTAGAACTTTCGTGACCATTTTGTCTTAAAGTACGGACAGCTTTATGAATAACATAATTCCCAATCTTTTCTACGTCAGTAACTCCGTCTCCAGCAAGCCCTTTTGTGGACGATAGAACAACAGTCCATTTTGTCAATTCTTTGTATTTGTTGGCAGTAGAAATGTAGTCGACCCAAAGTTGCACCAAACTCGATGGGGTTTTATAACTCTTCAGTAAATCAATTATATCTTTCGACGCAATATTCCTAAAAATTGGAGAATAAAAGTCTTTTCTTTCAGCGACATAACGTCCGTTATCATGACATGATATAAACCTTCTGACCAGTTCTAAGTTAGCACCAACAAATGAGGTATCAAAATCCAAAAGCTGGCTAAGACTCGCGGAAAATGAGATTTTCTCTTTTGTAGCAGATCTCATTTTATTTTTAGCTGTAGGTAGAAGCCTACTAGCGGCGCGAACTCTAAAGCCAAAAGTCCGCGGCGTAGCGCCGTTTTCGCTCATCCATCGAACATCTCTTTTAAAGCCTTCCGTCACAATAGCGGCTTCGACAAAGTCGCTTGCGATATCTTTTGTCGCAAAAACCCTGCATAAATCTAGCCAGCCCTTTCTATACCCAAACCACCTCCCCATTTGGAGAAGAGAATCTATGGACTGTGCGTTTCGTCCGTAATAGGAAACAGTTAAACCCTCTAAAGTCAAACCTCGAGATAGTTTTTGGCCACCGACACAAACAAAAATGTTGTGATCGGACTGGGAATAATCAACTGTATCTGCTTTACCGATAACGAGTTTAACTGAAGAGTCCGTTTTCCAACGAATCGCTTTACGAATACCTTCGTCGATCTTGTCCCAAGAATCTTTGAATTCCAAACCCTTTTCTTTCAATCGTTCTTGCGATACTTTTCTATAATTTTTCTCCCAGTATTCCTTGTATTTTTCACGGGTTGCTTCATCGTATAAATAGTTTTTGCAAGCGGAATCGAACACTTGTTTAACGTTGTCTCTTAATGTCGAATTAAAACGTCTTTTTATGTCAACGTTGATAAGCATCGTATTGTTATCATCATATCCTCGGGAGATTCTGGCACCGGCACTTATTAAAAAGCACATTACTGCTATCCTTAACGAATCTGGAATAAACATGCATTCCTTTTCGGCAGCGGGGAGGAAGGCATCATCATCGCCAACAAAGCTTTGAAGATCTTTTGGGTCAACATCAACAAGTAAATCCCTTCTAATGTGCGTATCGTCATCCTGAGTATTTTCATCAACACCAAAAAAATCAAGAGGACCTGAATAATCCGATGGAGTCTTAAGGGTAATAATGAAATCGCTCGGAAAGATATCATCTGAATCATCTTCGTTAGAGTATTTCTCGTGTGGCGCGATGAAAATATTGGCAAATGGCGTAGCAGTATAACCAACGTATGTAAACTTGGCACAGTTTTTATAAAGAATTTCGCGAATCGACTTATTAGTACCTGTCGATTTTTGCAGTTCTTGATCTTTGTTGGTATTCACGGAAGCTAAATCAGCTTCATCATCAATAAGAAGTAGCGGAAATGCCATTTTTCCTTTTTTTCCAACGTCAGAAGTCACTGTCCTTTTTAAAAATTGAATTACTTTTTTTAAAGTGGTTGGGCTCTTTTTAATGACCGCCAAATAACATGGTGACATCCCACCAACGCTATAGACGCCATTCGGTTTTTTAAGATCTCCATTAAGATCGGCGCTCGTCAAAACATTAAGTCCTGAGAGACGTCCATATTTTGATACACCATAATCCACATCCCTATCGGTCTCTTCCTTTTCCGAATCGATGTCCGTTTTCAACCCAAGGACTTCTTTGTCTAAGCGTTTTTGAGTTTGGGATCTTAATTCGTTAGTGATGCCTGTCAAAACAATGATGACCTTATAACCCGCATCAATGGCTTTGTTAATCAAGGAAGTATAGTTAGCAGTCTTGCCTGATTGAACATCACCAACCACAAGTCCCTTAATGGAAAAGTCATTTTTAAGAAGCGGATCGCCGCAATGATTCAGTATGTCGTCAGTGCTAGAAGCAATAGAGGCAACAACAGTTTCCTTCCACTTCTTTTCCGCCAGCAAATAAGATAGGTACCTGTTGGAATAGCGCCAGGAAATAGTACTTTTCCTCTCTTCAGTCAGCCATGGCGACCATTGCTTCGCTTGTATATCAATGGTCGGAACCGTGATCGAAGAGCAAAGAAAATCTTCAACAATATCTTTAATTTCATCAAAAGAAGATTCCAAATCGGTTAGATCATAGATACTTAAAATTTTTCTTACTTTTTCTTCGAGAATCTTCCGCTGCTCATCAAGTGGGAGAGAGCCTTTTGTTTTCCTAAAACCGGCCTCACCGATTGCGAGGATTCTCCGAACCTCTCCAATTAGTCGATTTCTTTCTTCATCATTCATAAAAATCACCTGACCTAAAAGAAACAGCAAGTGCTAACGATTCAGTCTTATATTTTTCCTCACAAAATGGAATTTGTTTAAGAACTTCTTTTATCGCTTTTTCTAATGAAAGACCATTGGTTTGCATCTCATCCAAAACAGCAGAACGCAATAAACTCTCAAGCTCAGAAGAGGACATCATTTGGACATCCGGGGCCGCGTTGCACAATTCATTGGCCGGATACTCCGTTTCTAACAAACGGAAAAGAGCATCCAATCGCCGTTTATTAATATCTTTTGTAAGTGTTTTTATCAAAGGGTGCTCCCTATTTATTGTAATCCGACGAGAGTATGTCTTTCTCGTGACGTTCCATATATGTTCATTTTCCTTTTGAACAGTTCTTTTATAAGGTCGCGCATTATTAAGATATTCAAAATTTTTTTGAGACTTAGATCGCAAATTAGCGGCGACATTTGCAATGTATTTTTCGAAATCGGGCGGTAATACGACTGAATTCTTCATGAAATTTACTTTAAAATACTCGTCAGTTTCGGGAGACGCGTCAAACCAAATCCCGATACGGGCATAATTATATTTTTCGTTCGAGGTCATTTTCGGAACACCAAGCCATCCTCCAGGAACTATTAGGCGATTGCCTCTAAAAATGTAAAACCCCGCAAAATCGCCAAGCTCTCCGCTATTCCAACAGGACGCATATTTGAGTTGGAAATCATTCATATGGCTTACATTGGGTAACAAAAAACTTTTGATAATTACTTTTTTACCATCTTTCAAAACAAAGAAATCGCTGAAGCATGTTTCGACGTCTAGTCCTGGCACATAAAAAGGGTTCCAATCCTCTATTGGCGTCCCATTCAATGAAATTTTTAATCCTTTTCGTAAAAAATACCCAAATATTTTGGACAAATGATTGCCAATTTTATCGCAAATTTGTGAAAAACTATCGCTATCTCCACTTAACAGCCTTTTATTTTCATCAAAATCGGAAGATAATTTAAGTTTGTGCCAAATAACCTTGGTTCCGGATGGAGTAGGAATGCTATTGTTAGAGACATCGATTTTGTAGATTTTCCATTCTAAAGAATCAAACGGAAAAAGATAAGAGTTAACGAGCCCATCGTTGCCTTTTGACACCACTTGAAGAATATGACAAAAAGCCGAAGAGGCCGTTTTCATGCCAACGCCATATCTTCCCAAATCATTCTCGTCTCTAGCTTCATAAGTCGCTTTACCGGCAAAGCGCATAGCTTCCTGAAGTTCTAAGTCGTTCATTCCGTTCCCATCATCTAAAATCTCAATAGAGCCGTCATTTGCACGCTCAACGTTAATCGATATATTTGTAGCTCCATGGGCAATAGAATTATCAACAATATCCGAAATCGCAGACTCGATTGAATATCCCGAGTTTGCCAAAACGTTAATTAGATTGGTAGAAGGAGGAACTTCAATGGCCTCCAAAATCTTCTCATCCATAAAAACGATTGTATTTTAACAGATAATTTTTCCCTACAATATCGTTCTTTACGTATTTTTCGCTTTTTTCAATTAAATTAACAAAAGGTGTTAATACAAATCAGTTAAAAAGCCCGTTCACCTTAAATTTTTCCTTGTTTTAAAAGAATGAATTAATCAATCCTGAATATTTCAGGTATTTGGCAAACCTTTATCTTTGGAATTCTCTTTCCATCTATCGAATTTGTTTCCCAAAACGCCTTAACTCCATTAATTATTTTGCTACATAAGAAAACTGTGTTGATATTCCACTGCGTTTTCTTTCTAATGCTACTTTTCCCATTATTTTCATCATCAGGCCATTCCAATACCGAAGAATTTTCTAAGCAAGAGCTTGCTCCAAATGTCAAAACGAAATCATCAATGCCAATCTGGTTTCCAATATCATCCCTTCCCTCATGTAAAAGAGCACACCGCAATTTGAAACACGTTTCACCGTCTATAAAGGGTAATTGAGTTTCAGCAGGGGAGAGCTCGCGCAAAGCCAATCGTTCATTATCACCTATATATTTATCAAACCATTTAACATATCTTTCCCTTGGTTTTGATTCAGGAAAAATAATATTCCCGCAAATATCAGGAAGAATCAATGCAACTGTAAGGGCAGACAGATAGCGGCCGGATGTGTTGCATTTGATTACTTCGTCCACAAACAACTCAATGGATTTTTCTTCAAACATAAAATTATCACTAATATTTTATAATCATATTTTTCTTTCTACAGGCGTCGATTTTTCCCATTCTAACCTTTTGACCGATTGTTGTAAAATCTATTCATGAAGTCAACCAAGGGAATCTTTTGCGCTTACATTGAAGATAATGTTATTTGCTACTAATTCGAAAGCAAGAAAACAAAAAAGCCTCGCAAACACGGGGCTTATTTTGATGTTTGGAGCACCTGGCGGGAATCGAACCCGTGTAACCAGCTTGGGAAGCTGGTGTTCTACCATTGAACTACAGATGCGTAAGGGAATTATAGAAATTCCCTCCATTCTTGTCTAGAGCGATTTAGAGCTTGGATAGCGTTTCAAGAGTGTAG
>DJRQ01000050.1 GCA_002440125.1 Caryophanales bacterium UBA6356 | reverse complement strand
GTTTCCTAAATTCAGGTATTATAAAGAGCCCATAGGATAACCGCAAGAAGATTTGCTTAAAGAAGTTACAAATGTATAAGTGAGAACAAATGCCTTATGATATCTACAAAGACCTCATTAGACAGGTTTACTCCAACCCGAACTCATTAGATTTGAAAACAATTCTTCATAAACGATTTGGAAAAGGAAAAGCGGCCTCATGGCCGCTTTCCATTAACCATTTAAAATAGGCTTAGAATTTAGGAATCAAAAAGTTCTTTTGACGCTTTGTAAATCATGAAACAGAGACATATTATCCCAATCACTCGAAGTCGCTTAAAGGCTTAAAGAAGAACGATTCAGAAAACTAATCCGCAATTCCAAGTTTTATGTTGAAGATGCCAACTCTTTGATTCTTGGTTACACTTGTGGTCAACGAGATCCGGAAATAGTTTGCGGTGGTAAAATTTTCTCCGGTAGCAAAGCTTTGTTCTTCGGCATAATCAACTCCCGAGGGTTCTGGCAAATCAAGCAAGGAAGTCCAGTTTTCCCCATCGGTAGAAGATGAAACGGCTAAGGTTAAATTATTGCCCCACCACTTATACGTTAGCGAAAACGAATTGAATTCCTTTCCGGAAATAGTGAGCGTTTCCGTGCTATTTTTCGCACAAAGTGTCAAAACATTATCATCCCACCCGCTATATTTGCTCGCAGAAAGATTTGTTCCTTTAAAACGAATGCCATTGATAGTCACATCAGCAGGATTATATTGGTTGTTCAAATTAAACTGGCTTAGAACGCCATCCGCGGTCATGTCAAAATCAACTTCGCCAGTAACTGGAACGGAAACGGTGACAATTAATTTATTCGCACATGTCGCATTGAAGGTATACTTGCCATCCTCTGTTCCTTTTATCGCGGCAAAGGTCCCATAAAGCGTTTCCACATTAACGGAATCAACGACATACCCAGATGCAGGCGTAACACTCGCTGTTACCACGTCGCCGTACGCTAAATCGGAAACCTTATCAAGGGAGATTGTCGCGTGTTCATTGGCTTCAAAAGAGGCCGTGTATTTATTATCGCTGGCCTCATGGCTTTCTAAAATACCGAAAATTTCAGTTTTCCCGTTAAAAACGCACCAACCTGCTTTGATGGTAACCAATTCTCCACTAGAGACGCCTTGCAAAGATGTTTTAGCATCCTTTGGGTTCTTGAAGAATTTGCTGTCAGAAGAAGCTTCAAAATCGAAGCAAGAATCATCATTAGTGCCAGTCATGCCATAAATCTGCACTGTTTTGCCAGTGGCTGGATCGGTCAAATAACCATTTCCATATTTATCGTCCGAAGAGAATTTTTCAAGAATGCCAGAAATGCGATAAAGCGTCTTTGGAGCCAAACCACCATTCGTAGAAGCGGCTTGCTCGACGGTTGCGGATTTAATCTTGATTTGCGCAGCCACAACAGTAACGGCAATTTCAGCTTTGATCGTAGGATCTTCGTCTAAGGAAACACTGATCGTAGCTGTGCCTTCTTTAATGCCTGTGATAGTGCCTCTTTCGACAGTAGCAACGCTTGGATCGCTGGAAGCCCAAGTTTTGTTTGTGTTTTCAGTGCCTTCCACAGTAGCGACCACAAGCGTATTTTCACCCACTTCGAGGGTAACCTCGCTTTTATCAACCGAAATCTTTTTTTGTGTTTCCGATTGGCTTGATGTTGTGGAAGAAGATGCGTCGGAATTAGACCGATCGTCGCTGTTTCCTTGGCACGAAATCAACCCCAAAATAGTCAAAGCGGCCAACGGGAAGAGAACAATTTTACGTTTCATAGATTTTCCTTTCGTTTTTTGTTCATATCAATATTTTAGCAAGCAATAGAGAAAAATTACGACTTTTTTATATTGGTTTGCCTTAAACCGTTCAAATAATCGATATCTCTTCGAGCTTCCTTCCTTTTTCGAAGAGCCTTGATTAGAAGTGTCGTTCCTATTGAAAGCAAAACTATCCCGAAAAAAAGGCAGGCGCAACATATGAAAAACTGCAACGACAAAAAATCGATGCCGACTATCGCATTCATCCGCTTCTTTAGTGAAAGAAAGACAAACAAAACTCCGATTACAACCAAAATACCGCCTATGACCTCGAAACAAAGGGCGGTTTGAGAAAGATCATACGCCTCGGAATCGCGTTTATGAGCTGCTTCCGAGAATTTGCCGATATCAGAGGAAGAAATAGTCTCCGAAGCGGAAAGGACATTTTCTTCTTCGCTTTTCTCCCACAAGAGAATCATTTTCTTGGCATCGAATAATGGTTTTCCCAATTTTATCCGTGACACTTTATCCTTCCTTTCTTAATTTTTCTAAAGTTAATATGTCGAAATAATCTTCACGTCGTTCGGATTCACGATAGCAATCTGATCGCGAGAATTCTTCCCTGAAGCAGAGACGTAGTTTTGCCAAATGCCGGTCATTTTGCAAATCTTTGCTTCATAAGTTGTGGTAATGAGGGACTTAGCAGCCTCTTTTTCCTCTTCGGTCGCGGCAGTTTCTTCCGTAACCGGAGAGGGATAAACGTATTCGGCGCCAAGAGGGTTATAATAATTCGTTCCACCGGTGTAGAACTTATAAGAATAGGAAGTTTGGGCACCATAGGTCTTCAAAACGCCATCGAATTGAACAAAACGGACTTCTGTCGAGTTGGAATTAGAAGAACCGATATTGCCAAAGAAGATGAGTTTGTTATTGTCGTTGTAATAGGGATATGCGGTGTTATATCGATTTACCTCTTGTACACCCCCATCCGTGAAAGTAGTATCGGCATTGCAATAGACATCCTCTTTGATGGAAACCAACACATGATTAAGGTTTTTACCGCTTGTTGAAGCATCATCATATTGTTCCTTGGTAAGTTCGATAGGTTTAATATCGTTCTTCGAGACGGACTTGTCGGAAACGATTTGAATATCCCTATAAGGATCTGCGTCGAATTCTCGATAAGAGACGCCCATCATCTGAAGGGTGCCTGAATAAGAAGATAGAACGCCAATAACCTTGACGTAATCGCCGACGTCGATTGGGGTTTGAGCGTAGGTAAAGACATACATGCCATAGGCCTCAGGAAGTGACCCATCGGAAGGCATTGCATAAGAAGGCTTGTCTTGGAAATAAAAGGCTCCATCAAGTTTTCGAGTGACATACCCCTCTAATTGATAAAGAGTTTTCGAACAATCACTATGAGACGAATTAAGATCAAACAAGGAACACTTCAAAGTTCCATCTTCAAGTTCTGTCGCTTCATAAACCTCTTTTAAAGTCTTTTGTACTGGAGGGTTGTCTTTGGAATAATAGAAATAATTCTCGTCAGGTTGCCCACTATATTCATGTCGTTTGTTGGCTTTGGCGGAAAGATTAGCCCCATCGAAGGCCCAATAGAATTTTTCCCCCATATCGTCGCTCGAGCCAATGCCTTGTGAAAAGCCTTGATAGACCATTTCCAAATTAAGGCAGCGGAAATCCTCCAAAGCAGGATCTTCTTTCTCTGAATACCAAACATAGGCCAATGAGCGTTGATTGCCATCGGCAGTTGCCGCTTTCGAATCAGAGCCTTTTGCCCAGCCCTGCGACTCCAAAATAATGCGCTTGGCTTTGGATAAAACGGATTTGTTATAGAGAGAGGCCGTCTTCCCCCACTCCTCGAGTTCAGATGTCGATTCGGGGGTATCTATCCCAAGATAACGAATTTTAACGGTATATCCTTTATTAAGGGTAGCGACATGGGTGGTATCTCCATCAACGTAGTTCATAAAAGAGGAGGCACCTATTTTTAAACCGTCCGTATATTCTGTCGCCATTTGCTCCAAACCGAAAGCGCGAAAATCAACGCTTTTTGGGTTATTCATCACATTGTAAAAAACATCGCTATCAACATTGAGCTTAAAGTTTTCGACCCAATCGTAGTCTTTATCGACAACATAATAAGCGGCAACGCGGTTAACGCCTTCTTTCAAAGTATAAGAATACTTATCCCCGCTTTTTTGAACCCTTTCACCATTAACCGAGACATAATCCACCAAAAAATGTTCTATTGGCGAAACAGAAAACGTGATCGTGTCGCCAGAAGATAAATTCTCGTTTTTTTGATCGAAACTAATGCGTCCATAATGACTATCGGCCGTTAAGTCAAGATAGGAAGCGGAAGTGGACCGTTTGCAGCCGGACAGTGTGAACAAAAACGGTGTAATAAGAAGCAAATATCGGGTCTTCAGCATTTTTCTTTCTCCTATTTAGTGTTTTTAATGGTGTTGTTGTATGCCAATTTTATGGCACTATCCACGTTGCGGTTCTCGGCCACGACATATTTAATGACGTTTCCAATTTCCGAACGTGCCGTCTCGGATCCTAAGAAGACAGAGGAGGTCATGTAATTATTTCGAAGCTTCGAGGTCAAAGCGGGGATGGCATAATTCAAGCCTTTGTCTTTTTGAGCCACCCATTGCTTATACTCATCCGTCTCGAAAGAAGAAAGACGAATCGGGTCATAGGAGTTTTGCAAAGCTAATTTGGCATTATTAACTGGCTCAGCCAAATACTTATAGAAGAGCCAAGCGCCTTTATGAATATAGTCGTTTCCGTTGTTGAAGAAGGCGATTGAAGGCCCTTGCTGGATGTATTTGGGCGTTTTTCCCTCGGGATGAGGAACAGGAGCAAGTCGCACAGGGAAGTTCGTGGAAATTTGATAGGAAGAGCCACCGGTCGAGCCAATAGACATCGCCGTCTTGATGGATGTGAAATATTCGTTCGTATATTTCCCGCCCAGGATATTTTTGGTAACAAGGAGTTTGTCGTTGATAAGACCCACAATTTCGTTCACGAGTTCTTTCGTTTTGGCGTTATTAAAGACAATGTGATCGCTCGCTCTGGAAATATTTTCGTTGGTCGTGTAAGGAATGTCACGCATAGCCATTTGCGAGATCATGAGATTCGAATCCGAATCGTAACCAACTGGATAGAACTCATCCGAAATCCCAGCCGTTTTCATATCGGCCTTCATCTGCCTCGAAACAGAAATCATTTCCTCCCATGTTTCCGGTACCGAATAGCTATAGCCTTTATTGGCGACGACCCAATCTTTCAAAGCTTTGATATCTTCGTCAGAAGCCGAAGCGTTATTAGCGGTCTCTTTTAAGGTGCTGTATTCGTTATTCGAAGCGAATTTCTTGTCGTTTTGAAGATTAGCACCGGCAAAATACGCAGCATTGTAATACATGGCCTCGGTCGATTTATACATCGGCATAGACCATTGTCCTTCGAATTGGAAATCTTGTCCTTCTTGGTAGAATGCAGGAACAAAATCAGCCAATTCCTCTTTCGTGTAGCCAAACGTCGGATCGTTGATGAAATTATCCAAACGAAGGAGAGCAGAATTACCAATATTCTGACCGATATAAGTGGAGAAATTGTCCGGATATCCCATGATCATAGCCGGAATTTCATGAGCCGCAAGCTTCGTTCTCGCTTGTTCGGCCAAGGAATCGTAGTCGGGGGCGAGATTTTTACTCTCAACCTCGTACTTGCCAGCGTATTTTTCGTTGAAAGCATCAACGATCGTGTTCAAAACGGTGGATTTGGCATGTCCTAAGCAATTCCAGAAAGTAATTTTCACAGTCGAAGTCGGATCGTCTTCGGGAAGAGACAAATCAACATCGCCTCCGTCCCCACCAGAAGAGCACGAAGCCAATGCGGCAATCCCAATCAAAGACAGCACTCCAATTCGAATCATTTTTTTCTTTTGTGCCATTTATTATCTCCTTAATTTAAAAACAAAAATGAGTTATCCCTTGATACCGGCGCGGGAAACGCCACGCATAATGTATTTGCGGAAGAATATAAACACAATCAGCAAAGGGACGGTAACTATGACGGTTGCGGCCATCTGAGCACCATAATCATCATAGTTTTCTGAAACATTAAAAGTCTCACGAAGACCATTGGTGATCAAATAGAAATCGGAATTACCGGAAGCGATGAGATTCGGCCAAACATAGGCATTCCAAGAACCCATAAGTTTTAATATGAAAATAGTCGTAAGAGTCGGCATGGCAAGAGGAACCATAACCCTCCATAAATAAGTCCAATCGCTTTTACCATCCACTTTAGCCGCCAAATATAGTTCATTGGGGATTTGCTTGAAGTTTTGCCTTAAAAGATAGATGTAAAACACAGATATCATGAACGGAATAATCATAGCGGTATAGGCCCCTAGTAGATTCTTCCCACCCGTAAGCCCCAACAAGGAAACAGAGACGTAATTCGAAACGACCATCATTTCGCCGGGAATCATCATCGTTGAAAGAAGGATGGAGAAAAGCAAATCCTTACCTTTAAACTCTAAACGCGCAAATGCGAAAGCAGCAAAAATAGTTGTAATCAGAGTCCCAATCGTGGAAACGATGCCAACCACCAGTGTGTTCTTAAGCAAAACGCCGAAATTAAGTCTCGTAAAAGCGCTTGCGTAATTGTCCCATCTCACGACTTCAGGCCACATCGTAGGAACAAGTCTTTGTATTTCGGCTCCACCTTTTAAGGAAGTAATCAACATCCAGTAAAAAGGGAAAATCATCACAACGGACATTAACGCCAAAAAAGCATACATCAAGGTCAAAGAGACAATCTTCAAAATCTTCGAAAAAACCTCTTTTTGATAAACCGACCTTCCTTCGTCGCTAAGGACCAAAATAAATCCTTCATTATTCTTTTCCATTAATAGTGAACCCTCTTTTTTGATACTTCGAATTGAATTCCAGTAAAAAGCAAAATTATCAAGAAGAGAATAACTGCGGCCGCTGAAGCATATTGGACTTGATTCGCAGCGATTTGATCATAGACGAAATAAACCATTGTCTTCATGCTCGAAGCACCAAATCCACTCGTCGTCACATCAAAAGAGCCAGCGTCTTTGCCAAATAGGCCAATCACGGAGTTATATTCTTTGAAGGCACCGATAAAAGAAGTGATCATGATGTAGAGGATTTGCGGCGATAATAAGGGAACTGTCACTTTCATAATGGTTTTGAAGCGCGAAGCTCCATCGATTTTGGCAGCATCGTAATATTGGTTATCGATATTTTGTAGCCCGCCTAGGAAGATAAGAATTTTGTATGGCAGAGAATGCCATACAATATAGAAGCAAATGGCAAAAAAGGCCGACCAAAAATTAACCGTTTCGCCAGTCTCGATATTCATATTGATCCACGGATGGCCTTGCGATCCAAACAAAGCATTAAAAAGGCCATACTGCGTGTCGAAAATAATGCTAAAAACCATGCCAATCGCAATTGCATTTGTTACATAAGGCATAAAAAACACCGTCTGGAAAAATTTTTTGAAGACGCTGATGGAATTTAGGCCTATGGCAATAGCCAAAGACAAGGCAATAGACGTTGGGACGGTAACAAAAGTTAGCAACAATGTGTTGGGGAGAGCCGTTTTAATGACATCATCAAAAAAGATGCCATCAGGTGAAAGGACTTGCACGTAATTGTCGAAGGTGAACCCGCCTCGACTCCCAAGGACATAATCGTAATCAGCGGTAAAAGAAACGATGAAGGTGTTAATGATTGGATAGAAAGTGAAAACGCTCAGCAAAATAATAACGGGCGCCAAATAAAGCCAAGCTTTCCAATTGTTCTTGCTTTCCATTATTTTGAAACCTCAAAAGGGATTCTTTCTTCGGTATCATGATCAAAAACATAAAGTTTCGTTGGACGGATACCAAACCTCATAGGACCGACTTTCGTTTTAATGTCCGAGTCGATTATGATTTTGATGTTTTGGCCAATAAAATCTTTGTGAGTGCAAATAAGAGAAACATCTCGACCCATGGTTTGGATAGCCCTCACCTCTAGCCCCAAGACTTTTTGTTTTTCGGTCGTGTGTTCATCGCAAAGGAAGCCCTCTGGCCGAATGCCCACATACACTTTTTTATCGGTTTTAAAATCAGACGAGGAAATAATCTTTTCGTCTCCAATAAAAAGAGAGCCCGATTCGATCCTTCCCTCAAAAACATTGATAGGAGGAGTACCCAAGAATTTAGCAACGAAAAGGTTCTTCGGATTGCGATACACTTCTTGCGGTTCGCCTTCTTGCATTTTGACGCCAAGTTTCATGACAACAATACGATCGGAAATGGACATAGCCTCTTCTTGGTCGTGGGTGACGAAAACGGTGGTAATTCCCGTTTCTCTTTGGATTCGGCGGATCTCTTCGCGCGTTTGAAGACGCAAACGAGCATCAAGATTGCTTAAAGGCTCATCCAAAAGGAGCACTTTTGGCTTTTTAACAAGAGCCCTGGCGATAGCAACACGCTGTTGTTGACCGCCCGAAAGTTCGGAAGGTTTTCTTTCCAAATATTCGTCGATCTGAACGAGTCTAGCAGTTTCTTGCACCAAAGAGTCAATTTCGTCTTTATTGAGTCTTCTTGTTTCGATAAGAGGATTCCCATTGGCGTCAAGAAACTCATATTTATCGTTGATTTGTATGTTTTTTGCAGCGAGCTTCTTTTTTTCCAAATCAATTGTTTCATTAAGAGAAGAAATGATCTCCTGTGCTTTTTTTCTCAATTCCTCATCCATGACTTCCGCAAAGCCAAATTTATAGATTTGCAAAGCAAGCGAAGAAACGATATGGAAACGGAAAACCATTTTCCTAATGAAAATTTCACGAGAAACTTTTCCATCATAAACCGATTCCTGCAAAATCGATTTTATTTCATTTAAGTCGTTTTCTAATAAGTCAATCAAAGAGAGAGCATTCAGTATCTTGGCATCTTTTTTGCTCGTTTTTATCTTCAAATTTGTAAGAGGAAACTTCACGTTATCGTAAACACTCATGTGAGGATAGAGGGCATAATTCTGGAAGACCAGTCCAATGCCGCGCTTTTCGGGCGATAGATTCGTAACATCTGAATCGCCAAACCAAATTTCCCCGGACGTCGGAGCTTTAAGGCCAGAAATCATATACAAAGTCGTTGACTTGCCACACCCCGATGGGCCGAGCAAGCCAATCAGCTCTCCATCCTTGATATCAAGGCTTAAATCGTTTACAGCGATGGTTTCCTTCGGATCTTTCTTTTGATTTCTTGAAGGAAAAGCCTTCGTAAGATGCTTGATTTTAATTTCCATGAAGCAACCTCATCAGCCGCCTTGCCTAAGAATGGTGGCTGTTATAGCTCAATATTATAGTCTCGAACGCCAAAATGCTAGAGTTAATGGGATGCCCACGCCTCAGAAGAAGCATTGTTAACTCGGCTATTCCTGATTTTCATTGGCAAGAAAAAAACACCAATCCAACAAGGCGCTGAATCAAAGAATGCTTTTTTAATTAGAAAAACCTAATAT
>DJRQ01000013.1 GCA_002440125.1 Caryophanales bacterium UBA6356 | reverse complement strand
CAAACAACAAACTACTCATTTTTGAGAGTATAAATTATCTTATTAGTAAACTTTATCGTAATAGATAAGTTTTATTTGCAAAAGGGAGAAACATATGGAAAGTGGCAAAGAGGGCAAAATAATCGGGGAAAGAATAAAAGCGGCAAGACGAAAGGTGGCGCTGACACAACGCGATTTGCACGAATTAACCGGGATTTCTATTACACAGATTTCGAGTTACGAGAACGGAAATCGGAACATCGGTCTCCGCTCTCTAAAAAAGATAGCCGATGCCACCAAAACGACGATTGATGATCTTTATTGCGGAGGGAGCGAATATAAGCAGATTACGTCTTCAACGAACATAGGCAAGTTAATCGTCAATTGTGTGACCGCTCTCTTTGAAAACGGTGTAATAACTGTATTGTGCAAAGACGAAAACAAATATGTTAAAACCGGATTGGGTTATTTCTATCAAATTGGCTTTGGCGAATATGTGGATATACTTGATAACCTCGTAAAAAAATTGACAGATTTTGAGGCAAATAAAGGGGACTATCCGAATCCAGAAGATTTTAAAAAGCAAATAATTGAAGCCGCTTCTAAAAAAATTAATGACAGGAGTTGGCGACAAAAAAAGAAAGCAACCGAGGTTACGCCTAAAAACAAAATAGAAGGTGAGCAAAAAGATTAAATCTAAAATTTGATAATTGTTTTTGCTCGATATAATCGCGTGTTTTAAAAAAGGAATTTATATTTTTACCTCTTGTTTAGTTTATTTTATAATTAAAACATGAAGAAAAATAACCTCTCGAAACTAAGTGATAAAAATCCACCTGGAACTCTCTTTCTTATGAGTGATTTCTTGAAAGATTACATGGTGGATCCAACCCTCAAAAAAGAGGTTCTTTCTTGGATTCACGAAGGAAAGATAGAAAGGTATTCATATGGCATTTATTTCTTTAAAGGCGCAAAAAGCCCAACCGCGCTGGATGCCATTCGACTCCGCTATATAGAAAGAAACGGAAAGGTATATGGTTTCTTTTCTGGAAAAGCCTTCCTTAATATATTAAAAGGCAAAGCTATTTCACCAAAAGACACTAAACTAGAAATCGTAAGCAACTTTGCCACAAGCGGGAGGAAAAGCGTTTCAATGTTCAATGAGAACTTCATCCTCCGAAAGCCGTACGTAAAAATCGATAAATACAACGTTTCTCTCGTCTCTTTCTTGACTTATATATCATCCGCCCCAACTTCGGAAATAGAAGAAAATCTATCGACATTATCAAACTACGTACGACAAGAGCATCTAAGCGCAACAAACTTATCGAGCCTAATATCGCGCTTCCCAGCCAAAACCTTTTCTAAGCTTTTGAAAACAGACCTCTACCGTTCCTTTTGGAAGCACTAAAAAAGGCGCTAAATCGCGCCTTTTGTTAACTTCTTTAGAGGGTTATTTTTCTTCCTTTTCCGATTCTTCGGTTTCGTTTTTCGATTCTTCCTTCGTCTCTTGTTTATTCGTCAACGAATCCTTGTTGATGTTGTATTCGGAGAAATCCCAATCCGGATGCTTTTCGAGAACCTTTTTCACAGCAAACTTCATTAATCTTTCTTCGACTTTTCTCTTATCTTCGCCAGACGCCTTAATGGCGGCATCGGCTTGATCCATGGCTCCTTTTGTTTCGTTGATGGAGTCGTTAATAAGACCGCTAACAAGTATATAAGCCCGAACGGCCGGGGCACTCGCCAGGGATTCAATATATTTCTTTTCCTCCAAAGGAAGCGCTATATATTCTTCTTTCGCTTCTTCTAAGGGCTTTCTATACAAATCTATCGCGGTGCGTTGGGCGATAGCGTTGTTATAGATTCTACGAGAAACCGTATCTTTAGAATTGATGGTCAGTTCATTAATTTCCAAGGCGCCATTATAATCGCCATCGGCAAGACGGTTATAGATCGTCACATCATTGAGTCGATAGGTAAAATCAGTCACGTTTTGATAAACGGGAGTAGAAGCGACTTTCTTGCCTCTCCGCATCATATCCTCGGCAATAAGCATCTCATTATAGGCATAGACGTTCGTTTCGTTATTGAGGATGGGGATTAAGAAACCATCGTTTTTTCCATCAAGCGCAGCGGGGAAAATATCGTAAAGGAAAATCATGCCGCCCACCGTTAAAATGACAACGCCAACGATAAACGACCAAATCCACGCCCCACCAAAAATATTTCCTAAAACCATCAAAACGGAACAAACAACAACCTCAAGCAAGAAAAACACCAAGGGCATGAAAATAATGTGCCTTGGATTGCTTTTCTTTGGATCGAGAGGGACATATTTGGTTTCTCCGGTAATGCCATCGAAATTAGCGAAAGCAAATTTCGTCTTTCCTTTCTCGTCTTTCTTGAATTGGAAGAAGAGGCAGTTCCAAGAAGTAACTTTGTATTTACCCACTTTAGCTCCAAGAAGGTGACCAAGTTCCAGCATAAGAGCGGTGAATATAATGCCTCCGATAACGGCGAGCAAGACAAAAACAATGCCGACGTTTCCTTGAAGCAAGGCATTCGTTGAAAAGAGGGGACGAATAACCCCTAGGCCGACGCCAATTGCTATGCCAATCATGATGGCATAGACCAAATAACCCATGAAATCGTTCTTTTTCATAAACATTCCTCCCGCTTATAGACAAAGGTTATAGATCTTTTCTACATCCTCTTTATTTAGTGATTGTGGGTAACAGCCAATCACACGTGTTCCGTTACCAGTTGCTAAATTCGTAAGAGAAGGTATGTCTTTCGAGAAAAGGCCAAGTTCCTTCAAAGAACAGGGGACCTGGAGCTCTTTATAAAAAGCTTCCATGGCCTCAATACCCATTATAGCGGCTTTTTCATCATTATTCTCTTTAATATCGAAGACAAAGCGGGCCAAACGAGAAAATTTAGCGAGATCTTGCTTATAGACGTAGCGCGACCAACCTAGGTAACAAACCGCAATGCCTTCACCATGAATAATGTGAGGATTATACCCCGATAAGGCGTGTTCCAAAGGATGGACCACGAAACAAGGCTTCTTACCCAAGCTTGTCAAACCATCGTGCGCTAAGCTCGAATCGAGCATGAGAGCAGCGAGAGCGTCCATGTTATTTTGATCATTCAAAAGGGTTTTTGCAGCGTTTTTTACGTTTTTTATAAGCGATAGCGACCAATCGTCTGCAAGCTGGAAGGGATTGCTTTTGGCGAAGAAACGCTCCATGCTATGCATCATCATATCAACGATGCCGGCGTTTCTTTGTCGAAGTGGGACCGTTTTCAAAAGGACCGGGTCCTCAATGGCCAAGAAAGGACGGACAAGAGGGGAGTTGAATCCTCCTTTGAAATCCTCTTCATAAGAACTAATAACGCAAGAATCGCTCGATTCGCTGCCAGCACTGGCTATCGTTAGAATCACGGCAATGGGAAGCGCTCTACTAGGAGCGAGACGATGGCGGTTGAAGTCCAGCGGATCGCCTTTATAGAAATAGGAAACGGCCACGCTTTTGGCAACGTCGATAACGCTTCCGCCACCAATGGCCAGTATGACATCGACAGGATTTTTTCGGACGATAGAAAGACCTTCTTTGACAAAGGAGACATCGGGATTGGCCTTGATGCCGGAAAGCTCTAAAAAAGCGATCTTCGCTTCCTTAAGGCTTTCGACAATAACATCATAAAGGCCGCTTCTCTTGATGGAGCCGCCGCCATAAACCAGGAGCGCCTTCTTGTAACCATAATTGGATAAAAGGGAGCCAACCTCCTTCTCTTTTCCCTCTCCGAAGACGATTCGAGTCGGATTAATGAAATCGAAATCCATCATCGCTTCTTTTCCTCCTTCGATAAGCTTATAAGAGCGGGGAATACCGTCAAAAGAGACGCTTTGATAAATTTTTTCATCCCTTTGTCAAAGCGAGCCAAGGTGAGCGAGGCGTCCTTGAAATAATAGCCAAACTCATCGGATACAAGCCTTGAGAAACGCCGAGCGACCAGACGATATCCATTCGCGGTGAGGCGATAATTGTCTTTGGCGGTTATAATCGTGAAAACTTTATTCACGAGCTTGTTATAAAAGAAATCGTCCACAAGATCATGCGCCGCGCTGTTATATGAGCTTTGCAAAAAGGCGAAATTCTTTTTGGAATAATCCAAAAGCGCCTCTAAAGCCTTATCCAATTCCTCGGCGTTTTGAAGTCCACTTACCTGCTCATTCAGGAAATAAGCGGCCAAAAGGTCGTAAATATCCTGAAAATGATAGTAAAAAGTCTGCCTATGACATCCGCATTTTTGGCAAAGCGCCGTAACGTTGATGTCCTCCAAAGGCATCGACATCATCATATCCTTGAGGGCGTATTTGAACTTCGCTTCAGTAGTCATCGTATATTTTGTTTTTGACGCATTTTAGCGTATTCAACGGCAATTTTCGCCCCAAGAACCGCATTATTAAGAACAAGGGCAATATTCGTTTCCAAAGAATCTCCGCCCGTTAGTTCCACAATTCTCTTCAAAAGGAATGGCGTCACGTCTTTCCCCATGATTCCTTGCTCATTGGCTTCTTTGACCGCCTTAAGAACAATAGAGTCAATCACCTCATGAGACATCGCATATTCTTCGGGACAAGGATTGGAAATGAGAATGCCTCCCTCTAAAGGAAAGGATCTCTTCGCGTAAATGACTTCAGCAGCTTCTTTCGGCGTATCGAAGGTCATATCCACGGGGTGGTTGGTCTCACGACAATAGAAGTTAGCAAAGCTTTTGCTCTTATAGGAGAGAACGCTGACGCCTTGGCTTTCTAAGACCTCTAGTGTCTTTGGGATATCGAGAATCGCTTTCGCACCCGCACAAACAACCGTCACATCCTCAGAGCCAAGCTCGTAAAGATCGCGTGAGATGTCAAACGTTTTCTCAGCGCCTCTATGAACGCCGCCAATGCCACCCGTCACAAACACCTCAATGCCAGCCTTCTCCGCCATGAGAATCGTCGCGGAAACCGTTGTGGCACCCCATTCTTTTTTGGCTATCACAATAGGTAAATCCCGCTTTGAAACCTTGGCGATCCCTTTTCTTTTTCCGAAAGCCTCGATTTCTTCTTCGCTCATGCCGACGATGGGTTCGCCGTCGATAATCCCCATGGTAGCCGGAATGGCTCCATTATCGCGAATCGTCTTTTCCACTTTAAGCGCCGTTTCAACGTTTTTCGGATAAGGCATGCCGTGCGAAATAATAGTGCTTTCAAGAGCAACGACCGGAAGACCTTTTTCTAAGGCGTCGACTATATCTTTTCTAATTTTCATGTTGTTCTCCTTTGGCCTCCCTATTCTCTCTCTTTTTAAGAAGAGCGGTTCCAAAAAGATAGCATCCTCCGCAAATTAAATAGACGGCGACAGCCACAAGCCCCTTCTTCCAATCAAGGCCAGAATAATCGATGCCCCAAAGCTTGAGGGGTCCGAAACTATCGAACAAGAAGAAAGCGGCACCTGCTAAAGCCAAGGCCAAGAACACAATTCCTCGATATTTATCCATTGGCGAAGAAACGACATACATCGTTAAATAGCTCAAAGCGCTAAAGACCATAACCGCCAATGCGGTTGCTGCGCTAGCGCTTAAAAAAGAAGGGACGCACCAATGAACGACAAAGACAATAAGCACGGAAGCCATTTCCATGAGGCCGGAAGGCAAAGCGTGCGAAATGATAAATTGCATGAATTTCCCTTTTAGGCGTTCTTTGGAAGGTTGCAGCGCCAAAAGGAAGCCACCGATGCCGATGGTGAAAAACTCCCACAATATCATGTTCGAAGTGGTGAAGGGATAAGACATCGAACCGCAAAGACTCGAAATCAAGAATATGGTAGTCACGGTTATGGCAAAGAAAGTCTTCGATAAAAAGAGGGCAGAGGTCCTTTGCAAGTTGTTAATTACCCTCCGCCCTTCGGCAACGACATCAGGAAGTTTAGAAAAGTCGTTATCCAAAGAAACGATGTGGGAAGCGTTTTGAGCGGCGCTTGAGCCGCTTGCCATGGCAATAGAGCAATCCGCTTTCTTTAAGGCGAGTATGTCATTGACGCCATCGCCCGTCATGGCGACCTTATGCCCTTTTTCCTGTAAAGCGGCAATAAGAAGCGACTTCTGTTCTGGATTCACGCGTCCAAAGACGGCATATTGGTCCACAAGAGTCGCTATATCTTCATCTTTAACACCTTGCATCGATATGTATTTCCTGGCATCGGGAACGCCGCATAGAGAGGCAATTTCGCTGACGGTAGTAGGATTATCACCGCTTATTATCTTTATCGCGACATCGTTTTTAGTGAACCATTCAATGTTCGCTTTCGCGTCTGGCTTAATATGGTCGACGAGGGAAATGAGGGCGATTAATTTAAGTTTTGCGGGGGTATTTTCGTTTTCTATTTTCTTCTTGCTCCAATATAAGCCAAGAACGCGATACCCCTTTTGTGATAGGTTTTGGATTCTTAAGGAAGCGTAATCATCAAGCGAGGCGTCGATGAATGAAGGCGCTCCTAACACAAAGGTTCCCCGCTTTTCAAAAGAAGCGGCGCTCAGCTTTCGGAGGGAATCGAAAGGTATAAAGGATTCCGCTTTCCAAACGTCTTCTTTGCAAGCATCCTTGATGGCTTTGGCGGTGCCGTTTTCATCTCCCGTCGCCTCAACGATGCTCCTTAAAGCAGAACGAATTGTTTTATCGTCGAAATCGGAATAGCCAAAGATATCCGCCAAAGCGAGCTTGCCGTCCGTTAAAGTCCCAGTCTTATCAAAACAGATGGTGTCCACTCGAGCGAGCATCTCGATGCAATAAAGCTCTTGCACATTCATCCGTTTTTTAGCGAGCGATAAGACTCCAACCGCCAAAGTCAAAGAAGTCAATAGATATAGACCGGCCGGTATCATCGCGACCAAACTGCCGGACAATCCGCTAATGAAGGCTTGGTAATCCAAATAAGAAACATTCCAATTATGCTGAATAAGCCACACGAAAAGTTGGGTCAATCCAAAAATAACAGCAATGATTCCGGTGGTGGTAAAAATGGCAAAAAAGGAACGTTTAAGTTCGCTTTTGGGACGGGAAAAGCGTTTCGCGTTGTTCTGCAAACCTTCAGCGTAATTAGCAACGCCGACTTTGATCACCCGAACGTAAGCCTTACCAGATTGCACGAAAGTGCCACTTAAAACCGTATCTCCGACCCGTTTTTCAATCTTAACCGATTCGCCCGTCACCAAAGACTCATCCATATACAAGCGACCATTCAAGACAAGAGAATCCGCGGAGACTTGTTCGCCCGCTCGAAGAATGACAACATCGCTAAGTACCAACTCCCTTATTCCAATGGGGATCTCTTTCCCATTCCGAATAACATTCGCCTTAGGATCGGTAACAAGACGGAGTTTGTCTACAAGAAGTCTCGCGCGAATATCGGTAATGACGCCAACTAAAATATTTCCAACCACAGGGCCCAAAAAGAAGAAAGAAGAAAGAGGGGTCTTCCCATAGGCCATCAAAACAGCAAGAACAAAATAGATGAGGTTAAAAAAGGTGAAAACATTATCCAACAAGATGCGCCAATAAGATTTCGTTACCTTTTTCGGAACTTTGTTTATAAGCCCTTCTTTTTTTCTTTCTTGGACTTGTTCATCCGTCAATCCTATAGCAAAATCAGGGGAGATTTGCTTTGCTTTTTTGATTTTCGACTCGAGTTCCTCTTGTTTCTTGCTCATGTTACTCCGTCCTTAAGGCTATAACTGGATCTTTGTTGGCTCCTATTCGAGCGGGGACAAGCCCCGAGACAAAAGCCAGTCCTATCGATACCAAAATAAGAACCAGCGCGTGAAGAGGATGGAGAGAGGCGATTTGGGACAAATTGTTTCCCGGATAGAGATGGTCGACTATTTGACCGATCGGGAAACAAGCAAGCCCAGCAACAACAACGCCAATAACGCCAGCCACAAAGCCAATGATCACACACTCCGCCTCGAAAAGCCGTCCCACATCCCTTTTGCGGGCACCGCACGCTCGTAAAATGCCTATTTCTTTCGTTCGCTCTATGACGGAAACGTAAGTAATAATCGAAGTCATGATGCTTGAAACAACAAGGGAAATAGATGCGAAAACAACCAAAACCGTGGATAGAACTTCAATTAAGGTCGATAACGAAGAGGTGAAAGTGGACATGATGTCGGAATAATAGATTTTCTTGCTCTCATCTTTCCCTTCGTTATAAGCGTCAAGCTTCTTTGTGAGGGCATCTTTTGTCGTCAAAGCGGTTGGGAAGATCAAAATCGATGTTATAAGGGAGTAGGATTGGAAATAGGCGATAAGGTCGGCGATATTAAAATCCATGTCAAGGGTCTCTCCATCGATATCGTAGGTCTCCTTTTCGTGGCCGTTTTGATAAAAAGAGGATTCCAAAATCCTTTCAAGGAAAGCGAAAGTGGCTTCTTTTTTCTTCCTTTCGTCCTGTCCTGATAAAGCGTCCACAAGCCGACCCACCAAATCCCCTCTAAAATCCTTCCCCGCTTTACGGGATTCATTGAGATAGCTGGTGACGTTCAAAATATAGTAGACGCCTTTTGTTTTATCGCTTTCAGGGACGTAGAAGTTGGTGAATCGAAGCGCCTTAGCAAGAGAGGAAATGGAAGTGACGCTCAAAGAACCGCCGGAATTTACCGATGCGAGAATCGAGTTAAAAGCGTTCTCGATTTCTTTCTTGCCATCATCCTCCTCGTTATAAACAAGCCCAGAAGAAGTTTTTGAAGTGCCGGTTGGAATATACCAAGATTCTTCGTTGGCTTCATGAATAAAACCGCAATTTTTCTCGGCGTCTTCGACAAACTCTTTGGTAAGGGAAGAAAGATAGCCGATAGAGGTTGGCATCAATTGGACATAACTGTCTTTGGAAGGCCTTAGAATTCCGACGATTTTAAGGACCTTCGGTTCGTATTTGGCGTCATTTTCATAAATCTTTTGAGCGCCAAGCGAGGAGGTATCCCCCTTTTCAACGCGATGAATGACCTTCACGTCATTGGTATCGCCTTCAAGGACGATCTTGCCATTTTTCAAATGGGGCGTGATGGTGTTATAGCCACGAACGCTCAAATCGCAATCCGATTGGTTTTTGCCATAGAATTTCGAATTTAGATAGGCTTTATAAATATTGTTGTTAAGAACGTCTTCAAAAGAGATTTTGGCGTCGTAATTCTCTTCGTCCGAAGGAAGGATGCCAAGCGCTCTGAGAGTCGAAAGATCCACCCTGTTATAGCGATCAAGAATAAGAACGAGTTCATCGGAAGACTTCGGATACTTCCCATAAATGCAATCATACATGGAAAGAACCCCTTGCTCTTCGCCATAAAGCTCATGAAAAATAGTCGTAGGCAAAGAAGTCGCGCTCGAAACGATATTCGATGCGCCTCCCGCCGAAGCATATTGATCGATGTATTTATAAGTATCCATCCCCGTGCTCTCGCTATGGACTTTCTTGATGAGATTAAACTCAAGTCCTTTCCGATTCACCAAAACCGAGCGGGCAAGGCCTTCCGTCACCAAAGGATTAATCACGTTATCGATGTAATCCTTATCGTAGTAATTAGTATGAGAGATGAAGGTGGTCTTACTAGAGTCGTAAACGTTCACATTGTTATCGCTCGGAAACTCTTCTGGGAGTTTCGCTTGAGAATTAGAGGCATAGGTATAAGAGGTTTTCGATATGGTGATAGGCACGCTTGAAGCGATGGACCCTTCGACATTGGAAACATAATTTTGAAAGCCGTTCGAAACGGCCAAAACCAAAGCGACCCCGAAAATGCCAATCGAAGAAGCAACCGCCGTTAAAAGAACGCGAACTTTCTTGGTTCGGATATTGTTGAAAGAGCTTTTCAAAGCCGTCCAAAAGCTCATCGATGTTTTTTTGGCTATAAGCTTTTCCGTTATCTGGACTTCTTTTTCGGGGGAGAAAGGCTGGCTATCGTGAACGATTTCGCCATCTTTCACTTCGATAATCCTATCCGCATACTCAAAAGCCAATTCTCTATTGTGCGTAACCATAATAACCAAGCGGGTTTTGCTAAGGTTTTTTAAGATCTTCATGACTTGCACGGAAGTCACGGAATCTAGTGCACCCGTTGGTTCGTCGGCCAAAATGATTTTGGGATTGTTGACAATCGCCCGAGCTAACGCCACGCGTTGCATTTGGCCACCGGAGAGCTGGTTCGGCTTCTTTTTAACCATCTCTTTTAAACCAACCGCTTCTAAGGCGAGCAAAGCCTTCTTTTGACGATCGCTTTTCGAAGCGCCATTTAAAAGCAAGCTCATCTCGACGTTATCGAGAACGTTCATATGAGGGATGAGATTATAGCTTTGAAAAACGAAGCCGACTTGCTCGTTTCGATAGGCATCCCACTCGGAATCCTTGAAGTCTTTGGTGGATTTCGAATCGACAAGCAAATCGCCACTCGTGTAGTGATCAAGCCCGCCGATGATATTCAAAAGAGTCGTCTTCCCACACCCAGACGGACCTAGGATAGCCACAAAACCAACATCTTCGAAAGCAATCGAAACGTCTTTCAGCGCAGGGTAGGCTTGCTTGTCGACATAATAATCTTTTTTGATGTGCCTTAGCTCAAGCATGGTGCTTAAGTAATATAACACATGAAAATCGACTCTCCTTGATGTTTTTTTAGAAGTTATCTTCTAAAGATGCTATTTCGTTCTTTTGTTTTCGAAAAAGTTTTTTAGAAGCAACTCACATTCTTCTCTATGAAAATCCGGATGAATCAAAGGCCTTTCTTGCGAATAAGGTTCATCAAAGACGAAATATCGCGACAAAACGGCGCCTTCTTTTTCGTCTCTTGCCCCAAAATAAAGAGAAGAAATGCGACTTTGAAGGATGGCGCCGCTACACATAAGACAAGGCTCTAGAGTTACAAAAAGAGAACACCCATTTAAACGCCAGTCGCCCCTTGACCTGGCAGCCTCTTTTAAAGCGATAATCTCCGCGTGAGAAGAGATATCCTTATCCCTCTCGCGATGGTTATAGCCTTCGCCGATGATTCGACCCCCAAAGGTAACGACGGCTCCAACCGGAACCTCGCCTTCTTTTTGGGCCATTTTAGCAAGCTCCATGGCTCTTCTTATGAAATCGTGTTCATCCATAAAATAAAACCACCGCACAAGGACTTCTTCCTTATGGCTGCTTCCTTCCGGACCTGACCAGGTTCGAAAGACGTCCCTCGCGATGGCCTCACTATTATATGAAAACGCCAAGACATTTTAAAGAGAGCCTTCTATTGGTTTTCTTAAAATCATAAAAACGCTGCAAAACAAAGACAAAAAGGCTCCACCAACATGGAGCCTTCGTTATTTGTCAGAAACTATTTGATTGGCTTTAAGATTTCAAGTCCGCCCATAAATGGACGAAGCGCTTCCGGAATGATAACAGAGCCGTCCGCTTGTTGGAATTGCTCCAAAATCGCAGGGAAGACGCGCGAAGTAGCTAAGCCCGAGCCGTTAAGGGTGTGGCAGAAATGCATTTTCCCTTCGTCGTCCTTATAACGGATCATGCCGCGGCGCGCTTGATAATCTCTGGCGTTAGAGACGCTTGAGACCTCTTTATAGATGTGCATCGAAGGAATCCATACTTCAATATCGTAAGTGCGGGCCATCGAAGCGCTGCAATCACCGGCGGCGAGTTTATCGATTTGGTAGCAAAGGCCTAACCCTTCGACGAGCTTCTTGGCTTTGTTGACGAGCTCTTCGAATGCAGCATCGCTTCCATCGTCTGTCGTATATTGAACCATCTCGACTTTGTTAAACTGATAGCCGCGAATCATGCCACGCTCTTCCGTGCGGTAGCTTCCAGCCTCTTTTCGATAGCAAGGGGTATAAGCGAAATACTTCTTCGGAAGATCGTGGATAGAAAGAACCTCGTCGCGATGGAGGTTCACAAGCGCCGTTTCGGCGGTCGGAAGCAAAAACTTCTCGGGCTCGGCGCCGTTAAGCCAAAAAACATCGTTACGGAATTTCGGGAATTGCCCAGCGGTGAATCCGCTTTGTTCGTTTAGAAGGTGGGGTGGCAAGATGAAGGTATAGCCATCCGCCAAATGATTGGCAATGAAGTAATTCACAAGAGCCCACTCCAATTGCGCGCCCTTGCCGGTATAGATCCACGTTCCGGTACCGCTAATTTTAGCGGCTCGTTTGTAATCGATTAAGCCAAGAGACTCGGCCAGTTCCACGTGATTTTTGGGAGTAAAGCCATCGAAGGTCGGTTCTTTCCCGAAATGATAGAAGGGTTTGTTATTCTCTTTTCCACCCGGCGCCAAATCCTCGTCTGGTAAATTCGGCAAAACCTCAACGCGCGCTTGGATGTCTTTATTGACCTCGCTTAGTTCTTTCTCTTTGCCTTCGATATTGGACGAGAGCTCTTTCACTTTGGCGAAAATGGCCTTAACATCGCCCCCTTCTTTTTTCACTTGGGGGACCGATTTCGAAAGACGGTTTTGCTCCGCTTTGTTGGTCTCAACCTCTTGAAGAAGCTCTCGACGCTTCTTAAGATCCTCCAACAACGGCTTGGGGTCAAACTCCCAGCCTTTGCGGGCCAAAAGCTCTTTTACCTTCTCTGGTTCGTTTTCAATTTTCTTTAAATCAATCATATTTCCTCCTTCGAGAGAACGCTCTGATAGATGTGAAGCAATTTCTCTCCGACTTTCTTCAAAGAACCTTCCTCGCTTTTTTTGTACGCATCGATTATAAACGAAGAAGAGAGATTGGGTGATAGGGTAACGAGATATTCGGCTGCATTTTCTAATCCATCTGCGAAATAAGCCGTTTTCCGATTAACCAACTCATCCTCCATATTCCCACCAACAACGACGAGGGGCGTTTTGGAAGCAAATACCTCATAGGTGGTCAGCTCATTATAGGTGGCGGGGCTACCAAAAATGAGAAAGGCGGTGGCTCCCATCAAAGCGCTCCGATATAAATCGTCATCAAGCAAAGGCGTAACAATGACGTTTTTCGGAAGGGACTTCTGGATTTTTTTGATTCTCTTTTCGTGTTTCTGATAATCGACATCAATAAAGAAAAAACGAATATTAGGAGCGAAATTAGAGAGCCTTTTTAACCCTTCAAAAACATTCTCATCCAACGATCGACCAATGCATAAAACAAACTTAGCATCGACAGAAAATCGAAAATACCTTGCAAAAGAGGCATATTCTATGGCGTTTAGCGATTCAAAGCGAGCTAAATTAACACCTGGCGGAACTACTTCGATGGGGTTTTGAACACCCAATCCCCTTAAGGTGTAAAAAGCGAACCGCGAAGGAACCAAAACCGCTTTTGCATTCGCTAAAAGCTTTTTGGCTTTTGGAGTTAAATCAACCGAGCCTTTTTCTTCGCCCGAAAGAAAAGATCCATCCTCATCCTCCTCCGAATATAGGGCGCTCACCAAATAAGGAACCCCTTCTTCTACGCACTCTTGAGCCAAATCAAGCTCAAAAGGCGAGAGGATATGAACGATGTCTGGCGAAGCCGCTAGATTCTCAACGTAACTAACACCAGAAAGTTCCAAAGCCCCTTTGATGTTTTTCCGAAGTCTTGTCGCCTCGAAAGGGGTGCTCTTCCTTTCGGGGCGAAAAGAAATTAATACCTTCATCGTCTACTCAACGTCGTTTGGGGTCGGATTGGAAGATGTTTCTTGTCCTTCGTCAGAAGACTCAACATCGTTCGGGGTAGGGTTATGAGCGCCGATTCCGTCGTTATTCGCGACCAAGGACGGATTGATCTGGTCTTCTTCATTCGTTTCTTCTTCGATTGATTCGTCTTGGTGAGGAACGATCGTCAAAGAAGCGACTTTTTGTTTTGGTTCAAGAGCGATGATCTTAACGCCGACGGTGTTTCTTCCAGCAATGTGGATTTGGCTTAATGGGGTGCGGATAACGATGCCTTTGTTGGTAATGACCATCAAATCTTCGTCTCCGTTGACGCCTCTCATCGCGGCAAGTTCGCCGTTTTTGCCATTCATCTTGAGAGAATAAACACCTTTGGCGCCTCTCGAGGTCAAACGATAGCCGTCGTAATGGCTTGTCGTTCCATCGCCATTATCGACATCGGTATCGGAAGCGTAGCTCATCTTCCCATAGCCAAGAGTCGTCAAAACCAGAATGAGTTTGCCATCCAAGGAGGTCGTGATATCAACAAGATGCGATCCATCCTTGAGATTCATGCCCGTGACGCCAGCCGCGCTTCGTCCCATTGCACGAACTTCATCTTCGTTAAAGGAGCAGACTTTGCCATTGCTCGAAGCAAGGCCGATGATGCACTTTCCGTTTGTTCTCTTAACTCCCAAAAGTTCATCGCCTTCACGCAAGGTCAAGGCTCGTTTGCCATTGGAATGAATGGAGGCGAATTCGCTTAATGCGGTTCTCTTCACGACGCCATTAACGGTTGCGAAGAACAAGAAATCGTTCTCGTCATAATCGTCGCAAGGAACGATGGCAACGATTCTTTCGTCTTGCTCAAGGTTAAGAAGATTGATGGCTGGCATGCCTTTGGAATCCCTTGCGCCATCGGGAATCATATAGCCGCGCATACGGTAAACAAAGCCGTAGGAGCTAAAGAAGAGAATATCCGTATGGGTTTTTGTGTGAAGCATTATGGAGACGATATCGCCACCCGTTGTGCTAATGCCTTTCACGCCCCTTCCGCCACGATTTTGAGTGCGGAAAGTTTGATCGTTCATTCTCTTGAGGTAACCATTCTTCGTCAAGACAACAATAATGTCTTCTTCTGGCAAGAGGTCTTCGTTATCGATATCAGCAGCCTCATTCGAGATCTCGGTAAGCCTTGCGTCGCCGTACTTATCGCGAATCGCGGTAAGTTCCTCTATCATCAAATCGATGATGTTCTTCTTGTCGCTAAGCAAGAAATGATAGTGCTCTATATTCTTGGAAAGCTCGAGGTGTTCGGCTTGGAGTTTATCTTGTTCGAGGCCTTCGAGACGACGGAGAGTCATTCCGAGGATAGCATCACATTGGGGTTTCGAAAGGCCGAATCTCTCATTCAGTTTTTGAATCGACTCATCATCGGTTTTGCTGCCACGAATAATATGAATGACCTCATCGATGTTATCGTGGGCGAGAATAAGGCCTTGAACGATGTGGTCGCGGGCGGTATCCCTATTGAGCAAGAACTTCGTGCGGCGTGTTAAAACTTCGAGTTGGAAATCGATGTAATTTTGAATTATCCCCGTAATCGGAAGGGTTTTTGGTTCGCCGCCAACCAAACAAAGATTAATCACGCCATAGCTAATTTGCATTTGGGTGTGTTTTAAAAGGTTGTTGGCAACGACCTCCGGAATGGCATCGCGACGAACCTCAATAACAACACGGATGCCTTCTTTGCTCGACTCATCACGAATATCCGTGATTCCATCGATCACCTTATCGCGAACAAGCTCTGCCATGTTTTGGACCATGGAAGCCTTGTTGACCTGATATGGGGTTTCGGTGATGACGATGCTCGCTTTCCCGGAATTATTTTCTTCGATGTGATATTTAGAGCGTATGGTGATAGAGCCAGTTCCGGTCGTAAAGTAATCGATGATCCCTTGGCGCCCAAGAATAACGCCGCCAGTCGGGAAATCAGGTCCGGAAATATAATTTTGCATGAGCTCAAGTGGCGTTAGCTCTGGGTTTTTGGCCATCGCAATCGTTGCGTTGATGGCTTCGGTGAGGTTGTGGGTTGGCATATTGGTCGCCATACCAACGGCGATGCCTTCGCTTCCGTTTACCAAAAGGTTGGGGAAGCGGGAGGGAAGGACGCTTGGTTCTCTCTCGGTGCCATCGTAGTTGTCGACAAAATCAACCGTTTCCTTGTCAAGGTCGCGCACCATCTCCATCGCGAGTTTGTTCATTCTCGCTTCGGTGTAACGCATGGCGGCAGGTTCATCGCCATCGATGCTGCCGAAGTTGCCATGTCCATCAACGAGGGTGTAACGCATAGCAAAAGGTTGGGCCATGCGGACGAGAGTAAGATAGATCGCGCTGTCGCCATGAGGATGATATTTACCCATGACGTCGCCAACGATACGAGCGCACTTCTTATAGGGCTTGCCCGGTTGCATGCCCGTTTCGTTCATACCATAGACAATACGTCTTTGAACGGGTTTTAAACCATCGCGAACATCCGGAATAGCACGACTTTCAATAACAGACATCGAGTAGCTAAGGAAGGCGGTTTGGACTTCCTCGGTGATTTCTCTATCGATAAGTCCAGCCACAATTCCAGAAGCGACTTCTTCAACGCCGCCATCGTTTGAGGTGGCTTCGTTTTGTTCTTTCTTTTCTTCGTTATCCATGTTGAAACTCCTTTATCGTCACTAAATGTCGAGGTTTTGCACGAATTTCGCGTTTTTCGAGATGAAATCGCGGCGGGGCTCAACATCGTCACCCATAAGTTCGGTGAAGGCTTTATCCGCCAAAGCGGCATCGTCAACGGTGATGCGGATCATCTTCCGAACAGAAGGATCCATAGTGGTTTCCCAAAGCTGCTGGGCATCCATTTCACCAAGACCTTTATAGCGTTGGAAGGGGTAACCGGGCTTTAGTTGAAGAGCCTTTTTCAAAGCTTCCAATTGGTCGTCGTTATAGGCGTAATACGGACGTCCTTTGTACTCGATTTTGTATAGAGGCGGTTGGGCGATGTATACATAGCCACCATCGAGAAGTGGTTTCATGAAGCGATAGAAGAAAGTGAGCAAAAGAATGCGGATGTGGTCACCATCGACATCAGCATCGGTCATGATAACAATCTTGTGGTAACGGATTTTCGTGACATCGAAATTCTCGCGGATGCCAGCGCCGATCGCCGTTATCATATTGCCGATTTCGGCGTTTTTGAAAATGCGTTCTTCGTTGGCTTTTTCGACGTTTAAGATTTTACCTCTCAAAGGAAGGATGGCTTGAATTTTGCGGTCGCGACCATTCTTGGCGCTGCCGCCGGCGGAATTACCCTCAACGATGTAAAGCTCGCATTCCTCTGGAACCTTGCTTTGGCAATCGGCCAATTTGCCAGGAAGAGTGGTGATTCCTAAAGCGGTCTTTCTCGTCGCTTCCCTCGCTTTTTGAGCAGCCATACGTCCACTTGCGGCGAGTTGAGCCTTTTTCACGATAGCCTTAGCTTGGTCGGGGTGTTCCAAAAGATATTGGGAAAGTTGTTGTCCAACAATCGTCGAAACGATTTTGCGGACTTCGCTGTTGCCGAGCTTCGTCTTTGTTTGCCCTTCGTATTGGGG
>DJRQ01000010.1 GCA_002440125.1 Caryophanales bacterium UBA6356 | reverse complement strand
TCGATAACCACAATCGTCCAGAAAATCCTTTTCCTGGAACGATTCTTTCTTTCTTTTTCCTCAGGCGAAGAAGGCTCTACCTTCGGCAGATCTGTCGTTAAGTGTTCCATAACTAGTATTTTAAGGCATTCGAGGTTCTTGGGTAAGGTTCCGTATCACGAATATTGCCAACACCTGTGATATACATTAAGAATCGATCAAAACCAAGCCCAAATCCAGCGTGTTTGCACCCACCATACTTGCGGAGGTTCAAATACCATTCAAGTCCTTTGGTGTTGCCGATTTCATCCATTTTCGCCTTAAGAAGTTCATAACGTTCTTCGCGTTGGCTTCCACCGACGATTTCGCCTTCGCCAGGCACAAGCAAATCGCAAGCCGCAACGGTTTTATTGTCGTCATTAAGACGCATATAGAACGCTTTGATTTCTTTGGGGTAATTGATAAGGAAGACAGGCCCTTTGACCACTTGCTCGGTCAAATAACGTTCGTGCTCGCTTTGAAGATCCATTCCCCATTCGATATTGTTGTTCTCGAATTTATGGCCTTCCATAACGGCTTTCTTCAATAAGGCAATACCTTCGGTGTATTCCATTCTCTTAAAAGTGCTATTGCGGACTTTCTCGAGTTTTTCTAGCACCGTCTTGTCAATCCACGTATTGAAGAAATTCATCTCATCTGGGCACTTCTCAAGCACATAGTTTATGCAATATTTAATAAGATCCTCGATGAGGTTCATATCGTCTTCGAGATCCGCAAAAGCGATTTCTGGCTCAATCATCCAGAATTCGCTCGCGTGGCGTGGCGTGTTGCTCTTTTCGGCACGGAAGGTGGGTCCAAAGGTATACACATTCCGGAAAGCAAGCGCAAAAGCTTCGACATGAAGTTGACCACTCACCGTCAAAGAAGCGCGACGTCCAAAGAAGTCATTGATAGGGTCTTTGGAATCCGTAGTAACGGTAAAGACTTGCCCTGCTCCTTCGGCATCATTGGCAGTAATGATAGGCGTATGGACATAGACGAAATTCCTATCTTGAAGGAAGGTGTGAATGGCCATCGCAAGAACGCTACGAACGCGATAAAGGGCGTCGAAGGTATTCGTTCTAGGCCTTAAATAGGCTTCGTCGCGAAGGAATTCAAGCGACGTCTTCTTCTTTTGAAGGGGGTAATCCTCGCTCACGGCGCCCAAAAGAACCACCTCTTTGGCGTGTATTTCAAAAGGTTGAGGCATATTGGGCGTTAAAACGACGTCGCCCTTCACGCGAAGAGCGGTCCCTAAACGGAAACGAGACACTTCCTCGTAATTCGAAAGCTTCCCATCATAAACGACTTGAACGTTCTTGAAACACGTCCCATCGTGAACATGCAAAAACCCGAATTTGCCATTATTTCTGTTAGTGCGAACCCAGCCTTCAATGAAAATGCCTTGAAGCTTCTCTAATTCTTTTAGAGGACGAGAGAAGAGTTCTCTTAAACGTATTGCTTTCTCTTCCATAAGGACCTTCCTTTTTGCTTATAAGCAAAGAACAAGCTTGATTATATGTCACGTCCTTTTGTCTTAAAAGACAAGACTTCCTTTTTGATAGTGGCAAAAGAGAAGGAAAAAGACGTTTCATCACAAAAAATATCTCGTTTTTGCAGTGATTTTTGTTTTTTAGAACTTCCGATAATCCGATATACGCCAATTGGGATCAACGCCAAGCGTTAAAGGAGCAAAGACTTTTTCTTCATAAAGGTAGCTTGCCACTTTCGCAATCATGGCCGCATTGTCCGTCGTACACCACAAAGGAGGAATGATAAGATCGATCGCCGTTCCTTCAAGGTGATTTTTCATTTGTTCGCGAAGATAGCTATTCGCGCTCACCCCACCAGCTAAGACAACTTGTTTGACGTTATAACGGGTTGCCGCCGTCATGGCTTTATCGACTATCATGCCGATAGCAACGTCTTGAAAAGACTTCGCCATGTCATTCACATTCACTTCCTCCCCTTTCATATGGAGGGAATTCACCAAATTGATGACGCTTGTCTTAAGACCGGAATAAGAGAAGTCGAGGCTCTCTTCCTTGGAAAGAGGCACTGGCAAATGATATGTGTGTTTCCCTTTCTTGGCGGCCAAATCCATCGGGAGCCCACCTGGATAAGGCATGCCTAAGACGCGGGCAACTTTGTCATAGCATTCACCGACGGCATCGTCTTTGGTTTCGCCGACAATCTCAAAATCCATCGGCCTCTTCATAAGGACAAGCTCGGTATTGCCGCCACTCACAACAACGCACAAAAGGGGATACTTGAATTCACCCACATAGGCATTGGCATAAATGTGCCCGGCTAAATGATGAACGGGGATAAGGGGTTTGTTATAAAGGAAGGCAAGAGTTTTGGCTGCTTGGAGACCGATATGAAGACAACCGATAAGGCCCGGTCCTCTCGTTACCGCGAAAGCGTCCATATCCTCAAATCGAAGGCCCGATGTCTCTATCGCTTCTTTTAAGCACACGTCGATGTTTTCGGTATGAAGCCTGGAAGCGACTTCTGGCATAACACCCCCATATTTGGCATGTACCGCCACTTGGCTTGAAACGACATTGGCCAAAAGTTCCTCGCCATCCAAAATGGCAACGGCAGTTTCATCGCAACTGCTTTCAATCGCTAAGATTCGACTCATAACAAACTCCTCATCATGTAAATGGCGTCTTCGCCATCATCGTAATACATCTTCTTCACCGTGATTTCGTCATAACCCTCTTTCTTATAAAGAGCGATGGCCGCGAAGTTGCCTTTACGCACTTCAAGAGTGATAAACTCAACCCGTTCTTCTTGGCTTTTGCATATCTCCTCCATTTTCTTTAGAAGGAGAGAAGCAAAACCTTTTCTTTGCTCCCTTTTGGAGACGCAAATTCGGTTAATAGTCGCACTATCAAACGTAATCATGAAATCCAGATAACCCACAAGCTTTCCTTCGTCATACACGCCTAAGAGAATGGAACAAGGATTTTCGCAAAGCTCATACTCTATCTCAGCAAGCGGCCAAGGCGAGGAAAAGCACTCTTTCTCTAAAGAAAAGACGGCTTTTGCTTCCTCTTTTTCGATTTTTCGAATTGTTGCCGCCATTAGCAAAGATCCTTTAGATAGACGGGCTTGGCTTCCAAGACGTTGGAAACGCGATACTTGTCCTTATCCCCTAGAAGGAGGTTCTTAAAGAGATTTGGCTTCTTCCCTTCAAGACCCAAATAGGAAACATCCCCCATAATGGAATAACGAGGATGCTCCGAGATATATTTAAGAACGGCTTCGTTATCCCAAATAGTGTCTAAGACAAGTACATTCTCTCCTTCGTATACGCCAATATAAGAACGTTTGCTTCTGGCGTTCATAAGACAGATGCTGGGTTTCCCTTCATCTTTCATATCTTCCAGGCTCGAGACAAGGTACAAAGGAATAGAAAGTGCAAAGGCCATTACTTTCGCAACACTTATGGCAATCCTTACGCCCGTATAGGAACCAGGGCCTTTAGCCGCTACAACTTCACCGATGGCTTTGGGGTCGATATGGTTTTTCTTGCAAAGCTTATCCAATTCGGCAACTAAGAATTCGCTTTGCTTTTGCCAAGCATCGTATTCCACCGAGTCTAGGATCTTCCCATCCTGAGCAAGAGCCACAGAAAGGTTTCGATTGGATGTGTCAATGAGGACGCTAATCATGAAATTTCTCCTTCACTTTGGAAACGATTTCTTCGAAGTGTTTTCCCTCTCCAAGAAGCGTTATTTCGCGAAGATCGTCTCCTTTGTTTCGAAGAGTCAAAGTTAACGCGCAATCAGGCAAAAGGGGCTTAATAAAGTCCGGCCACTCAATAAGGCAAACGCCATCGCCTTCGATGAATTCTTCTAAGCCCAGCTCGATGTTTTGGTTTTCCAGCCGATAAGCATCGATGTGATACATGGGAATACGGCCCTTGAAGTAGCACTTCATGATATTGAAGGTGGGAGAGATGACTTCCTCTTCCGTTTTCAAACCTTCGCCAACGCCACTGACGAAAGTCGTTTTCCCAGCTCCTAGATCGCCCTTTAGCAGAACGACGTCCCCCCTTTCAAAAAGAGAAGACAAAAAAGAGCCAAGTCTCTTTGTTTCTTCTTTGGAACAAGATGTAAATGTATATTCCATTCCCTTCCCTCCAAAAGCATGCAAATTATAATTCTCGGTGTGTTAACATTCTAGCGTTATGAAGAACATTGAAATCGCCATAATTGGAGCAGGTCCTGTAGGCCTCTATATCGGCGGAAAGCTCGAAGACAAAAAGAAAGATTACCTTCTTTTCGAAAGCGATTCCGAAGTGGGTGGACAAGTAACCCGTCTTTATCCTAAAAAAATGGTCGTCGACGTTCCTTTCTTTGGTGAATGCCAAGCACACGAAATCATTGCTAAGCTTCAGGAAAGAGTCGATAGAAATAGGGTCCATCGAAACGAAAAAGTTTTGGAAATAAATAGAAAAAATCAAAATATCATCGTTAAAACCGCTTTCAATATCTACGAAGCCAAAAACGTTATCATCGCCACGGGCCTTGGCGAAAGCACGCCCCGCCCTCTTGGCGTCGACAAAGAGAAAGACTGCAAGGAAATTCTTTATGACCTTAAAGAACCTCTTTCGCTCAAAGAGAAGAAAGTCGTTATTTTCGGAGGCGGAGATAGCGCCTTAGATTGGGCGCGCGACATTTCTCGAATCGCCAAAGAAACGCATCTGGTTCATCGAAGAATGGAATTCCGTGGCGATCAGAAAACAATCGAAGGGTGCCCCATCACCCTTCATCTTCCATACGTTCCTAAAAGCATCGCTTTGGCGGATGGGCATCTTTCTTCGGTTACGATTCAAAACGTCATAACGAGCAAAGAAGAAACAATATCCTGCGACTATATTCTCGTCAACTATGGCCAAATCCCACTCCCTTCCACTTTTGGGCTTCCCTTGACAAAAGAGGGATTCGGGATACTCGTAGACCACAACTACGAAGCACTACCCGGCATCTTTGCCGCAGGTGATGTTTGTTTCGATAAAAGCAAAAAGAAAAGAATGATGCCCGGCTTTCAAGAAGCGGACGCCATCCTCAATTCAAAGGCTTTTTGGAATCGTCTTTCGGAATAAAGGGATGGTTCTCATCCAAGAACTTTTGGAAGAGGGCGTGAATCTCTTCGTCATTAAATGGAAAGGATCTGTTTCTCATCATTGTTTTGATTTCGAAAAAGGACTTCCGGATGGCATGGGTCAAATCGTTCGGATACCCATAAGTTAGGACATGTCTTTCAAACTCTTGTTCGTCGAGTTCTTTAATGGCTTCATCAGGAAAGAGCTTAAGGTCCAAATCGTAATCGATATAGCGAAGGAAACCTTGATCTAAGATAGTAGGACTTGCCACGTTGGCGTAATAAGTGATTCCATCTCCCTTATTTTTCATCATGGCAATAACGTTCATCCAACGATTTTTAAAAAGAATGAAGATCGCAGGTTCTTTGGTCATCCATCGTCGACCATCGTTTTCCGTCACCAAAGAAGCACGGGAAGCCAAAGCCCAATAATCATCCGTTTCCATCACCAAATAAGCCGGCGACCATTCGCGATGAATAAGGCCGTCGTGCTTATAAGCTTGCACTTGAATCCATTTGAAAAAGCGGTTCGTGTTCATACTAGCATCCAGGCGGGTCGTTCAAACGAATCGACACCTCGACATTACTATAAACCATTTTGCGCTTCTCCCACACCCCTTTCGAATGGAAAGAGCGTATTTGAACCTTTCAATATCAAAAAAGATTACCTAAAAACAGAAAGAAAGTTAGGAAATCATTTCGGATTTTTCAATTTCCTCAACGGTTTCTATTTTCACTTCCTTTTCGTGGAGCGCGTGTCTCTCCTCAAGCTCTTTGACGATCTTCTCTTCCATCTTTTCATCCACTTTAAAGCCGAAATGAAGGGACAAATAGGAAGCGGTATAAGCTAAAACGATGACAACGATGACGATAACGCCGAAGAGAACGAGTTGCTTTGGGGCAATTTCATTGCGAGCTTGCTCCAAGAAGCCATTAAAAGTGTTAGTAACGCCATCAACCGTGTATTCGCCCTTCGCATCTGCCCCAAAAGCGCTTCCGTTCTTTAATCCCTCCATGTTGCTAATGACATTGATAAAGGACATGGTCCCGGTGGCCAAGAAAACCAAATTCCTTAAACCGATGTTAAGACCGGAAGCCAATTTGACATCCAAAGGACGCCAAGCAAAGCAAATGGATTCCTTTCTTTCCCCGTATTTCCATTCGTTATAGTCGATGGCATCTTGAAACATAACAAGGATGACAAGGTAATAAAGGCCAGAAGCCGCAAAGAAGAAAATGGCAGGAATATAGGCAAGCCACAAGGCGCCACCAAAAAGGAAGGACAGAAGATTCGTTCCATCCGCCGCCCCGGAAGCATCGCTTGGCAAGGGCGTGCTATAAGCCAAAGGATGGTCGCCGAAAAGAGGGAAAGCCAAGAAAAAGAAAGCGATGTAGCCTAAAGTAATAATTCCAAAAGTCGCCGTCAAAAGAGTCTGTTTCTTAAAATGCTTGGCCAACATCGGATAGAACACCTGGGCCAAAACGGTTCCAAGGATATAGAAAGCGCTCACGGCAACGGCGACATATCCTCCCGAAGCATAGCCGAAGACCATGTAGAAATAGTTCTGCCCAATACCCGTTAAGATAAATGAAGCGAAGTAGTAAAGGGCAAGGCCAACGACCACATAAAGAAGTTGCTTGTTGCGCCAAACGACTTTGAAAAGATCGAGGAAGTGAGATTTGCTCGAAACATCTTCCTGCACCACATCTCTTTTTCTCTCTTGGCAAAAGAAGAAAACGGCAGCTTGCGAAAGGAGGAAAAGGATGGCTGCGCCAATAGCGATGATTTTATAAGCATCGGCTGCGCCAATGCCAAAGGAAGAAGGCCCAATAAAACAAATAACGTTCATTAAAACGGTGCCAATAGAGGCCGCAATAGAAACATTGGTCGTCAGTTTCGCTCTTTCCTTTGGGTCGTTAGTAAGGGAGGGGAGCATGGACCAATAACCGATGTCGTTCATCGTAAAGAAAGTATCCCAAAGAACATAGAAAACAATCATTGCGGCCACATATCCCCAACCATCCGTCCCTTCGAAACGAACAGTGAAAAGCAAGATAACCGCCAACGCGTTTCCAATAGCGCCAATCAATATCCATGGCCTAAACTTGCCGAGTTTAAAATGAAATTTTTCAACAAGGAAACCCATAATGGGATCGTTAAGGCCATCCCAAATAAGACAAACCATCATGGCAATCGTGATGATATGCATTTGGGTTTGATATGTGGCAAGGTTAGAGCTCAAGACACCCGAAGTGTAGGTATATTGCAGTAAGAAAGTGCCTACCAATGTATAGCACATGTCACGAAACAAAGTGCTCCATGGGTAAAATAGCCTGGTGAATTTAGGGACCTTGTTCCCTTCATAGTTTCGAGCTAAGTTCATAATCGCTCCTTCATTTCTTTGCTAAAGCCCATAAAAAGAAAGAACGTCTCCTTAAAATGAGATAAGCAAGGGTTTCATATCGTTAGAAAAACTATAGTTTGGGGAAAAAGGCTTTTCAAGACTGGGAACACCTTTATAGAAAAAAGGCCATCCGAAGATAGCCTTGGAAAATGCTAATGATTATTAGAGGTTTTCTTTTCCGTCGAAAGCGCTAATAAGTTCAAGCACTTCCGAAATATCTTTTTTAGCCTCCTTCGTAGGATTGGGATTAAAGGGTTTCTCAAGAGGCAAAACCATTAAATCATCTTCGAAGCCCATAGCAATATAGGTCATGCCTTCCTTGATCGAAATGGCCATATCGACAAAAGTTTTGTTGGTGTCGAATTTGGCTAAGGCCATTTGGACGTCATGGGTCAAAATCTTACGAGCCGAGACAGGGCCATAAATGACCATCGTCTTCGAATCCTTATAAAGATTGCGCCCGGCCAAGTTCGTAGGTGGCAAGGCTCGCTTGTTGCCTTTGAAATAGATAAGAATGTCTTCGCCAACATAGTCATTCTTGAAATAAGCAAACTTCCCCACAAAGACCGTGCGAAGAGCCTTTTTATCTTGCGTTTGCGCAGCCGCATCACTCATCACGATATGGTGTCCTTCGTAATCGAATTCATAACAGGCGCGACTTCCTATTTTTGCAATATCCTTGTAAATCCCGCATTCTTTTAGTTTTGATTCGTCGAGTTTGGACTCTACGCTTCCTTTGAGATTCTCGCAGCTTTCAGGGAAGATATAAGCGTTTTGGTATTCATAGAATTTGGTGAAATACGTTTTCATCTTCTTGTCGATGTCTTTTTTGAAGATGCTGCTAAAAACCAAAAGGGCCACCAAGGAAAGCCCAACGAGTATAAGGGTGAAGATAGTTGGCAAGTTCTCATTCACGGAAGAGAAGGCTTTGTTGACTTCAGGAATGGTCGTCACAAGCCAACCGGCAACGATGACCACGAGACAAATAATAGTGACAATCCACTTCCAAAGATTGCTCTTTTTATAATCTTTGCTAAAGGCGAGTCGCGCGTCTTCGATGGCACGAAGATTATCGTCGTCATATTGATAAACAACCGGAGAAGGCTTTCCCTTTTTGGCATCCTTCGTATCGACTTCCTTTTGGCTTTCCTTTTCTTCCGTTGGCGTTTCTTGGGAAGGGGTTGGATTGGTTTCTTCTTTTTCGCAATAGAGCTCTACCCCTTCTTCTTTTTGCGGTTCTTCTTTCACCGGTTCCGGCTGGGGCTCTGGTTTTTTAATTTCGTCAGCAAAATCGCTTTCGGGGACGTTTGAAGTCTCCTTCGCGGCTTCTTGAGAAACGTCTTCTTTCGTTTCTTCCACTTTTACGGCGTTTTCTTTTTCTTCCATATGAATAACGCTCCTTTGCCATTGCACTATAGCACAAAGAAGAGGAATACTTAAAAAGAATTATGGAACAGGAAAAGAGGAAAATTGCCTACCTTGTGATAGGCAAAGGAATGAATCGCCTTAGACAATATCTCACCGAAAAAGACTCTTACATTATCGGAATCGATAAAGGCGCTTATCTTTTAGCCAGCGAAGGCCTCTTCTTTGATGAAGCAGTAGGCGATTTTGATTCGGTAGACGAAAAGGAATACCAAGACATTGAGAAATATGCGGGAAAGATAACGAAATTAAATCCCATGAAGGATGAGAGCGATACCGCGCACGCCTACGAAAGATACAAAGACAAAGGAGATCGAATCATCCTTCTAGGAGCCATCCAAGGGAAGAGAATCGAACATTTTATTGCCAACATGTTCTTGTTGTTAAAAGACGAAAAGGTCTGTTTTGTGGATGAAAATTCAAATATCTATAGCCTTTCTGCCCAAAAAACCCCTTACCTCTTTAAAAGAAAAGACGCCTATTATTCCTTTTTTCCGATAGAAGAAGCCATCCTCACTTTGGAAGGATTCCAATACCCTCTTAAAGAAAAGGTTCTAGCAAAAGGAGATGCGCTTGGCTTATCCAATGAACTCGTCGCCAAAGAAGGAAGCTTGCTCCTAGAAAAAGGAAAGCTCTTGGTGATTGAAACGAAAAAAGAAGCGAATTCTTAATA
>DJRQ01000020.1:27027-28729 GCA_002440125.1 Caryophanales bacterium UBA6356 | reverse complement strand
TACCATACCTAGCCATTTTTATGCTTCTCATATAACGAAACCATAGTGGAAAGAATGGAATAAAGAATAGAAAGCCAATCTCCTTCTTCCGCTAAGCGAAGATGGAGTTTTTTATTGAGAAAGTCCACTTTTAACGAAGACAAGTAAGGCGTCAAAGCATCAAAAAGCTCTAAACCGATTCCATTGATCTTCGTAAAGGCGTTCGATGCCGTAATATCGACAAAGCCCTTTCCTTCTTCCATGTCTTCGAAAGCGTCGTTATTGAGAAGAATGTCGATCTTTCTCTTCTTGATAAGAAGCATGAAAGCGTCTGGCAATTTCCCATAAATGTCCCGAACCTTCTTCTCGAAATCATCGACGGCCTTGTTGTCGTTTGCGTTTTCGAGTTCTTGATAAAGTTCGATTTTATCGCTTTCGATGGCGTAATTCTTAGGGATATAAGCGTCAATAGAAAGAGGATGTTTGGAGGCGATAGGAGTAGGCTCCTTATTATTTTTCTTCTCTTGTATCGCCTCATTAAGCATCTTGAGGTATAAATCGAGACCGACAGAATCGATAAAGCCAGCCTGTTCGGGACCGAGAATATCGCCCGCGCCCCGAATCATCAAATCGCGCTGGGCTATCTTATAGCCGCTTCCAAGCTCAGTAAACTCGGCAATCGCGGCTAGTCTTTTTTGCGCATCCTCGTTCATGTTCTTGTTGGGGCGATACATAAGATAGGCATAGGCAATACGATTCCCCCGTCCGACGCGACCTTTTATTTGATAGAGTTGCGAGAGCCCAAAGTGATCCGCATCCTCAACAATAATCATATTGGCATTGGGAACATCGATGCCATTCTCTACGATGGAAGTGCAGATAAGAACGTTTATTTCGCCTAAGTAGAAGCGTTGCATCACATCTTCTATCTCTTCCTTTTCCATTTGGCCATGAACGATCCCGATCTTGGCATTAGGAACGGCTCTTGCAATCTCATTCCCTTTCGCGTAAATGCTCATGACTTTGTTATACACATAGAAGACTTGGCCGCCTCGCGAAAGCTCTTTCTCTATAAGTTCGCTTACCACAGAAGCTTTATAAGGCGTCACATAGGTTTGGATGGGCATTCTCTTTTCGGGAGCCGTATTGATTTCGCTAAGAGGGCGAATGCCGACCAAAGACATTTGAAGAGTTCTTGGAATGGGAGTGGCGCTCAGAGTCAAAACATCCACGTTTTGCTTGATTTCTTTGATTTTTTCTTTTTGCTCAACGCCAAATCTCTGCTCTTCATCCACTATCAATAAGCCTAAATCTTTGTATCGGATGTCTTTGGATAAAAGACGATGCGTCCCTATCACCAAATCGATTTCACCCTTCGAAAGGGCCTCAATAGAAGCCTTTTGCATCGGCTCTGGCACAAGACGAGAAAGAAGAGCAATACGAACCCCAAAAGAAGAAAAACGCTCGAGGGCAACAGCATAGTGTTGCCTTGCCAACAAAGTCGTCGGGCAAAGAAGAGCAACTTGTTTCCCTGCGTCGATGGCCTTAAAAGCAGCCCTAAAAGCGATTTCCGTCTTTCCAAAGCCGACATCGCCGCACAAAAGACGATCCATGATTTCAGGTTTCTCCATGTCCGTTTTAATTTCCTCGAGCGAACGTTTTTGGTCTTTCGTCAAAGGATAGGGAAATTCATTTTCGAATCGCGCCTGTAGTTCATCGTCGG
>DJRQ01000020.1:0-26959 GCA_002440125.1 Caryophanales bacterium UBA6356 | reverse complement strand
TCGGCGAGTTCATTGACCCTTTCTTTGATTTTGGCCTTTCGTTTTTCCCATTCACCGCTAAAAAGATGGGAGAGCTTTGGCGAAGCGCCTTCCCGAGCGCTGTATTTGCGAACCAAACGGAATTGTTCCAAAGGAACATAAAGAATCTCGTTATTGGCATAAGCAATTTTAAGATAATCTCTATGGATTCCTCGATCTTCGAGAGTGGTCACCTCCACGAATTGGCCAATGCCATTGAATTCATGAACCACATAATCGCCAGGACGCAGATCCTCATAACTCTTTAATATCGTGGCATTCTTAAAGCGAGAAGAAAAACGACTGCTTGAAGCGCTCGGTCCGAATAAATCATTTGACCCTAAATAGGCAAGGTGAAGTTCTGGTATTTCAAAGCCACTATCAAGACGAACACCGCTAACGCCCAAAGAGGTATTGGGCAAATCAAATCCGCTAAGCTCTTCGTAAGACAGCTTCGATTCCTTTAGGAAGCCCTTAACGATGTTCCTTTTGTGTTCTTCCCCTAAGGCCATAACGACTTTGTTGCCGCCCTTAAGATAACTTTCGACCGTCGGAATAATAGCAGCGATGCCGTTCCCAGCCCGCGTAATAGGACGAACATGGAAAAAGATATCGTTAGGGTTATGGGAGAACTTCGAAGCATAAAAGACCTTGGTTTTGTCGTGGAAGGCTCGGTCGACAGGAATATACTCCATTAGCCCCGAGGGAATAAGGTGAGAAGAATGGAGTTCCCGAAAATAGGAATCCGCCTCATCCAAAAGAAGTTCGCTATTTGCTTGGAAGCCCTCTTGATCGGCAACCAAAGTAAAAGAAGGACTAAAATAATCAAGGATAGAAATCGGATTTTCCCTAGCAAAACCCATGTATCTATAAAGAGTGCTGCGATAATTATGATTAAGAATATCATCCAAATCCCCTTGAACATTCGCTCGTAAAAGCTCTTGATCCTCCAAAGAAAGAGAAGCGCAATCTTTTTTTAAAACATCATTCAGTTTGGTTTTTAGATGGTTGCTCTCTTCATTCGAAAGGAGGAGGTCGGTAGCGGGCAAAATATCCACTTCTTGAAGAGATTTATTAGATGATTGGGTGGCAATGTCAAAAGTCTTGATGGTTTCGATTTCGTCACCAAAAAACTCCACTCGAATAGGCGCAGCAAGATTCACAGAAAAAACATCTAGGATATCGCCACGGACAGCAAATTGAAGAGATTGATCGACTTTATTAACACGTCGATAGCCCATCTCCAACAAGCTCCTCTTGGTCTTCTCTAAATCCTCCTTGGCCCCTGTTTTAAAGTGGAGGCGGTGGGCGTCAAAATAGGAAGGCGTTGGCAAATAGCGAAGGAGAGCGGCAGGATGCGTAATCAAAATGTGAGGACCGTTTTTGCGAAGTTGCCCCATTGCATAAAGCCTTTGGCTCATAAGTTCCCTGGAAGAAGAAAGGACTTCCGCACGCAAAAGCTCATCGGCTGGGAAGAAGGCCAATTGCTCCTCGTCAAAGAAATTCAAGAGGGTTTCGTATATCGTCTGGGCGGAATAAAGATTATTCGCCACGATGGCAAAAGAGTCTTGCTCTTTCTTGAAAAAAGAAGCGGCAAAAAGAGCGATGCCCATCGTTTCGGTTGTCACAAAACGTCTTTTCCGATCGGTTAAGAAGGCATCGAGATCAAGACTATTTAAAGCGGCAAAAAGAGTGTTAATGGTTGTTTCCCTTTCCGTTATACAAATTCATCGCGTAATCAAAATCTTTGATAAGAGAATCGCGGATGGCGCGCGCCCCATTAAGCAAAGCTTCCTCGATAAGAGAGGCGCTTTCTTTGGAAGGCTTCCCCAAAACGAAATTAACAGCGTCTTTGTGAGGGGGCTCTCCAATGCCAACACGAATCCTCTTGATGGCGTCTGTGCCCATGGAGGTTATTACGCTTTGAATACCTTTGTGGCCGCCGCTTGAGCCTTTCTTTCGAAGGCGTATTTGCCCTTCCGCCAAAGCCATTTCGTCATAAACGACAATGATATCTTCGGAATCGATTTTGTAGAAATCCGAAAGAGAACGGACGCTTTCACCAGATAGGTTCATAAAAGTTTCGGGCTTCAAAACGATAACCGGTTCAGGGAAAGAAGGATTACGAATAATGCCATACACCCCCTTAAAATCGTGTTTGTCAAAAACACCCCCAGCCATATCCATGAACTTATCAACGCACATAAAGCCCATGTTATGCCGTGTGCCTTCGTATTCTTTTCCGGGATTTCCTAAGCCAACGACAAGCTTCATTTCTTTTCCTCGAAAGGAACCTCAATCGCCAAAGACCGAATAACGGAAATCATGCGGTCCATTTTCTCGTGATCATAATATTCCAAAGGACAATCCTTAAAAGATTCGAGTGCTTTGGCAGTCTCCGCTTGCTTGGGGTCCTTTTGCATTTGAATCAAGGTGTTATTAAGAAGGAAACTATACGGGAATTTTAGCTTTTTAAAATCAAAGGACCCACGGAGTTGGTAGAAGCGGATGTGATAGATGTCTAAGACGTTTTGCTCAATAAGAGCGGTCCGAGTAGCGCTATCTGGCACTCCCATGCCGTCGGCAAAGACGATGACGTTTTTATCTGAGATAAGGTCCCAGCTTTGAAGGAATTTATCAAGTCCTTGAATGGTTCCTCCCATAATCCAGCCACCAAAAACGATGGTGTCATACTCTAACCATTTTTTTGGTTTGAGCTTCTTAAGGGGATAGACATCGGCGTCAACGGCTTTTGCCAAATCAAGGGCGTACGTTTTTGTGTTTCCGGTTTTGGAACAATATAGGATTAAAGTTTTCATGCAAGGGAAGTCTACCACTTCGGAGTGGGAATAGGCTATTATGGTTTCCATGAAAATCAAAAAATGGCTTCTCGACGTCCTTAAAGGAGCGTCTTTAGGACTAGGGATGATCCCCGGCGTAAGCGCGGGAACAATGGCCCTTATAACGGGCATTTACAAAAGGCTTATCGGAGGAATTTCGGAACTTTTTAGAAACTTTAAGAAGAGTTTCTTTTCTTTGCTCCCTTTAGGAATTGGCGCTGTTATAAGCGTCTTAGCCATCATGATAGGAATTCACTATGGGTTCCACTATGCCCCCGTGGCCATCGTATCTCTTTTCGCAGGTATCGTGCTGGGCTTTTCTCCTCTCATTACGAAAGAGGTAAAAAACCAAAAAAAGACAGCAAAACCCATTTTGATTATGATTATCTCAGCAATTTTTGCCGCTTTAATTGGAATACTTAGTGTTCTTTCGAAATTCTATTGGAACCTGGATTTAGAAGACGCTTTTAGAAAGGGCGAATGGTGGGTTTATATCGCCGTTTTTGCTTCGGGTTTTATTGCTGCCGCAGCATGCATCGTCCCCGGTATATCCGGCTCTATGATTCTCTTCATATTTGGCTTATACACGCCTATTCTAAACGTCTTCCTGGGAGAAGGCTCAATGTTTCATAACCATGAAAGAATAGAGAGTGGAATTGGTATTATTTGTTCTTTGCTAATAGGAATCGCCTTGGGATTCCTTTTAACAAGCAAAGCGATGAAAAGGCTTTTAGAGAAGCATCACGACAGGACATTCGACGTTGTCATCGGCTTTGTTTTTGGTTCCGTCATATCCATGTTCTTCAATCAAGAAATGGTTGTTTTATTGGATAACGTTCCTCATCTTGTTTATGAAACAACAAAGGCTTGGGAGTGGATTGTTGCTATTATTTTACTTATCGCATCTTTTATCGCTTGTTTCGTAATTTCTAAGAAGATAATAAAGACTGAAACCGTTTCAACTACGCTCGAATAACAGTCAAAAAAACATTCTTTGATTGACAATTTCTCAAGTTTTACGGAATAAAATGAAAAAAGGATAGAAAGTGCAGTAACCACCATCCTTTTTTCGAATATTATTTTCGCGCTTTTTTGTAGTCGGTCCAGCAAGCAGTCCAAATCTTTTTTCCTTAAGAACTTCCGGCCCACGTCCGCACGCCCTTCCGAAAAATCAAAAAGCCGATGTCTGTCGGTTATTTCCAATCCGTGAAATTGTTGATGGCAATTTATTTCGCAAAAATTCCAACAAACATATTGTTCATATATCTTTCAATTGTTTATGACTATTCTCTAAATCGTCGTTCAATTCTTTTTCTATCTTTTTGAAATCATTATCAAGGGTAAGGTATTTTATACGCCCTTTATCTTTAGGAACGAATTCCGTGTAACCTTCCCCAGAAACTTGAACGATGCCGTAACTTGAAAATCGAAAGCGGCTTTCATTTAAAGCCACCATGCACGTTAATGGGTCCCAGCTCGGCCGAGAACGAAGAAGGGGGTTGCCGATTGATCGAAAGAAATGATCCATCGCTTCTTTTGTAAAACCGCTTGTATTTTCTTTATATGTAATAACGCGAGCGCCGGTTTCGGAAGGGCAAATCACAATCTCGTTCGGGAATTCTTCCAAAACCATTTTCGCACTTACTAAGTCCTGCTCAAAATTCCATTCTGCAAAAGGCGTTTCGCCGAGCAAAAATTCGAACGCCCCGCCCATGAGGTATAATTTTCCTGCTTTGTGTTTAATAAGCTCAAGTCCGGTTTGGCTTGATAATTCGTCTGATTCGCTACGAAGAAGAGAAGCGATATTACAAAGAGGGCCTATGCAGATTAAATCGGTCTTGTCGTTTGTCACGAGGACTTTTCGCATCAATTTTGTGGCGTTTTCGCCTTTGATAGAAACGCCTCGCGCAAGTGCTTTTGCATAATGATCGAAATTATCGCACGAGAGAGGCTCTCCTTGATATTCGCCAACAGGAATGGACGGAAATCCAAAATCATCGAGAATTCTCCTTACCCCTGCGACAGCGAATTCTCTTGTCGTAGATGCCGTGATTGCGCTGATTTCGCATTCTTCTTCCCTCGTCTTTTTTAGCAGATAGTCTAAGGCAACAGCATCGTCGCAATCCGCGCCGATATCGGTATCAAGAATCAATTTCTTCATACTTTATTTACTCCATCAGGAAGAGTATAAATGGTTTCTATTTTTCCGTTTTTCAATACATGTCTCACGGCAATTATACCGAAACGAGTTGGAATCCTTCCTTCCACAAATTCTAGGCTGTATAGATGTGGGTCTATCTTTATTGTTTTATACCCTTTTTCAAGAGGAACGATTCCTAAAATGTGTTTATAGAAGAAATCGAGGAATCCAGTCGACCAGCCATGGCAAAGACTATGCCTTAATCCTTGGTAGCAAAACTTTCCATAATCCGCATGAATATTTTTTCGTTTTGTGTCTGGCGTGTCCACTAGAGTCGATGGATTATCCTTTAACCAATCAACATCGAAATCCTCCCAAAACGTCGTTGCACCCAAATCAATCATGTCTCCAAAATATTCTTTAATGATAGACAACGCGAATTCGCCTTCGCCAAGTTTTGTAAGCGCTTCAATAATCGCAAAGCTAAGAAAGGCCGTTACGCCTTTCGCCCCATCTTCTTTTAACCGGATTTTCGCTTCTTCTGAATCAATTTTTCCCGCTAAAACGCCCAAAGCAGTAATCTGTTTAAATGATGATGGCTTATACTCGAATTCGTTTAGTCGTTTTAAAACCAAATCAGCTAGAGGTGATACTTTGTCAAAGAAAGAATAGACCTCTTTCGCTTTCTTCATTGCGTAAATCAATAAATACCGCCAGCCAATTTTGCTATCTTCTTTGCCGTTTGTTGGCCAATCAACAAAAAACTCATTTCCTTCAAAAAGGATTAAATCACTATTTTGGTAAGACACTTCGCCGCCTTCTTTGACAATCAAAGAAAAGTCTCGAACGATTTTATCCACATAGGGCAGCATATGTTTGACATAATCCGCGTTTCCAGACAATTCGAAGTATTTCTCAAGGCAGATAATCCACCAAGCGGAATAGGCAGGAATATTGTTAATCCAGTGCCCATCAAAGTATTTGACATAATTGAGAACATGCTCAAATTGGGGGATGTTCCCATAAATTGTATACGCGCTTAATAGTTCAGGGTAAAAATCGCCAATCCACACGACTCGATCGCGTTTTACCCCGTCCCATATTTCTTTTTCGCGAACGCACAAAGATATTGTTCTTTTCGCCACCTCAAAAATATCGTTAACTCGTTGATTGCTACATAGAAATGATCCACGCGTCTCTAGTCCGTTCGCGCTTTCCTCCGCGAAGATAGATGAAACATAAACGCGCTCGCCTTTCGCCACATCGATTCGCATAAAACGAAACCCTGTCTCTGTGGTGGAGAAATCGCTCCATCCGACAACAGGATATGTCGCATCGCGCAAAGAATGATTGTTCCCCGCATTCTTCTCCCCCAGCTCCGCGCAAGCTTCCGCAACGGATTCGCCAGTCCTAATGCGGATTTCTCCTGCTTCATTGTAACCAAAAACAACATGGACTCTTCCACATATCTCTTTACCGAAGTCGATAATAATATATCCACCTTTCTCAAAAGTGCATGTTTCCATGATGAAGGGGTGACTCTCAGAGGAAAGATTATGAAAAAGAGCATCGGTATTCTTGCAATGCCAGGTCTCGACAATCCTGGCAATATTCACTTTTCTCATTTCTTATCCCCTCTTATGTCAATCAACCTTATCTCTTTTGGCTCTAACCGAACTTTTTTAAGAACCCCATTCACATCAAAATATTTTGTCTCGATTTCCTTATCCGCATCATTATAGAGGGCGTATTTGTTGCTTTTTTCGTAATAAAACACGTCAACATTAGAATTTTCCGCATAAAGATTTTTTGTTTCGCATTCTTTATGCATCGCCCATAGCAAAGAACGATAAATCAATCGGTACGTCTCGTTATTGGCGGTAATCCCAGAAAGATAGACGCTTCTTCCTTTACCATATTCATTGATCGCCATATGCACGTTCGCGGCGTTTTGGCTTCCCTCAGGGTATTCCCAATCATATTCGTTTGCGAGAACAGTTGCCCCAATTGGGTAGATTTTGCGCTCAAAGCGGTTGAAGGACACCATCGACATGTCGATTCCTTCACTAATCCAATGCTTTGTTTTTATTTCAAAGGGATCGCGTTTTTCGAAATTGCGGAAGTCGCAATCTTTCTCTACGCCAAGCACGTCGCTTAATTGGATGTACTTACCTTGAAATTGGTAACCGCTTGGTTCTCCAACTCCAAAGAAAGCGCCTCCCGCATACACGTATTTACGAATCGCAGTAACGAGCTTTCCATCCTTCCACACCTTACCCCCCTGGAAGCTTGTCCCTGGAATCCCGCATGTTACGATCGCGTCATATTCATTTAAATCTCTTTCACTTGCTTCGGAAAAAGAAATAAAATCAACATCAAACGGTAATATCGCAAGGGCCGATAAGATAGACCAATAATAGCAACCCCCTTGCCTTGCGTCGTCAACAAAAGTGCCGTTCATCATCCAAGAGTCGCGTCTTCCCCGATACGTCAAAACGGCAATTTTACCTTTCCGCTTGCAAGAGCATTCATAACCGATGTTCTCACGAATCGTTCGGAACTCATCGCACACATATCGAATCGAATCAATCAGTTTCTGATCGTGTTCGATTTGCTTGAGATATCCGCCAAAGCCAATGCGATCGATTGGCTTTTTAAGGAGGCCTCTCCTCATGCTGTTCCAGCAACGAAGAAGAATTTCCGTTCCTTTTTCATCGCTAGGACATTCGTTCGGAAAGAAATACGGGTTCAATCGCCCTTCTGTGAAATGAATGCCTTTCATATTCGCGATTTGCGAAATATATATTGCTGAGCTTGGAGCACCCACCACGCCATCAAGGCCAATGCTTTCAAAATATGGTGAATAGGGCTCCGTTCCGATTCTATGGTCGCCATCGAACATAACGGCTTTCTTTCCGTATTTATGGCAAAGATCGACGAACATCTTGGCCCATTCAGCACACTTCTTTTCGACGAAATCTTCATAACGTAATTCCTTGTCCGTTGGAATCACAAAGCGATTTGAATAATACCCTTCGGAAATGAGGTCTTCTAACGTAAACTTTTCCCCAGTCTCTTTCTCGAAGAGTTCAAACATCTTCGGAGAAGCGCTCATAGGATAAGCGTGCCAATCCCAAATTCGTTGTTTCGTCCCCGTCGCATTCACGATTAAAAAGTTGTAGAAAAAGGTGGTGAAGCGCACAACTGTCACATCTGGATTCGCTTTAAGCCATCTTTCCATGCGTTCGAGCATATGGGCTAAAGCTTCAGGATAGACCGGGTCCAAATCAATGTCCTTAGGAACACTCCAATGGTTCACATGGTAGTTATATATTTGCACAGGATCCCACGTATTCTTCGCAAAAAAGTTAACAGTGTATTCATGGAAAGGTTCGCAGTTACGGACACGCACTTTCCCATTCCCCAAATATTCCCAATCGAGATGCAATTCTCCATTTGTTCGATCGAATACTTGCCAATACTTTTGATAATCTTTTTCATTCACCTCAAGGCTTTCTAAGAATGAATTTTCCAAAAGATCGACATCGAGTTCTTTCTCTTTGGCGAGTTTTCGATCCGTTATCAAAGCGACGTTCTGCCAATACTCTTTGTGGCGTAAGGCATATTCGTGGTCTTCTCGCACAATAAAATAAGCCTTATATACGTCCGTTCCGAATTGCTTTACGTCCTTTGGAAGGGATACGCCATCGCAATCACGAACAGCGTCAGCCCCCCAATATTTCAATAATTTTTTCGTTCCTTCGACAAAAGAAGAATCCGTAGGTATGGTTACTCTGCCCTTGCTCATGCTATTCCTCGCTATTCATTTTGACTGGCATATCTGTCTTTATGGAATCATCCGCAGCAAAAACAACGCAATGCCCATTTATGCTATCGGAAATAGCCGTGCAGGATATCGAAGGCGTTTCTCCTTTTACATAGCTGATAAAGTCGGCGACAAGCCCCCTATCTCCGCCATAATGACCGCCTGTCTCGCCTTGTTTATCATTGAACTCGATTTTTTCTTCGGTGAAGAAATCCGTGCTCTTGTCAAATTTGCGAACGATGAGTTCCCCTGAAGGATCGCCTTCAATCTCTCCTTCGCTCCCACTAATAAATATCGTTCTTGTCGGTTTCATCGCGCCTAAAACAAGGAAATGATTTGCCGTGCTTCCGTTGGCGAAGCGAACGAGAACGTTCTGATGGTCCAATAAATCTCCGCCGCATTTAAAAACGCATCTTCCATGTGGATTATTCGTTTTCAGGGATTCGTATTTTTCTTCGGTTGTCACCTCTTCGTAATTCTTACCCGTGCATTGCCATGGATACCATGGGAGCACTGTGTTTTTAATATACATGGTTTCCGCTTCATAGATGCACTTTTCGCGAATGGCTTTAGGACAATCCACCAAACAACGATTGCCACTTCCTTTTGGCGCGTTTTTCTCAATAAAATAGGTTCTCGCGCCACTACTATAGACCTCAATTGGCTTAGTGATGTTATTGAGCCAGCAGATTAAGTCCATATCATGACAGCATTTCGCAAGCAATAGTGAGGAGCCACATTCGCTTTCTTTATTCCACTTTCCTCGCAAATAGCTGACAGAGGAGTGATACGCCCCGACCCGTTCGCTGGTTTGGATATTTTGGATTTGACCCAACGCCCCTTTTAAAATTAATTCTTTAATCTTCCGATAAAATGGCGCATATCGGAGAACATGGCATGTCATGAGTTTCACATGGTTTTCGTCCGCTGTTTTTTGAAGAAACAATAAATCCTTTTTATTGTTGACTAAAGGTTTCTCCAAAAGCATGTGATAGCCTTGCTTTAAGAATGGCAAAGAGGTCTCTAAATGAAGGGAATCCATCGTCCCATTTATAACGGCATCGGCGATTTTCCCTAGTTTGAGCACACCCTCGATGCTAGAAAAGCACATAGAGGCGGGCACAAAAAAATTTTCTTGCATATAACGCCTACGCTCTGGGTTAGGATCAACGCAAGCAACAATTTCCATTTCCTTAAGATGATCCACGCCTTCATGGCAATAAACTGTGGCGCGATCGCCACAGCCAACGACTAAAACTTTGATTTTCATATTTTATTTGCTCCCTGTGAATTGGATCCCTTCAATGAGTTGCTTTTGGAACGCAATGAATATGACAAGCATCGGAATCATCAAAATGACGCCAAGAGCCATTTGAACGTTCGGCAAAGCGTCAACCGCGGCGCTTTGTCCTAAATAGTTGACGTAAATATATTGGTTAATTGTGTAGAATTCAGAATCGTCAATATACATGAGTGGGCGCATGATATCGTTCCAAGCGCCAAAAAAAGCGGTAACCCCAATATAAGCAATGACTGGTTTTACCATCGGCAAGGTCAATTGAAACATTTTTCGGAACGTCCCTGCCCCGTCGATTTCCGCCGCCTCATAAACATCTTTTGGAATTCCTCGGATAAACTGCATGATAAGGAAGATATTCATAATTCCGCCGCCAAAAAATGAAGGAATCGTGAGTGGCAACAAGGTATTCGTCCAACCCAAATCGACAAAAATGGAATAGACCGGCAATAAGAGCAAGATGCCAGGAATCATAATGGTGCACAAACCAAGGGTGAACCAAAACTTACGACCAACGAATTTGATTCTCGCGAATGCGTAAGCCGCCATGAATGCCGTCAAAGGAACTCCAATCACTGCACAAACGCAGGTAATCAAAGTGTTTCTCAAACTGACGAGAAACCCCTCATCATTGAACGCTTGGATATAGGAATCGAAAGTGAATTGCTTTGGAAAAAGGCCAACCCCTAGGCTCGTGATTTCGTTGAGAGAAAAGAATGAGCGGGAGATGAGGATAAAAACAGGGACGATGGCGAGCAAAGAGAAAATAATCAAAATAACATAAATAATCACTTTCTCCATTTTGCTTAACTGCATTTTGTCCATAGCTAAAAACCCTCATAATATGATTTTTTATTGCCCTGGAACGTGGCGATGGATAATAGCGCGATGACCACAAAAAGAAGGTAAGATAGCGCACTAGCGAAACCATAATTTCCGATGCCATCCGTCGTTTGGTTATAAATCATCAAGCCATAGAAATTCAAATTGCCATTGAAACCGCCCCGCGAAGATAACATCAAAACGGACTCTCCGATTTGTAGGGTGCCGATTAGCGAACTTAAAAGCTGGAAGAAAGTGAATCTCCCCATTAAGGGCAAAGTGATCTCAAATAACGTTCTCATCCGCGAACTGCCGTCAATAAGAGCGGCTTCATAAACGTCAGTCGGAATAGATTTGAGCCCAGCGATCCACATCGGACTAGCACACCCATAAGAGAAAATCCCCGTCAAAAAGAAACTAAGAACCGCTACCGCTTGGCTTTCGGACTCTAGTAAAAGAGATGGTTCTCTCCCCATGCTAATCAGCCACTGATTGATTAAGCCATATTCGTCTGGCCCAAACATATATTTATAAATCGAAGCACTCACGATTGCAGGAATCAAAGCAGGGAAATAAACAAGGACCCGAAATACTTTTGAGCCTTTGATTGACGCCGTGAGCAAATAAGCGATAAAAAAGGAAACGACAAGACTAATAGGGATGGTAATCGCTGCATAAACTAGCGTTAGACAAATCGACCGCAAAACCCATTCATCCGTTAAAGCGCGAGAATAATTATCAAGCCCAAAAACGGAAAAATCATATCCTGTGACAGGGCTATAATCCTTAAAGAAGCTTTGCCACAACGCAAGCAGCAGCGGATACGCCGTAAATCCGATTAGCCCCACAAGAAACGGAGCCAAAAGGAGGTACCCCGTGACATTATTTTTGATAAATTTTCTTGTTTTTGATTTCATAAGCGACCAAATAGAGCAATCAAAAATTGCAAAGACACTAAGAGAACGAAAGAAATTAGCTTTATGCTAAAGTCTTATCGATTTTCGATTTAAAAGCATTAAATTCATTATCACGGTCATTGGTGTTATACATCGAATAAATGAAATTATCCTTTAGCTCTTTATAGACCGTGAGCTGTTTGCTTAACTTAAATCCGTGAACGTAATTCATAGAAAGGTCGCGTTCAGGGAAAGCGGTGAATGCCGAATGGTTCAAATCTTTGGAAATGAAGTTATTCCATTTTGCATTTGGATCATTCAAAAGCGATTGAAGAACAGGAACGCCACTTCCCGTTTCACCCATGACTTCTTGCCCTTCCTTGGAAATTACGTATTTTAAGAATCTCCATGCCGCGTCCATCTTTTCATCAGGGCATCCGGCGGTGATTCCGTATCCTGTGCAGCCAGCGCCAATATAAGAAACCTTTTCTGCGTTATCCGTAATTTTCGGAAGGCTAACGAAATCGATGTTATTCTTTAAAGAGTCAGCAAAGCTTTTAACGTTGGGGCGAACGGTGAATGTCATCGCGGCTTTTTTGTTCACGAAGTTCGCTTGATCGGAAGATTGCCCAATCGGATTCGAATAGCCAAGCCCTTGGTATTTTTTCCCATCAGAAGCGTCTGCGTAATGAAGGAGTTCTAAAACCGATTGTTTCACTTTATCTGGGTTTTTGAACATCGTGCCATCGTCAGCAAGGAAATCGCCGCCATAAGATTTAATCCACGGATAGTAAACCGCTGTCCATTTGATATTCATTTCCGCTGGCCAAAAATCATAGGTTCCTGTCTTCGCTTTAATGATATCTTTCTTTTCTAGGAGGGTTTTGCAGATATTATTGAAATCTTCCATCGTCCAATCGTTTGATGGCTTAGCAATTCCCGCCGCCTCAAAAATTTCGGTGTTATAGCAAACGACGACTTTGTTGTAATCGCGGGGAAGCCAATAGTAGTTATTGTCCCCTTCTTGACCAGACTTGCCTAAAGCGAACATCGAGGAAACATAGTTGTTTTCGTTCACATCGTCGCGCGTCATATACGAGGTGAGCGGTTTAAACAAATTCATCGACGTCCAATATTCACTATTGTAGTCATAAACGGAAATGATATCCGCAATCGTCGATTTTACTTTCCCTTGATCAAAGTTCTTTTGGATATAGCTGTCATACCCTTGTGTGATCTTAACGACCTTAAGGGAGACGTCTTTATTGTTTGCCTCAAAGCCTTCAATCAGTTTCTCTATGATATTCACTTCCGTTTTGGTGACGTCCACCGCGACTTTCAAAGTCACTTTGTCTCCTGCTTCCGTATTCCCACCTTTAATGCAGCCGACCAACGCCGGCGCAAGCATTAAGACAAGCACGCCAATTCCTAATAATTTGCTCGGTTTTTTCATCATAAACCTCGATATCTCCTTTTCTTTAAACAATCACTTTATTTCACCACAACTTTCGCATTGGCCAAAGCGACATTCGCAACGACATAGTCGCCGTCTTCAGTAAACTCGTTTGTCTGAATGCCGTTTATATAAACCTTGTAATCCGCTGCGGGCTTCTTAAATCTTAAAGTAACTCTTGTGTCCTCGTGAACACCACCACGCAAAGAAGAAATCTCAAAGCTATTTTTGTCCATCCGAACGCTATAAGTGGCATTTCCGAATTTGAGATTATCTAAACGAGCCGCTTCTAACTGAGGCAAAGAAGAATTGGTGAAGGTTAAGTTATCGAAAGTACGAACGTTCATTCCAAATAATGCGTCCGGAATCATTTTCGCAATCATCGAATTCTCCAAAAATTCCCCATCTAGTCCAACTGCGCCTGGGCGATCATCCGCATTTTGGATGACATAGAAGCCATTCTCATCACTATCTGCCAATTTGCCATAATAGTCGCTGAAGAATTCCGTCCCCTCTCCTTTGGTATTGGTTTTGACTTTCTTATACCAGGAAGCGATTTCTTCAATGCGCTTATACGCGTTCTCCACCCCAAGCACTTTCGCGCGAGCCAAAACATCGTAATAGCTCCAACAAAGCACAGCGCCTCCTGCTTGAACCTGTCGAGAATAAAGGGTTCCATATTGCTCGAAATTGCTGCCTTCGCCGAAGAAGGCTTTCGCGAGGGGGAAATTGATTTGCTCTGTGTTATCCGCCGTCGTGAAGCGTGGAGCGAATTCATAAAAGTAAATATCGCTTCCTTTGGAAAGATCGGTTTCGACAATTCTTTGCCCATCAATCCAATTCATGATGGATACCTGCTGATCGCTTGTTCCTAAATCTTCGGCAACGGCTTGTTCGTTAAAATAAACATACCCGTGGTCGATAATCGCCCCATCGCTTTCGCGAACGCCTAGGGCAAATCGCCCAGTCACAGGGTTCCATAACCCACCTTCATTCGTATAAGTGCCATCCGCCTTTCGAACCGGTTTAATTTCCTTCTCAACATTCGTTTTGATGTTGGAGGCGAGCGCATTCAGCGTGGCAGAATCCATCTCATATTTGACTTTTCCCACGCCGATTTCGCGATTTTTGATAGAAACGTCTTCGATAGTAAGATTTTTGCTTTCACAAACACTTTCAAGGGTGGCCATTTCTTTAACGGCTTCGTAGAAATAAACATTCGATTCCAAATTAATCGTTGGTAGTGCAAGGACGTCCCAATAGCTAGAGCCGATGCCTTCTCCTGGATGGGTGGTCACCGTTCCATTAGAATTGATTGTCGTTCCGATTCCGTTATGGCCATATAAATAATCGAGGTTGAGTAGTCCATTCGAGCCATTCAGGCAATGAGTCAAATAGCTTAAAGCACGCCTCGCTTTTGGCATAAGCTCTTTGAGTGCCGAAATATCGCGAGTATACATGACATAATCATAGAAAGATTCCAACCATTGGAACGTAAACTGTGGTTGCCTCGTATCATAAGAAGGGCGCATGTATTTGACACGCGATCCGGTAAGATTTAATTCTTCATTAGCCTTTGGAGCGAATTCAAGCCCGATGGAAGTGATGATTTTCCCTTCCCAATTTGGACTAAGATACATCGGCCAATAGGTTCTTGCCCCATAAGAAGCAAAATAATCATTGTACATTGTGACATATTCTTTGCTTGAGGCTTTAAACCAAGTGTCACCGCCTTCTTTCGTCTGCCAAATCACATAGTAATCTTCAAGATTTGTCGATGAGAAATCCAAATCGATTTCAAGCAAAGGCGCGTGTTTTGCGTCGATTCCGCCACAAAGTTTTAGCAAGTCGCCTAACTCGTTGTTATAAACCTTATAGGATTCGCCCACGGCGATATCGCTAGAGACATTTAAATTCATATAACCGCTAAATTCGATGTCGCAAGTTCCGTTTGTTGCCACCCAATTTTTGCTTGTTGGATCGTTAATCGTGTCAAATTCGAAAGTCGTAAAATGGACATTGTCATAAGATACCGTTTCCGCGAACGAATCGTCAGTTGAGCTTTTCCAATATGGGAACGGCCATCCTTGTGGAAGATTGACGAGACCTTCGTTATTCGATGCATATTCGGACTCACGGAACATGGCATTATCGTAAATGTAGCCATAATCGTCCTGCGTCATGTTTTTCAAAAACCCTGAATAGATTTTCGAAATCTTGTCTTCCCCCATCCCTTCTTCTGTGGCGTTATGCCAAACAAGCGAAGAAGTTTGATAGCCCATGTTGAAGGAATTTCCTTCCGGAATTTCAATATCGCCGATCCTTGTTTCTTCGTCATAACGAAGCACGCGTTTATTGAGTTCATTGAGCAAATCTATAGTGCCTTCTTTGCTAGAGGTGATGTGAAAGTCTTTCCCGGAATATTCCTTTAGTTCAACGTCCACATCGTTTTTGATGGAGCACGCGGCTAATGAGGAAGCGACTGCACCGATAAAAAGGAGTGGCGCGATGGTTTTGTGATTCTTTTTCATTGCGATTTATTCTCCAATCTTTTTCTGTTTTTTCCGTCCATGAAGAAAGAGGAACGTCGATAGACCTGCAACGACAATCACGCCTGCGCCGATGCTTAAGCCGATGATGAGGCCTAAATTGTTTTGATTTTTGTCCTCTACTGGTTTTGGTTCCTCTTCAGGAATTTTGGAATAAGTCAATGTAATCTCGACGTTTTGATCAGGGAGGACGATTTCTCCATAATAGGTGTATCCCCTATTATCCGTAATCGATAATTGATATCCATCAACCGCGAACTTCGAGGCATCAATCTTCGTGCCAATCTTCAAGCACTCTCTATTGAATGTCTTATCAACTCCGACAACTCTGTAATCGACAAAGATGGATTTTGCAGAATTGACCGCCCAGTTTTCGTAAGTTCTGGAGTCTGAGCCGGTTTCGCCTGGAATTTCACCGGTTTTCCCGTAATTTTCATTAAGGAAAACTGTTTCTTGACTAACGATACGCTTGCTGAATACGCCATCTTTTACAAATGGCACCTCACAACCTTCTTTGATGACGGTCGCATACATGTTAGAGCCATTAATGTTTTCTTCGTTCTTTACGGAGAAGCCAATTGCATCAGGAGAACCGAATTGGCCGATGGTTATCGCCCCTGCAAAGACATCCCTCAGTTTGATTGGGTCTTCGCTCAAATCGTTTCCGCTATAGAGGTAAATGCTGTCTAAAATATTGGAGAATTTCCTCGTATCGTAGAAAGTGACATCCGTAGTTCCAACAAATTTCTCATTGAAATAAAGAATGATCCAACGTGAGACGCCATCGGATTGATTTGTGATGTTTCTAATGGTGATATCGCCTGTACTTTCAACCGTCTTTGGAAGCGGGGATGTCCACCAGCCAAACGAACCGTACGTTTTGCTCTCGTCGCCATGCCCAACGTTATAAAAGGAGTAGCCTTTGTCCGTGGATAAAATGATGATTTTTCCGTCTTTCACGACTGGCACACGGCAGTCTTTTTCAATTTCCACACGATAGACGGTATTCCCATTATAGTGTTCGAAATCGTTGTAATTAATATAAGCCCCGGTCGACCAATTTGAGAAGCTTTGATCAACGTGATTCACGCCTAATTCCGCGAGAGTTTTTCCTTCGTCTTCATCACTTAAATAAAGCCTGATTTTGTCCGCGCTCAAGAAATTAGAGGTATCCGCCATATCAGAATTGTCTCTAACTTCGTAGCGTTTATAGTCATCGGACAACAACACAAGATATTGATACCATGCGTTGTCGCTAAATCCGCGAAGTTGCACACCGCTAATAGAGAAACTCATTTCTTCTGGCACGTAATCAAGCCATTGATAGGCACCGAATTCCGCCGAATCTTTGCCATATTCTTTATTGATGAATGAATAGTCTTTGTCTACGACGAATAACTTGGCTTTTTCGCCTGTTCCCGCCATGAGTTTCGTTCCAGAAGCAACATCGATTCGATAAACGTTAGTTCCGTCAAGCCCGTCTTTATATTCGTTAAAAGCAAGGAACGCACCATTTGCACCCCATTTATTCATCTCTTGATGAGTGAACGTAGGCGAATGCGCTTCTAATGTCCCATCTGCTTTTTTCGTGTAGAGTTTAATGCCGGAAAGATCGCACCATTTGAGTCCGTTTGTTCCGAAATCGATATTGCTAGCGGCGCCCTCGTATGAATCTGAGAGGAGAACGAGATAATGATAATAGCTATCGTCCCCTTCCAAGCCACGGAGTTGAACGCCCGATAAAGAAATCGTTGATTCGTCGGAGGCATATGGAATCGTCGGCTCGCTCGTCCAAACGAAGGATCCAAATTTTGCATTCAAATCGCCGAAGCAAGAGTTGTAGTATACGTACTCCTTGTCGGTAACAAAAACCCTCGCTTTTTCTCCACTTAGCCCCGCGGCAATTTTGGTCCCCGCTGGAATAGAAATTTTATACACATTCGTTCCGTCAAGCCCGTCTTTATATTCGTTAAACGCGATGAAAGCCCCCGCTTCGCCCCAAATATTCGCACCAACGTGATTTGGCGTGATGCCTTTTTCTTCTAGCTCCCCATTCGCGTTTTTGGTATAAAGCTTGATTCCCGAAAGATCGCTCCATTTGAGGCTTTCCGTTAATTGGTCTTGCGTGCCAAGAGGACGATACGTCTCCGTTTTGAGAACCAAATAATGGTACCAGCTATTATCAGCGGCGTTTGCGTCTCCACGGAGTTGAATTCCGCTTAGTGAAATCGTTTTTTCCTCTGCCACATAGCCAAGTGTTGGCGAACTAGTCCAAACAAGGGCACCGAATTTATCATCATCGCTCGTTTTCCCAAAAGATGAGTTATAGAAAACATAATCTTTATCGACGAGGAATTTTTGCGTGTAAGAGGTATTATCAGCAACAAGAACGCAATCTTTTTCTATTTCTACTTTATAAACAGAGAGGCCGTCCCATCCGTTTTTGAATTCGTCAAAAGCGAACATGATGGCGGTCATTCCCTCCCATTTGTTACGTTCCGAATGGTTAACGCCTAGTTCGGCAAGCGTTTTGGACGTTAATTCCCCATCCGTTCCAACTTTATAGAGCCTGATTTTGTTCAGCGTTGAAATATACGACCCCATTTCAACCGAACTTTCTACCGCACTCATGCCAGCAAAAGAAGGAGAGCTTACGGCCAAATAGTGATACCATGAATTTGTATCCAAATCTCCCCCATGAAGGCCGCGTAATTGCACGCCGTCAAGGGAAACCGTCTTCACCGTTTCCGCGCTCATCGTCCAATCAAAAGAAGAGAGCTTCTTCGATTCATCTCCATAGCTTTGATTGATAAAGGTGTAATTGGCATTCACGGAATAAGCGCCCACCGTTCCGTCTTTTTCATAAGGAAGCCGGCATCCTTTTTCCACAGTGACCTTATAAACTTGATGGCCACCATAAGAGGAATCGTATTCCGCGTAATTGATGAAACAGCCATTTGCACCAAATTGGTTTTGACCAACATGCTGAAGCGTTAAATCGGATAATGTCTTACCTGTGTCATCCTCGCTTAAATAAAACCGAATTTTGTCACCAGATAAATAATTTGCATAATCGGAAATTGCTTCGGACGGAGTTCCTCCAGTATAACTATCGGAAAGCAATACAAGATAATAGTACCATCCGTTGGCTGTGCCACGCATCTGAAGCCCAGTCAAAGAAATCTCGTCGCTATTGGAGCTAGCATGGGTTTCAATCATGTCCGACGCATTGATTGTGACCGCCGCAATCACCCCAGAGCACAGCGTGGCAAGCAGCGCCCTTTGGAGAAACGCATTCCGCTTGTTTTTCATAAGTAGCCTCCTACTTTTTGGATATAAAGCATTTCTGCTATGAATTTAGATTAATGGTAAAGCGCTTACATATTCTAGACAATGAACCAAAGCGGTATGAAATTGTCTTAAAACGACTTTTTATGTATGATTAGACCCTTTTAAGGGATAATTTACTACTATGAAGCAACATTTAATTCTTGATTTAGATAACACAATCCCAAACGGAGCGCCCGTATTCACACAAAGCGCGCGTAATGAAGACGTGCCGCTACATGAGCATTCCTATATCGAATTCTTTTATGTTTTCGATGGGAAGGGTACCCAAGAACTAAACGGAAAAGAGAAAATATTACAACGTGGCGAGGCTTATCTTCTTACCTTGGGTGACATTCATAAACTCTATCAAACGGTTGATGGTTTGTTCCTTCGGAGAGATATCTTAATCTCCACTTCTTTCTTCCAAGAAACGTGTGATTTCTTTTCCCCGGATTTGTTCATGAATATATCCGCGGGCAAGTATTCCAAACAGTTGGTGCTTTCTTCGGAGGAAATTTCGTCAATTGAAAGCTATGTTCCCTTTTTATTTCTCGACCCCGATTCCAAAGAATACCTGTTTGCAGCCAGAATGCTTGTGAGTTACCTCATCAATTTATTGATCGCCTATGATTTGCGGCAGTCCTCCACAAATATTCCCGATTGGCTTTCAAATCTCGCAACGAGACTTTCCACATACGATAACTTCAAGGTCGAGTTATCCAATCTCATCAAAGACTTGCCATTCGCGCCGGATTACATCCGAAGGATGTTCAAGAAACATTTTGATATGACAATGACCGACTACTTTAATAAGCAAAAAATCAACTATGCTTATTTCTTGCTGAAAAAGACCAATGCAAGCATCGAGGAAATCTGCGAAGCGATTGGCTTTCTCAATGTCTCCTATTTTTATAAGTTATTTAAAAAGACCATGTATACGACCCCCAGCAAAATAAGAAAAGAGGCGAAATCAAAGTAAAGCGAATATCACGCTTGATATTCCTTTTGTTTCTCAAAGCAAAAAACACAGCCCAGAATATCTCAAGTTTTACGGAATAAAATGAAAAAAAGGATAGAAAGTGCAGTAACCATCGTCCTTTTTTCGAATATTATTTTCGCGCTTTTTTGTAGTCAGTCCAGCAAGCCATCAAAATATTTTTCCTTAAGAACTTCCGGCCATGTCCGCACGCCCCCCTCTCTCTATCGCAACGGCTCACAACACATTTATAGGAATATTTGACATTCCGAAAAATCAAAAACCCGATGTCTGCCGGTTATTTCTAATCCGTGAAATTATTGATGGCAATTTATTTTGCAAAAGTTCCGTGAAGAGCGAAACCGTTTCTACTACGCTCGAATAACAGTCAAAAAAACATTCTTTGATTGACAATTTTTAACCACAAACAATAATTAATAAAACGAGGGGTAAGATTATGCCAAGATCCGCTGAGCAAAGCGCCTTATTGCGCGAAAAAAGGAGAACGAAAATCCTTCAAAAAGCATTGATGCTATTTGCAAACCTTTCTTTTGATGATTTAACAATTGACGATATCGCAAAAGCCTGCAATTGCTCGCATGGCCTTTTCTATCATTATTTCAAATCCAAAGAAGCCGTCTACAACGCACTCATGGAAGAGCGACACAATAAACACCCGGAATGGGAATGCCCAACCGAAAAAATACTCGCGGTCGGCGGTTACAAAGGTTTGGAATTGACTTTCCAATATATTAACGAAAGACTTCACGACTCCGAAGCGGCGGCTCTCTATTTAGATCTTGATTTGCACCGTCCTTTTACCACCCTAAGAAAATCAGAGCCTCTTCTCGGCGAAGATTTCTATACGCTCATTTACAAGCTCGTCAAAAAAGGACGCGATGATGGCGACATCATCTTCGGTGACCCCGAGGACATAGCCACTCTCGTTGTCGACGCCGCAATCGGCGCTACGACAAGACGCATTTGCACGAGAGACCCCTCTTTCAAAACGGCCGACATTCAACTAATGCTTTCTTTAGCGCATCGGTAACCATCACTTTTCGAAAAGCTTCTTGCGTCTTTCCTCGCGAAGCTTTTTTCTTTCTTCTTTGCGACCGAATTCCTTGATGTTCGAATAGATGCCTTTAAGTCTTGGATACATCAATCGATAAGCGTTTTGATAGAGATAATTGTATTTTTCGTGTGCCTCTTCGTTTGGCACGAAGGTATCTTTGACGCGGACCATCCCCTCAGTGGCGTCTTTGATGTTCTTATATTCTCCAATCGCCAAAAATCCAGAGATTGCGGCTCCCAAACTCGACGTCTCACTCGTCTGTACCCTTGAAACCGGTCTTCCAAATACATCGGCCGTGATTTGACAAATTTGATTGCTTTGGGAACCACCCCCAGAAACGCGAAGCGCGTCAATGCCATGATGGATTTTGTGTTCGAAATGCTCAAGGCCCTCTCGGAGAGCATAGGCAATGCCTTCGATGATGGCACGATAGAAATGCTCCTGGGTTATAGAATCGCTAAAACCGATAATAGCGCCCTTGGCAAGAGGTCTAGAGAGTCCCGGCCCCCAATAAGGCTGAAGAACGAGGCCATCGCATCCCGGCGGAACGGAATTGAGCTTCTCGTTGAAATCCTCCGCCGAAGCATCGGCGGTAATCAAATCCGTAATATTTTGGCCACCAAACTCTTTCAAGAACCAATTGATCATCCAATAGCCTCGATAAATTTGAATATCCATGTTGTAATAGCCAGGAACGCAAGACGGGTATCCAGGCAAAAACGGTTCCGACTCGACGTAGCGGGTACGAGTCGTCTCGACGCTAGATGCCGTCCCATAGCTAATCGCGGCAACTTTGTCATCGATAACGCCAAGGCCAAGCGTTTCGCAAGATTTATCGCTACCAGAAGCATAGAGTTTTAGCCCGAGAGGAAGACCGGTAAGCCGATTCGCTTCTTCCGTTATCTCGCCTAAAACGGCGCCTTCAGGAACAATTTCCGGAAGCATTCCTTTTTTGATGCCGAAAATTTGTCCTTTGAGGTGTTTTTCGGGATTCTTGTACCATTGTTTCTTTTTGAAGTCGATGGGGTAATGGCCAGCGCAGTTTGAAGCGCTGTCGACGAGCTTTCCCGTCAACCGCCAAATGAAGAAAGTGGAGATTGGAATATATTTCTTCACTTTCGCCCAATTCTTCGGCTCATTTTCCTGAATCCAATTCGCCGCGCTTCGTTTTCTATTGAAGTTTATGGTGTTGGTCATCCCCACCAAAGCGAAAAGCAAGCGGGAAAGAAGCGGCAATGGCTTTTTGCATTCCGCCATTCTTTGATCAAGCCAAAGGATCATCGGACGAACGATTTTGTAGTCTTTGTCCAACAAAACAGCACTATCGCGGAAACAAGTAAGGCTTATCCCTTGGACATCCTTAAGAAGCTCCTCGTTCTTTTCGACGATTCTTTTGGTGCAACGACAGAGACATTCAAAATAAAGGTTGGGATCTTGCTCCGCATAATTTGGCAAAACGGAAAAATAAGGGGGATCGTATTTTTCTTTCTCCATGGCAAGAACGTTCCCCGTTCTATCCCAGATAGAAACGCGAACGCTCTGCGTTCCAAAATCGATAGTCATGATAAGTTTTTGGGACATACTAAAAGCCTCTTTCACTGATTGATTTTATCATGCTACCCCCAATATCCTAGAATTTAAGAAACAAGAGACGCTTCAAAAATTTAAAAATTCAAAAAATAGACGGCAAATCCCATTCATTTATTTGCAATTTGGCTTAAAGTGTTGAAACGTAAAAGCGTCCGCGTAAGGCTTGGCCGCCTCGTATTCCTGTTCATTTTCAAGAGTCCACACATTCACAATATGCTTCTTTCTATAGCGACAGACTTTGGGGCAGGAAACAATTCTCTTATCAATATCTATGGAGTCGAATAGATGTCTAAAATGCCAAACCCAAATATGTTCTTTCACCAAGAGCAAAGCGGTCGCCATACCCGTTTTTCTCACTCGAATTAAAGCGCGTGGATCAAAGGAAATGAGAGCCATGCTTTTTTTGTCTTGGATTTTGGAAAGAACAGGAAGAGCCGCTTTGGCGAGTTTCTTATAATTCTTCCGATAGACTTTTAGCTCAGTGACAATAAGAGACCTTCCGGCGTTAAGTTCCAAAACCTCTTCAAAAGAGGGCACAACGCCTCCATCGAGAAGGCGGTAGTTTTGGCGAATTTCATCGAACGTCAAATCCTCGATAATTCCTTTTTTGCCAGTCGTTCGCTCAAGTTCGCTGTCATGGCAGACAAGAAGCTTTCCATCTTTGGTGACATGAATATCGAGTTCAAAAGGAAGACCCATATCAATGGCCTTTTGGAATGCTTTAAGCCCATTTTCGGTGGCGTTTTCATCATGAAATCCGCGATGTGCAATGGGACCAAAATAGGAGGGATTAAACTTTTCAATGCTCTTTTTCTTCATACCATAAGCATACCCTTATTTTGTTTAAAGTGTCGAAGGGATAGGAAATTCACTCTTTTTGTTGCTCAAAAAGGCTTAGATAGTAGCTTTTTCTTCTTAGAAGAAGTCGCTTATGCTATAGTTCTTTAGTCAGGCACTAGGTTCAGTGCTCTACATTGTCATTAGGAGGACAACATGGCAGACAAGAAATACGTTTACTCCTTCAAAGAAGCTCATGAATCCAAAGTTGGAAAAGAGATTCTTGGAGGAAAAGGCTTTGGTCTTGCTGAGATGACTGCTGCTGGCATCAACATTCCAGCCGGTTTCACCGTCACCACCGAAGCGTGCAACCTCTACTACGAATCTGGCAAGAAAATTCCAGATTTTGTTTGGGAGGATGTCGTGAAGCATCTTCACGAAATCGAAAAAATCGATAACAAAGAATTTGGCGGAAAGGGCATGCCCCTTCTCGTTTCCGTCCGTTCTGGCGCTCGTCAATCGATGCCAGGCATGATGGATACCATCCTTAACCTTGGTCTTAACGACGTCACCGTCGAAGCGATGGCAAAGGCGACCAACAATCCACGTTTCGCCTACGACAGCTATCGCCGTTTCATCCTTATGTTCACGAACATCGCCAAAGGACATCCAAGAACCGAAATGGATAAGATGCTCGACGAACTCAAGGAAAAGAACGGCTATAAGCTCGATACCGAAGTCACCACCGAGCAACTTAAAGAGCTCGTTGCCAAATACAAAGCTTATTACAAGAACGTCTTTGGCGAAGACTTCCCATCCGATCCATACGTGCAACTTAAAGAAGCTATTGCCGCCGTTTTCCGTAGCTGGGACAACCCACGTGCCAACGTTTATCGTCAAATGAACGGCATCCCATATTCCTGGGGCACCGCCGTCAATGTCCAAACGATGGTCTTCGGCAACATGGGCGAAGATTGCGGAACTGGCGTTGCTTTCTCTCGTAACCCATCTACCGGCGAAAAGAAAATCTACGCCGAATTCCTTCCAAACGCTCAAGGCGAAGACGTTGTTGCCGGCGTTCGCACCCCACTTCATATCGACGAGCTCAAGAAGCGTATGCCAGAAGTTTACGAGCAATTCGTCGCAACCATCGAACGCATGGAAAAATATTTCCGTGATATGCAAGATATGGAGTACACCGTCGAAAAAGGAAAACTCTATTTCTTACAAACCCGTAATGGCAAGCGTACCGCTGCGGCCGCTTTAAAGATCGCCTGCGACCTTGTCGACGAAGGACTCATCGACGAAAAAGAAGCGACATTACGCGTTGAGCCAAAAGCTCTTAATGACCTTCTCCACCCAACTTTCGATCCAGAAGATCTAAAGAAGCACACTCCGATTATCACCGGTCTTCCAGCCTCTCCAGGCGCCGGAACCGGTCACCTTGTCTTCACCGCCGAAGAAGCGAAAGCGGAAAAAGATGCCGGCCGTAAGGTCGTTCTTGCCCGTAGCGAAACTTCTCCAGAAGACATCATTGGCATGGTGAACGCCGAAGCTATCATCACCGCTCGCGGTGGTATGACCTCCCACGCGGCTGTCGTTGCCCGCTCTATGGGTAAGTGCTGCACCGCTGGCTGCACTGGCGCTATCATCAATGAAGAAGCCAAGACCATGACCATCAATGGCAAGGTCTACACCGAAAAAGACGTCGTTTCTGTCGATGGCAACACCGGTAACGTCTACGAAGGCGCCATCAAAACCAAAGAAGCCGATCTCGGTGGCAACTTTGGCCGTATGATGGAATGGGCCGACAAATATCGCCGTCTTGCTATCCGTGCCAACTGCAACACCCCGCTCGATGCCGAAAATGCAGCGAAGTTCGGTGCCGAAGGTATTGGTCTTTGCCGTACTGAACGTATGTTCTTTGCTGACGACAGAATCCTTAATATGCGTTCGATGATTCTTAGCGATACCCCAGAACAACGTGAGGCCGCCCTTGAACGCCTTAGACCATATCAAGTCGAAGACTTCTACAAGATGTATATGTCTTGCCCAGACTACAAGGTTAACATCCGTCTCCTCGACCCCCCACTCCATGAATTCTTACCAGACATCCATGAAGACGATAAGATCAAAGACATTGCCGAAAAACTCGGCGTCACCGAACAAAAAGTTCGCGATCGCATCAATCAACTTCACCAAGCCAACCCAATGATGGGCTTCCGCGGTGTCCGTCTTTGCGTCGCTTATCCAGAAATCTACCGTATGCAAGCGACCGCCATTATCCAAGCTGCTCTCAAAGCCAGCAAAGACCTTGGCAAAGATGTCGAGCCAGAAATCATGATTCCTCTTACTGGCGAGCAAAAGGAGCTTCACTTTGCTAAGAGCGTCGTCGTCGACGCCGTTGAAGGCGAAATGGCCAAAGCAGGCAAGAAGCTTAAGTACCATGTCGGTACAATGATCGAAATCCCAAGAGGCTGCTTACAAGCCGGGAACCTTGCTAACGAAGCCGAATTCTTCAGCTTCGGAACCAATGACCTCACGCAGCTCACAATGGGCTTTAGTCGTGATGACAGCGGACAATTCCTCCCATACTACTATGAGAAGAAGATTTACGAATTCGATCCATTCCAAACCATCGATGTCGATGGCGTTGGCGAACTCGTGAAGATCGCAGTCGAACGTGGCCGTGCCACCAAGAAAGACATCACCATCGGTGTTTGCGGCGAAACTGGCGGCGATCCAGCCTCCATTCATTTCTATGACAAAGTCGGCCTCGACTATGTCAGCTGCTCTCCGTTCCGTGTGCCACTTGCTCGTTTAGCTGCAGCCCAAGCCAACATTCTCAACGAAAGAGAAAAGTGCTGTGGATGTTGCAAAAAATAAGCAATAAGCGCGTTCTTATTTCGAATGACGCCCTTCCGAAAGGAGGGCGTTTTTTCTTTGCTTAAAAGACACCCTTAAAAAGAGGTAAAGCATAAAAGACAGACACGAAATAGGTAAAAAGACTTTTTAAAGACGACAAAAAACAACAAAAATCAAAGACGATCGATTGCCTCCAAGAATGTTAGTTCCTCTTTTTCTTTTTTTGCTTTTGCTTTCTTGCGCTCTTTGTTTGATATCGGTTTTTGAAGTGTTTTAAATACCTCTTTTTTCTTTTCCTCTTTGGCCATTTTCACCTCAAAAGGAAGCCCCTTTTCGCGAACAAGAGCCTTGAAAAACAAGATTATTGCGGCGGACGTTGATAATCCAAGCGAATCAATAATAAATTCCGCTTCATTTTTTAGAGAGGAATCAATCCTAATATTTATCGTTGTTTTCGAATCTTTTTTTATTTTTTCCATGTTTTATGTAATGCAATTGTAATGCA
>DJRQ01000028.1:9355-18616 GCA_002440125.1 Caryophanales bacterium UBA6356 | reverse complement strand
TATTTTGTAAAACTTGAGATATAATATTTGCGGTCAGCTATTTCATAATATTTCATATTTGCGAAATAGCTTCTATAATAAAGGTCCAATTCCAAGGATTGCTGTATGAATAGAGCAGGAGGATATATTACCGCGCTCGGCGGTATCGCTAGCTGCCAAGCCTATAAGCCTAATCCGCTTCCGCCTTTTCCCGAACTCGAAAAGGATGAAGAAATGGTCGCACTACTCACCAAGGCGCACAATTATCTCGGAAAGTTAGATATGATCTCGGAGCTTATTCCGGATATGAATCTATTTTTGAGCGCATATGTCCGTAAAGAGGCATTGCTCAGCAGTCAAATCGAAGGAACGCAGGCGACTTTGGAAGATGTGCTGAACCCCAACGTCGATGTCGCAATAAATCTCGATGCAAACGATGTGGTGAATTATGTAAATGCCCTCAACTACGCAATTGAGAGAATGGAAGAACTCCCCATATGCAATCGGCTTTTGTGTAACGTTCATGAGGTGTTGCTAAAAGGCGTTCGCGGACAAGAAAAAAATCCGGGCGAATTCCGTCGTAGCCAGAATTGGATTGGTTCCTCAAACAGTGATTTGCGGACTGCAAGATACATTCCGCCGACAGTGGAGGATATGCAGATCGCCATGCAGGACCTTGAGAAGTTTATAAACGACTGCGATATGGATATCTTGCTTAAAACAGCGCTTGTGCATTACCAATTTGAAACCATCCATCCGTTTTTGGATGGCAATGGTCGCGTTGGAAGAATTCTTATCGCTTTGATGCTGCTTGCCGACGGAATTCTTCATTGCCCCGTACTGTATTTATCGTTATATCTGAAAACGAACCGTGTCGAGTACTACGACAGATTGAGCGAAGTTCGTGCCAAAGGCAATTACGAGCAGTGGATTAAATTCTTTTTGCGTGGGATTGTCGAGACTTCTGAGGATGGTATCAAGACAATCGAAAGAATGCATTTGCTTATCCACTCGGACGAAGAAAAACTTGCCAAGAAAACCCAAACGATTTCAAAGGTTTTCGATTATATCAAAGGGCATCCGATTTTTTCTATCGGCAAAGCTGCAACTACCCTTGGGCTTTCATATAACGGCGTTTCCGCCGCTGTCAAAAAGATGCTTGAAATGGGCATACTAAATGAAATAACCGCGAAGGCACGTGACAGAGTCTTTGAATATGCAGAATATATCGATATTTTGAAATCGGGCACTTAAAGAGGGAGGGGACTATGGACGAAGAACCGGTCCTTTTTCGCCATGATATGCTCGATCTCCCCTTTTCGAAATATAAACTCGCAAGGGCTTTCAGAACTTTTAGCTAGATAGTTCCTTCTTGGAGTCATTGATTCGCCAATCTAAAGGAAACGTGGCGTTGATTGCTATCCAGGGTGCCATAAGAAGCAAGGATCTTCGATTTTGAGGCGAATGGTCACTTTTCCTACATGACCATCAAGAAGAAAGGATGGCTTCTTCGTTAAGCGATTTCAAAGACCGCTATCGATTTATAGAGGTAGCGTCTTCTTTAAGACGAGCTACGCACATTGCGTCCAAAGCTTTTAAACAAAATGTTTAAGCGCCTTGTTCAATCGAAAAGGGTTTTGTCAAAAGTGTTTTCTCCATTATGAACATAATCTTTAGACGTTTTAAGAAAGGGAAAAATATGAAAAAAAGAATTCGTCGATTGCTCTTGCTCGCTGGGGCGGTTACGCTTGGCTCTTGCGGGTCGAAAGGGGATGCTTCTCGAGAGGAGGCGATTGAAGGAGCGAAAGAAGCCATAAAAAGCAATGCGAATTATGACGCAAGCGAAAATAAGCTCGTCATTTATCAACAAAGCGACAATACATTAGGGGACGTAAGCGTTAAAGCTGAGCCAAAGGAAGAGGCTGTCATTTCCGTTGCGACGAGAATAAGCTTTTATCAACCGTATAGTCAATGCGCTCGTCGCGGTGACCTCGTCTTGGACTTATATGCCAAAACAGACTATAGATACAACGTTACGTTTGCCATTTCAAGCAGCTGGGATGATTCCCTAAGCGCTTTCCCCTTCATGTATTCCATAGACGCTAAAGTGGGGGAGGATTACGAGAAGGCTTCTGATAAGTACCAAGTCCTTGCGGATAACTATAAAAACCAGAACGATTGCCCTTGGACCAAGGGAGATTGTCAAGAACTCTTTGATAGTTTCCTTGTTCTCACCTTCGAAAGCGTGAAAACATTCTTTGACGAAAACAATTTGGATTTCTCTACCTTATATCCGAATTATTGATTAAGTTTTTGGATGGGAAGAGGGGGTGCGCTTTAGCACTCCTCTTTTTTGCATCGTCCTAGGTTCATATAAGGCGTCTATTTCCTCCCATCGATTCAAAGGACCGATTGGATGATGGTATCGGATTCTTTTCACAGCAATCGCAATCGTCACCGTGTTGATTGGATTGGCGAGCTCTATGGCCTGACATTTCTAAGAAGACATGCTTTGCTTCCTTATATTAGGTGAACCTTCGATGGTTCTGTTTTAAAAAGGAATGTCTTTAGAACCCAAGAATGTTTGGGTTTTGCAATCTTTTTTTGTTTTTTAATGGAAACAACAATCGCCGAAGGCAACTGGGATGTTTTTAAACAAATTGGTTGCTTTATTTGTTTAAGCCCCAAAGGCATTGTTAAAAGCAACCCGCTTATTAGGGGGATAGGTTAAAGGTGCTTTGATAATAAGGAGAAAAAGCATATGAAAAAACAAATTTGCCGTGTCTTGTTTTGCCTTGGAGCGTTCCTTCTCGCTTCTTGCGGATCGAAGGAGGGGTCATCAAAAAGGACCGATTTATCTTGGGATACTTCCGGTAACACCCAAAGCTCATCCCTTGGAACTTCAAGCACTTCGCTTAAAACGGAAAAGACCACAACGGATGTCATCCAGGAAACGACTAGAGCCATCAAGAATCTTTCGGCATACTCCGAAAAATATAGGCTTGCGATTATTTCCAATCGAGAGCTTAGAGGAGATAGCTACACTTTTAATGTGGCCGTTGCCATGGCGTTGCCTTCGGATTCGCGGTTGGAAGGGACGTTTTTTAATGTTGCTGTTTTGATGGAGATCGAAGGTTATTCAGATAGTTATTCTCTTACCGTTCGTTTCAACGAAGGGAGTGTCATGATGTTCGCATATTGCAAAGACAACAACCAAACTTGCTATGTGCTTGAAGCTTTTATGGAGGATGCTTATACGATTGGTTCAAAAGCCTACTCGATCTCAGAAGAGGAAGCCATTGAAGGCGTTATCTCCAAGGAAACCGGAAGAGGCTTCGCCGAAACGAATCTCGAAATTGCGATGAACTGCTATAAATCGTTTTCGGAGCAATACGATCTTGACTACACGGTCTTCTTCCCAAACCTCTAAAGAAGACCAGCGAATTTCCAAAAAACATATTTATTGTGGTAAATGTCTCTTCTCTCTAAGCAAAAGAGAAGAGGCATTTTTTGCTTCGTATTTGCAAACAATGTTTATGGAAAGGATATAGAGCACGTTCTTTTTGCCTTATTTCAATCGGTTCTGTTTCAGGTTTAGCTTGTATTTTGGAAAGAATCTACGGATTGAGAATTAGTGTTTGCTTGTTTGAGACAAAAGAAAGAAGATACAATATTTTGTCTTTCGGATAGCTTTTGAAGAGGGTAGTCTTTATGCTTCTTGATAACATCAAACAATCATGGGAAAGGGTTAATAAACGCATTGATGATTTTATAAAGGGTAATGAAAAGGAATCCTTTCGTCTCCTTTTCATTACCGATGTCCATATCGGCGGTCTTAATGCCTATCATATCGAGCAACTTAGGGCTCTTAAGCGCCTTTTGCCAGGAAGCAAAATCGATTTCGTCGCGAATGGTGGAGATATCGGGCTTGATGTGGGGGAAGATGAGAAAGAAGCCAAGCGCGTTATTTCTCTTACAAAAGAAGCTACGGACTATGGGGATATGCCTTATTTCTTTTGCAAGGGGAATCACGACAACAAACCGAATCTTCTAGGAAAGGAAGGGCTGAGTCCTTATCTAAATTGCTACTTCCTTTCGAAAGTGGACCCCGAAAAAGGAAGGATCGTTTTAAGCGATGAGAACGAAGGCGGCTATGGCTACTATATCGATACGAAAAGCGATACGAAATTCCTTTTCCTCAACACTTCAGAGAACGTCCGGGGTTTCAACGTTTCGAAGGAACAACTTCGGTTTGTCGTGAATGAGCTTATGAATGCCAGCGAAAAGAAAATCGTCATCATTAGCCATTATTGCCTTAATGAATGTGGCGCTTGGAATCGCTATCCCGAGGTTTTAAATGAAAGAATGCAAGCCCTTCGGCGAATCGAAAAAGATTTCGCCTCTAGAGAGAAGGGCGAATTTGATGGTCTTTTGTGGGATTTTAGGAATGTTTCGTCCCAGCTTGTTTTTCATCTTTCCGGCGATTCTCATTTCAATAGCGAATCGCGACGCGATGGGTATCTTATCGCTTCTCGTCAAGGATATGGTGGAGTGGATAAGGAAGATCTTCCCTTAGGCGCAAGCGTGGACGATTTCGATAAACATGAGGAATGCGATTTCGATATCCTCGTTTTGACGAAAAATCATGCAAAACTCTTCCGCGTTGGTGCTGGAGAAAATGAAAAGGATATCGATATTTTGTAATTGATCTATCCAAATAAAGGTGATTTTACGTTTTTTGCAATTTTGAAGCATCGCTTCATGCGCTTCATTTAAGAAGATCTAGGATTCTCTTTCGGAACGTGACGGCGTCAATGCTTTTCAAATAAAGAAGACGTTTCTTACGCCAAACTCGGAAAGACGTCTTCTTTGCTTTTTAGAGAGCACTTAGGAAACGACGCATTGGACGCAAACCTTTTCCCCTTGAGGGGAAACGATGTTCCCTTCGATTTTCTTGCCATCTATATAGAGTCCGCAAGGTTTCGTTTTTTTGCCTTTAAAGAGCACTTCGATTTCATAGACGCAATTGCGATATTTGCGGATGATTTTCGCTTCTTTGATATGACTTGGAAGAGTCGGATCGATAAAGAGACCATTTTCCGTCGGACGGATGCCGAAGAAATATTCCTTAAGCGCGATGTCCATCCATGTGGCGGTTCCTGTAAGCCAACTGACGGTTGCTTCGCCACCGCGAAGAACATAAGGGGCGCGGACATTGGAAGAATAGATGTAAGGTTCGGCAATATAAGCGTCCACTCCAACTTGGGAGATAATGTGGTCTGGAAGAAGCTCACTATAGACGTGATAGGCTTCATCGGCGCGATTCAGCATGCACAAAGCTATGATGGACCAGGTATTGGCATGGCAGAAGATGCCTCCGTTTTCGCCAATTCCCGGAGTGGCCCAGGATATTTCTTCTTCTGGGGTTGGATAATTCGGCCTTAAGGGTGGGTTTTGAATGGCAAGGCCGAAAGAGGTATCACAATTCTTCATGACGGTGTCCATCACGAGATTGGCGCGACTTTTATCGGCAGTGCCCGAAAGCACGGCCCAAGCATTGGAGTTGATCCAGACCCTGGCGCAAGGCTCTTTTGCTCCGCCAATGCGAACTCCAGAGTCTGTGGTGGCGCGGATATAGTGGTCCTTTTCGAACATGGTTTCGTTAAGGACATCGATTTGTTTTTTCATGGCCTCATCGTAAAAAGAAGTAGGATTTCCCAATCTTTTTTCGATTTTTGACATGATTCTTAAGGCCAAAATGAATTGTTCTGCCGCCATAACCGATTCGCCTTTTCCTTTTCGGCAGACGGTGTTAAGGCAATCGTTCCAATCGCTTCCCAGCATCAAAGGGATATCGTCTTTTCCCATATGCTCATAAGTGAAGCGGATAGAGGCTTCAAGATGTTCCAAAACCGTCCCTTCGCCTCCGTCATAATAGGGGATTTTCTCTTGCAAGAAGCTATCGTCTCCTGTTTCTTTAAGGTATTCATCGACGGTATAGATCATCCAAAGGTGGTCGTCGCTTCGATCGCTGATGTCGGAATGCTTTTTCTCGATGTGGTAGAAGCGGTGCGTCGTTTTGCCACACTGAAATTGCTCGCTCATGATTTCCTTTATCCGTTCTTTGACCTGTTCTCCGCGGTATAAGACTTGGGAAATGGCGTCTTGGGAAGAATCGCGCACCCCAAAACCACGGACGGTCCCTGTTGCGTAAAAGGATATTTCGCGGCATACAAGGAAGTTGATATAGGCTTGGTAAGGCGTCCAGATGTTCGCCATTCTATCGAATTCTTTGTCATTGGTCGTAACGTGGAAAGCGCCATCGACCTCTTGCCATTTTTGAAGGAGTCCATCATAAAGCTCATCTAAATAGCCAAGGCTTTTAAATCTACGTATGGTGCTTGGTATGTCTTCTTTCTTACCCATCGTTCCTAAGACAAAAGCGATATCCTTTTCTTCGTCTTTTTCTAGTTTTAAGGCGTACGAAAAAGCGAATATTCCCTCTCCTCCTAAAAGTTCCGTATTGGGGCACTTCCCCTTTTCGATGGCTTCTGGATTCGACAGATCGCGATAAGGGCCCAAGAAGTCCTTCCTTATGCCGGTATAAGATTTGCTTTGGAGAGTCGAGGTGAAAAAGACGTAGGGGGTCTCTAGGGGGCGTGCTTGGGCATCGATAAAGTAGTCGTAAACGAGTGCATCGGCTTCTTTGCTATAGAAGATGTTATTGCTTTGTTTGGTGTAGCATTGCCATTGCATTTCGCGGAGGTATTCCATGTTCCCCATTTCTTTGGCGATATAGATTTCTAAGTCGGCGGGATGATCGCTGGAAATCTTTAGACGGTAGATAAGGGCGTTTTCCTTTCCGACGAAGGCAACTAAGGATATGGTCACGCCATCTTTTTTGGCGAGAAATTTGCTATAGCCCCTTCCATGGCGCGACTCAAAGAAATCCAAAGGGGTATTGGTCGGGAGAACAGAGGGGTTCCATACTTTGCCAGTTTTTTTGTCTTTGATATAGATGAATAGACCTTGGGCATCGGTAGGAGTAAGGAAGAAGCCATAACGACCAATACGCCAAATCTCAGGTGATTTATACCAACTCAGGTTCCCACCCGCTTGAGAGATCATCGTATAAAAAGTCTCGTTGGTGAGATAGTTCATCCACGGAGAAGGCATGTCATGACGATGAAAAACGACTTCTTTGTTTTTATCATCGAAGGAATAAAACGACTCTTTTTTGTCGCGTGGCATTTTCATTTTTTGCTCCTATCAAGGTTTATCAAACTAATGTTATAGAAAAACCATAGCGATGCCAAAGGTTCTCTTTTGATAAGTAAAATATCCATATGTTAAGGATAAAATAACACATAGTATCTTTGCTTTTCTTGATATGTGAATAATCTTTTTGATGCCATCGAAAAGGGTGTTTCATTCGTGTTTTGTGCAGTGGATTATTTGAATGAGTTAGCATATTCTAACTATGGTTTTATTTATGTTATACTCTCGTTGGAAAGGCCTTTAAATGCAATGAATGAAGGTATCTAAAAAAGAATGCATCACGTCACCGACTTCTTAAAGATGGATTTTATGGTTTTCGAAAAGGAAGAAAAGATCTAAAAATGGAACGACATGAACTTCTAAAGGAGACGTCGTTATTGGATTATCGCTCGAAAGGCATCCAAACGCTTTTTGCCAAAAGAGGGTGGCGTGACTTAAAAGAAGATAAGAAAGTGGTTTCAATTTACAATTTCGTAAGAGATGAGATTCTTTTTGGCTATAACGCAAGCGACTCTTTGAAAGCGAGCCGCATCTTGAAAGACGGTTATGGCCAATGCAATACCAAAGGGATTCTCCTTATGGCTCTTTTTCGTGCCGCAGGGATACCTTGTCGTATGCATGGGTTTACGATCGATAAAAAGCTTCAAAAAGGAGTGATGACTGGCTTTGTTTATCGGGTTGCACCTCGCGAGATATTCCATAGCTATGTCGAAGCTTCTGTGAATGGGAAGTGGTATAACCTCGAAGGATTCATTCTCGATAGGAAATACCTTTCTTCCCTTCAAAGGGAATTCGCTCCTCATCCGGATGGTTCCTTTATGGGATATGGCGTGGCTACAAAGGACTTCCTCCATCCTCCGATCGAATTTTGTTTTTGTGACACCTATATCCAAAAGGAAGGCATCGTTAGGGATTTAGGGGTTTACGATTTGCCAGACCTCTTGCTTTTGGAGCATGGGCAAAAGATAGGATTTTTGAAAGAACTTTCCTTCCGTTTCGTTGGAAGAAGGTTTATGAATCGAAATGTCAAACGGATACGAAATCTTAAATGAAAAGAGGGCTTTTGCTATGAATATTCTAATTTTTGGCGCTGGAGTTCTGGGCTCTAATCTTGCTAGGGATCTTTTTAAAAACAAGAAAGACGTGACTCTTTTAGCGAGAGGCGAATGGGCCGATGAAATACGGCAAAATGGGTTGCGAATCAAAGATAAGTTCCGTTTCGGGACTTCTGCTTCGAAAATACCCGTCATCACGACTCTTCGGAAAGAAGATATTTACGATGTTATTTTCGTCGTGGTCCGTTATAACCAGATAGATTCCATCTTGGATGTTCTAAAGGAAAACAAGACAAAGAATATCGTCTTTGTTGGAAACAATGTGAAAACGAAGGAACTTTCGGCGAGGCTTCCTACGAAAAACGTGATGTTCGCTTTCGCTAGTAGCGTGGGATATCGAGAGAAAGGTCGGGTTGTGTCGATGCATTTTAGGAAAATCACCATTGGGCCTCTTCCGAATGGGAACAAGGCGCTTATCGATGCAATTTTTAGCAACACCAAATACAAAGTGAAATACGAGCCCAATATCGGTGATTATCTCCTTTGCCATGCTGCTTTCATGTTGCCTTTAACGTTTGCTTGCTACAAGACGGGCGGGAATCTTAAAAAGATAAAAAATGACAAAGAATACATCCATAAACTCATTGATGCCAATGTGGAAGCGTATCGGGCGATTCTTAAGGCGGGGCACGAGATACTTCCTTTAGAGGACAAGGAATTCGGAAACGCCGCTTACCGAAAAAAATGTTTTCGTTTCCTTCGGTTTATCTTTTCAACCTCAATCGGGAAAATCGTCTTATCCGATCATGCAATGAATGCAGTAGAAGAGATGCGGTCATTGAATGAGGATATGGAACGTTTCTTTGCTTCCATTGATGCAAAGCTTCCTATTTGGGAAGAGCTTCAAAAAGATCTTCCGGAAAGAAATGGGGAAAGTGACAACGTTGGC
>DJRQ01000028.1:0-9260 GCA_002440125.1 Caryophanales bacterium UBA6356 | reverse complement strand
AGGCTTTTTGTGTAGATTTTTGGATTTTCAAACTATCTTTTTACTCTTCAAGAAGGTTTATTCGCCAAGAAGAGAAAAAGAGAACATTCCATAAAAGCCATGAGCTCTTTTAAGAAGAGGCTAAGTATCTGAAAGAGAGATAGAAATAGTATCTTTTAGAAAGTGATAAATGCACATAGAATACACAAGAAAAACACTATTGCTTTCTTTTTACAAGCGTTATTATTGTTTTAGGAAAAAAAGGAGATCAACTTATGGCTTATGTAAACGTAACAATTCGGATGGATAAAGACGAAAAGGATAGAGCCGAGAAACTTTTTTCTGAATTTGGGCTTACGATGAATGCGGCTTTTAATATGTTCGCAAAACAGGCTTTAAGAGAAGAGAGCATTCCTTTTAGGATTGCTAAGAATAGCGGCATTCAGTATTTGGATAGAAAAAATCTCGACAAAATGCTTGAAGAATCGGAGCGGGACCATCGCAAAGTCTATGAGGAGCTGGCCAAATGATTTTCTATTTCTCAAAAGGCGACGTCCTTCATATTCACGCGAAACTTATTGATGATTTTGGGGGAGCCAGGGCCTCAGAGATGAAGGAATGCTAGAGTCTTCGATTTATACGCCGTTACAAACTTTTGCTTCCCAAGATCTTTATCCGACCGCCGTCGAGAAGATAACACGCCTTTCTTTCGGCTTAGCGATGGATCATCCTTTTATAGATGGCAATAAGAGAATTGCATCTGCTGTTTTGTATTTAGGTCTCAAAGCGAATAGCTTCGATTTTCAAGCTTCCGATCGAGAAGTGATTCAAGAGTTCCTTAGCCTTGCTTCTGGAGAAATAACCTATATGGCTTTTCTTTCTTGGGTGAAGTCCCACATTGAATAGCTTGTTTCTTTATGAATGTTCATTCAAGAGCTCTTGTCATTTTTAGACTTTGATAGATGCTATAGATAGCTTCCGATATTTTGCTATAGTCGAAGGTTTTCTTATACACGATATTTGTTTCGCGAATCATCGAGAGATTCATGATTGGGAGGGCTTTGAGCTTTCCTTTCGCGATTTCGTCAAGACATGCGCTTTTGCTTCGCTTATCCTGATTCTTTCGGTTCCCCCCCTTTTTAGAAATCTTACTGAAAGACAAATCCAACCATTTCGAGATCCATTTGGAATTAAAGGACAAGACAAAGCTCCGGGATTTTATTTTCACTCTTCGAAAATTGGATATTCATATCGATGATATCGAAATCAATAGGGTCTACGTTGGCTCTGGCCTAAGCGTTTATAGCGTTTCTTTGACTTCCTTAAAAAAGAAGAGGTTGTCGCACAAAGAAATCATAGAAGCCCTTTCGAGCTTGGAGTATGTTTCTTATGTCGATGAGATTAATTGATTGCGTTTTAGAGAAAGGAATCGAAGCCCTATTCTCTTTCTCTTCCTTTTCGTGTTTCTTTCCGAATGGAACTATAATAAAGGTGTTAACGTTTTGGAGGTTTCTATGAAAAACTTGAAAACGGGAAGAGTTGTATTGATAACTGGCGAGTCCTCTGGCTTCGGTTTAGAAATGGCGAAGCTTTTCCTTAAGAATGGCGATATTGTCTGTGGTTTTTCAAACCAGGAATTCGCAATGGATGGCATCTTTCATCAAGTAGGCGATGTTTCGAAGGAAGAAGATTGCGAGCGCGTTGTTAAGAACGTCATTGAGAAATATGGAAGAATCGACGTGCTCATGAACAACGCTGGATTTGGCATTTTTGGCCCCTTTGAAGAAACGCCTCTCCAAAAAGCGAAAAAGCAAGTTGATGTTAGTTTCTTTGGCGCTTTCTTAATGGCGAAGGCGGTCCTTCCTTATATGCGAAAGCAAAGGAATGGCAAGATTATTAACACTTCTTCGATAGGCGGCGTTATTCCTCTTCCATTCCAAGGCTTTTATAGCGCTTCGAAAGCGGCTATGGACATGCTATTTGATTCCTTGCGTCCTGAGGTCTATCCCTATCGCATCCAGATTTGCTCGATTAAGCCAGGCGATGCGAAAACCAATTTCACGAAGAACAGGGAACAAGATCAATTAAAGGAAGATAGCCCCTATAAAGCCGCATTCAAGCATTGCTTAGCGAGTGTTTCCAAAGATGAGCAAGGTGGCATCGAGCCTATCAAGATAGCGATGCGCGCCTTTAAAATATCAAAAAAGAAACGCCTTCCCTATTCTCGTTCCATCGGGAGCAAGGATCGTTTCTTGGCTTGGATTTATCATGTCCTTCCCCGCCGAATCCGAAATTATCTTCTGTATAAAATCTATGCTTCCTAGAGAAGATTGTTGGGGTTTTGCTGGCACATTTTAAAAATTAGGGAAAGAAATAGCCTATCGTTTGCTCAATTGTGCCTATTTTTTCATATTTTTGGCCAAGATGGTCTCTCAATTGCACTTTCTAACGCCTGTTTATTAAGATAAAAGCACAAGGAGAAAATATGTTGTCCAAAAAATTTGTTTCTGCTACCAAAGAGTTCTCTCGATTTGATAAATTCGTCAATGCTCCGTATCTAAGAAAAGATTTTGCGCTAGAAAAGCTCCCGAAAGAGGCTAGTCTTACCGTTTCGGGCCTTGGCTTTTATCGCCTTTGGATCAATGGAAGGGAGATTACCAAAGGTCTATTGGCGCCTTATATCTCGAATCCGGATGAGATTGTCTATTTCGATGCTTATGATGTAACGCCTTATTTGAAGGAAGGAAAGAACGTCTTTGCCTTCCTTCTTGGCAATGGCTTTTTGAATAATGAAGGCGGTTCTATTTGGGACATGGAGAAAGCCTCCTTTCGGAGTGCGCCGAAGCTTGCTTTTGCCTTTATGATGGATGGCTCTTTGGCTTTTGAAGCGGATACCTCCATTAAGACCCACCCTTCTCCCATTCTATTCGATGATCTTAGGGCGGGCGAAAGGTATGATGCCAATCTCGAAATAGAAGGATGGAATGAAGCCGATTTTGACGACTCGTCTTGGAAGAACGTCTTCGAAAGCGAGGCTCCTAAAGGCGAACTCCGTCTATGTTACGCCGATCCCATTCGCATCGAGGAGGAGCTTTCGCCTATCGCGATCCGCAAGGTGAAAGATGGTTATCTTTATATCTTCCCCAAGAATGCGGCTGGCTTTGCGCGCCTTTCCTTAAAAAGCGAAAAAAACCAGCAAATCGCGATTGATTTTGGCGAGCTTCTATCAAATGGCGATTTGAATATGGCCAATATCGGCTTTGGGAAGCGTACATTGAAGGGCTTCAATCAACATATTGAATTTGTGGGAAGTGGCAAAGAAGAAACCTATGTTCCTTCTTTTTGCTATTTCGGCTACCGCTACGCCAAAGTGATGGGCGTCAAAGAGGAACAAGCGACGCCTTCTTTATTGACGATGCTCGTTGCTCGGAGCGATTTTAAACACGTCGCGTCCTTTACTTCGAGCGATGAAAGGATGAACCACCTTTATGAGATGGCGATTAACAGCATGGATAGCAATTTCTTCTATTTCCCCACCGATTGCCCGCACCGCGAAAAGAATGGGTGGACGGGGGATATCGCTCTATCGGCGGATTATTTTTGTTGGAGCGCCGATTTAGGAGCATCCTTAAAAGAATACCTTCATAGTTTTATTGGTGTTCAACTTCCTAATGGGGCTTTGCCTGGTATCATTCCAACCTCGGGATGGGGTTTTGCGTGGGGGAATGGTCCTGCTTGGGATATGGCTCTTTTCGAAATCCCTTATAGCGTTTACCAATATGAGCGCGATCCTTCTATCATTTCGGAAGCCGCTCCAGCGATGGAAAAATACCTTCGCTACGCTTTGACAAAAGAAGATGGGAATGGGCTTTTGGCATATGGCTTAGGCGATTGGTGCGAAGTCGATCGCGTCTCTGGGGACTTCAAAACGCCTTTATGGATCACGGACACTTTGACGTGCATTATGATGGCTCTTAAAGCGGAAAAGATGTTCCGGAAAATCGGTTACAAAGAGCAAGAGAAATTGGCAAGAGACCTCGCGACGCGTTGGGAAAAGGCCTTCCGAAAAGCTTTCTTTTTCGATGGCGATAAGGTTGACCCAAGGACGCTTACCCAAACCTCCTTATCCATGCTTTTGGAATCGGGCATTCTCCTAAAGAAAGAAGACGAAAGGCTTTATCCGATGCTTCTTGATCTCATTCATCGAGATGATGATCATTTCCGCGTGGGCGTTTTAGGCGCAAGAAGGCTTTGGGAAACCTTGGCTCGACATGGCGACTTGGAATTGGCTTTAAAGCTTATCGAACAAGATTCCTATCCTTCTTTTGGCTATATCGAAAAACTTGGCGAAAAAACCCTTTGGGAAGAGTTCACGATGGAATTCCAAAAGAGGGAAGACGGTTCCTTGGAACCGAAGAATCCATATTATTTGCCGATAGTGACTTCCTTGAACCATCATTTTTGGGGGAGTTTCATTATGGTGTTTGTCCGCTATGTGGCGGGGATACAGATTAACCCCGATTGGGAAAAGGAAGAAATTGTTCTTTCGCCTTTCTTCCCTCAGGGCATCGTAAGCGCTTCTGCCGAAAGGCTTTATCGCGGCAAAAAGGTAAAAGTCTCTTGGAAGAAGGAAGGGGATAGCATTTTCTTCGATTACGAGGCGCCAAAAGACATCCAAGTCCGTTTTCTTAAAAGACCGGATTTCGAATACAAAAATAAGGGCGAATAGCCTTTTCTTCTCGTTACTTGAGCCAATATTCTTTGTTCTCGAAGGATATTGGCTTTTCGATTCCGCCATAGTAGGTTTTTAGATAGCAAAGCCCCTTGGAGAGATTATAGCAAGAAGTGTAGATCGTATATTCGTATTCGCCTTCTTTCACTTCGCATAAGCCTCTCACTTGTTCCACCATTCCCATGATGTGGAAGTATTGATGGACGCTTCTAGATTCATCGGCGGGGGAGACGCTATGGAAACGAGCGAAGACGGCCCTAACGAAGCGGGAGGAGCTTGTTAAGTCGCCTGGCAATCCTATCGTTCCTAATCCGCGACTATAGAATTTCTTCTTTGAAAGAGTGGGCGCTAAAGTATTTTCTGGGTCTTTCGACGAAAGTCCATAATAGAGGTTCAAAGAATTTATTTGCTCCAAAAAGGGAGGATTATTGGTCAAAACACCATAAGGATTGGGATAGATATGGATCCCATCTCTTTGCACTTCCAAGACAATAGATTCCTCTAGATCGCTAATAAGCCAATGGAGAGCGCTCGGAGGAAAGAGCTCGCTATAGGCTTCATCGGTGACTTCTATCTTTTCCAATAGACTGGTCGCTTCCTTGACGCTTTTCGCTTGGAGGAGGATATAGGGTATCAATTCAAAGGAGGCTACGTTCGTTTTTGTCTTGCTTTTCTTATGATAAAAGGCATTTCCGACGAAATTGAGCCCAGCCATGCCTAAGCCGGCATCGTTTATCGCATCATAGTAAAGTGGATAGTCCCCATCCATATGGGCAACGCCCATGATGCTGAAATGATTTTCGAGGCGTGTTCCATTACGAAAAAGGAAAGGATGTGTTCTTGGAACGATGGCGATTTTTTCGCCATAGGAGAAATCGTAGTCAAGATTTCTTCCGAAGTAGGTGTCATGCGTTTTGAAACTTAAAGCGGTGCACATATTTTCTTCTCCTTTACTAGAAGCGTAGCATTCTAAGAAGAAAGACCATACCGACAAAAGGACGGGTTTGTCGTTTTTGAAAGGAGAAGAAGGAAATGGTTAAAAGAAGGAAGGGGAAGACGAAAATTCAAAAAACCTTGCAAATATCTCTTATATGAGAGCTTTGAGCCTCTCTAAAATGGCTCGATCAGCAGGAAGCCAATCTTCATTGTCTATATTTTCTTTGCTAAGCCATTTGGCATTTTCCGCTTCAAGAAGCTCGAGGTGGGGATTCAGTAAATGACAAAGATAGACATTCATATCAAGATGGAAAGAGGGATAGTCCCATTCGATTTTACCAACGTATGCGTCTATTTCGATCGAAGCGTCGAGCTCTTCTTTTATCTCTCGTTTTAGGGCGTCTTCGTCTTTTTCTCCTTCTTCGAGCTTGCCGCCTGGGAACTCCCATTTATGGATGAATTCGCCATAGCCGCGTTCTGTGCAAAAAAGAAGATTTCCTTTTTTGATGACGGCTGCCACAACCTTGATCGTTTTCATTACTCTTCCCTCTCTTTTATATTGGCAGTCAGATAATCGTAGATGTCTTTTCGAACTTCTTTTTCCAAAAGGAAATTGATATCCACATAGGATAATGGCTTCTTTTGTCCTTTTTCTTCTACTTCTCGGAGGACTTCTTTCGCTTCTCCGATGGGCTTTATTTTGCCTAGGAAGAAAAACTTCTTGGCGTCGTTGTCTTTGTCTTTATTCGCCTTTCGGACGAAGAGATAGATTTGCGCTTGAGGGGAAGTGGGCCGAAGGAGAGGATCGAATTCTCTGCTATCAAGATGCCGTTTCTTCTTGCTTTCCCAAGAAAAAAGGCGTTCGTTGATGAATTTATCGAAGTAGTTGGTGCTGCTTTCAAGGTTTGGATCCTTGTCATAGTTTACGAATATGGGGAAGGTATTTGTTCTCTTGTCGAACTTATAGCCTCCAATTACGGCGGTCAGGTTTTTCTCATAGTTGAGGGCGAGGCAAACCTCTTTGTAGCTATATTGCTTAAAAAGAGAAAGATCCGTGCCTTCGTAAAGGGGAAAGAAGAGGCGGTTTGCTCTATCGATTTCATAAAGAAGCAAAGAACGGACCTCTTGAAAGAAGCGTTTGTTGGTTTGGAGCGCTTTGCGAAAGGCTTCAACGAGTTCGAAATTCCCTTGGGTGATCGCCAAAGAATAGTAAGGGTCCCACTTTCCTTCAAAAACCTTCTTGATGGTGTTCCATTTCAGGGGTTCGATGATTTTGCCATAGGTTTTAAAAAGGTCCTCTTCGAATTCTTTTAAATTTTTTCCTTCGATGAGCGAAAGGAGAAGAAGAGGTTCTTCGACTCGAATGCCCCCTCCTAAAGCGTTCCCAATGACATCCAATATCGAAAGCTCAAATTTGGAGAAGAGGGGGAGAGTAATGAAACGAGGCAGCGTTTTCTCGATCGTCTTTAAGAAAGCGGGATAAGAACCGTATTTCTCAATGATGCGGTTCGGCTCAAAATCCGTATAGGCAAGAAAGTCCTGATAGCTTGGCAAGCGATGAAGTTTATTCGCTAAGGATAAAACGGCCGTTTTAAATTCTTCTTTGGTGCTGAAGGAAGTCTTGGCAATGGCATGGAAGATTCTTTCTTTGGCGATTTCATCGAATTCGACAGTGCTAATGCCAGGAAGGTTGCCTCCATGTACCAGGACTTTTCGAGCGGCTTCCTTATCGCCGTTATAGGAGAACGCTTTCGGAATCATGAAGTTTGTATCGTAATTGCCGATAAAATCGATGATGTTGACGAAATGCTTTGTCGGGCTCTTTCTTAGGCCGCGACCGAGTTGCTGGATGAAGATGATAGAAGATTCTGTGGGTCGAAGTAGCAACACCTGGTTGATAGAAGGAATATCGACGCCTTCGTTAAATATGTCGATGGTGATGATGAAGTCGAGATAAGAACCATCGCTTTTTTCGTCTTTTTCTAGAAGTCTAATAGCCTCCTCCCGTTCTGCGGTCTTGTCTTTTCCGGACAAAAAGCGGGTTTTATAGCCTCTTTCGTAAAGTTTTTTCGAAAGAAGCCTCCCGTCTTCTTCTCTAGAAACGAAGATAAGGCCTTTTAAACGGGGGCCATCATAGCCATAAAACCGCGATTCATTGATGATATAGTCGATACGTTCTTCGCTATAGAGCTTTGAGAAGTCTTTCTTGTCGTAAGTTTCGTCGTTAATGCCCTTCAAATCGGTAACGCCGTAATAATGGAAGGGGCAAAGGAGGTCTTCTTCCAAAGCGTCCTTTAAACGAATTTCATAGAGGATGTTGTGGTCAAAAAGAGAAAAGATAGCATTGGCATCGTCTGTTCTTTCAGGCGTGGCAGTCATTCCTAGAAGATATTCCGGTTCAAAGCGATGGATGATTCTTTGATAGGTGGGGGAGGCCGCTTTATGAACCTCGTCAATCACGATAAAGTCGAACGAATCTTTGGGGATCGTTTTCAAGACATCCTCTCTTCCTATGAGTTCGGAAGTGGCGAAGACAAAGTCTGCTTTTTCGATATTCCTTTCTTTGCTTTCGCCAGTGAAAAGAAGGAATCTTTTTTCTTTTCCCATCACCCTCTTATAAGAAAGAATGCCTTGCGACAAAAGAAGGGCGCGATGCGCCAAAAAGAGCACTCTTTTGGGGTTGATCTCTCGTATTCCAAAGGCGGATGCATAGGTCTTCCCAGTTCCTGTTGCGGAGATGAGTAAGCCTCTTCTATCGCCGCGCTTCACGCTTTCGGAAAGACTCTTCGTAAAAGCGATTTGCATGGGATTTGGCGATAATATTTCGTTTTTTGTGGACGGGGTTATAGATAGAGAAGCTGCTTTCTTGTTTTCTTCGTATATCTTCTTGTATTGCTCGATATAGTCTTTCAAAAGAGTTGCTTTGTCCCATAGCTCATTGAATTGGAAGAGAAGCGTTTTCAAAAAGGCTCCATCTTTGGTGGAGGTCAAGGAAGTGTTCCATTCCTTATTGGTGGTAAGGGCTTTATCGGTGAGATTGCTAGAGCCGATGATGGCTTTGAAGTACTTTCCTTCCGAGCCTTTTTCTTCAAAGATGTATCCTTTCGTATGAAAGCCAAAAGGCTCATTATTCGTCTTAAAGATACGCACTTCGATGTTAGGGAAGTTCTCTTGGATGTCTAGAAGGGCGGAGGGGTCGGTAAAAGAAAGATAATCGGTCGTGAGGATCCTTCCCCGTATGCCTTTTTCTTTTAAAGTTTTAAAGGTCTCCTTAAAGAGTTGATAGCCACCTTTGGTGATAAAGGCGACGCTCATCGAAAAAGAAAGGCATTTAAGCAGTTCATCTTGAAGGGCATTAAGGACTTTGACGTTCCCTTCTTTGTCGTTATAAAGGAGGGCGGGTTCCAAGCTTCCGAGAGCTTCTTTCTCATTCCCTATGAAAGCGTTCGCAATGGCTTTTCTTATTTCTAGATAAGAAACTTTTTCGTCCATAGGGGGATTCTAACAGTGTGGATCCCCTAAAAACAGATCCAGTTCTGCTATCTTTGGCCAAAAGGAAGAATTTTTAGCACATAGAAAAGCTTAAGAAAACCAATATCGAATTTATTTAAAT
>DJRQ01000027.1:5589-13347 GCA_002440125.1 Caryophanales bacterium UBA6356 | reverse complement strand
ATATTGCTGTCGGAAAGGATAAACGCTCCTATTTGCAAAGAAAAAAGGTCTGACACAATTTGTATCAAACCTATGCTTTTCTTATGGTGGAGTCGAGGAGAATCGAACTCCTGTCCGAAGAACATCCCGCAAAGACATCTACAGTTTAGAGCCTTTCTGAAATTGGCGTTTAGGAGAAGAAAGGAACAAGATCCCAACGCGAGGCTTGTGGTTTTCGACGTTTGCTTCAGCCAAACAAACGCTTAGCGTCTTCTTATGACGTCTCTTCTTCGCTAAGGCGCAAAGGCAAAGGGAGGCGTGTCGCTCCTAGATCGATGCTAGGAATCCCGTAGGATACTTAATTAAGCGCAGGCATACGAAGCGCGACGAGCGCTCTTCGCAAAGATAAAACTGTTGTCAGTTATTATTGGTTGGTGTTATGGCTCACCACGCCACTGCAGTCTATGTAAGATAGCCCTCCGTCAAAACCGGAACGACCCCAAGAACAAGCTAAGTCTTTGTCGCTTAGCGTTAAGAATATAAGCGCTAGAAAAGAGAGAATTCAACTAAATCTTTTCGTTCCTTAGTAACTTTTACTCTTTGAATTTCATCAAAAAAGCCTTTTCTAAAAGAAAAGAGCCCCCATATAAAGTTTGTATTCCAAGCTGTTTTGCTATAGAGTTTCTATGCATTTTGATTAAGGAAAACTCTAAAAATGACAAAAGCAAAAGCAGTTAAGAAAAAACAAAAAAACCCGATATGGGGAAAAATATGGAGGGAAGTGAAATTCTTCCTTTTATCTCTTTTCAGCAACGACGCTTGCGTCGAAGGAAGACATAAAAAGTGGTATTTCCCTGTCAGCGTCGCCATCCTTTCTTGCGTTTTAGCGGTCGTACCGACCATGGCGACCTATTTTAGCAAGTCCGGCGGGAGCTTCTTAGACGCCCCTCAATACGATTATGAAATCGGTTTGACAAGCTTCACGAAAGCCATCGCCGAGAAGAACCTTCCGTTTAAGATTTCCGAAGAGGGGATTCTCTTAGTTGACGGAAATAACAAAGACAATAATGAAAAAGCTTTTAAGGATGCCCTTAAAACAACCGTCACCAATAGCACGGGCGAAAACCGGACATTGGACTATTTTGCCAACGTCTATAAAACGACAGAAGTCAAATTAACGGCAAAGGAAGGAGAGACTGGAACGGATTCTTCCAGCGTGACTCCTACCATCCCAACCTATATCGAAAAGTACGCCATCAACTTCGCCGCTTATGTGATTGGTAACGAAACAAATCCAACGACTTTCGTCACGAGCATCCTTTTAAAGGGCGATGACCCCAACAAGGAAGCTTTCGAAGAAAATATCGAAAGCTATCAAACAAACTTCATCGTCTTCGGAACGGAAGGCTTCTACGCCGCCAAAAAGCCCAGCGGAACCACCTCCAACCCAAAATCAGCCATTTATTGCACTTACAAAAATTCGGGTCTTCTTGGGAAATCCTTGTCCGCCCTCGCAAGCGAAGATCTTTATGGAAACGTCTATCAAGACAAAAAGATCTCAGAATCGGAATACCGCGCTGAAGTCGTTAATAGCTGGAAGCAAGTCTTTGCCGCCGGTTGGGACGAGACGAGAATCACCCTTGGTTGGCAATATACCGGCATCGGTTTTGCCATTAACGTTGGCGTGACCTTCCTTCTTGGCCTTATGGTGTTCTTAATGACACGGGGCAAAAACAATCCTTTCCGCACCTATACTTTCTGGGATGGACAAAAGATCGCCTACTTTGCTTCTTTCTGCCCTGCCCTCTTATCTCTCCTCGGCTTCATTCCGATGTTCCAAACCCTTGGCATGTTCCTCTTTATGCTTCTATTCGGTTTAAGAATCATGTGGATGTCGACCAAATCGCTCCGTCCATATCAAAACTAAGGAAATTCAAAAATATGAAAAAACCACCGCGAAACAGCGGTGGTTTTATTTTTCTTTTCTCACTTTCCGCCGATGGAATGATAACGATAAAGGGGGAAATCTTCCTCTTTAAAGAGATTTCTTCCATCAAAGATGAGGTCACCTTTCATGTTCGATAGATAAGGACCATCTTTTAAGGACAAGAATTTTCGTTCTTGCGTCAATATCATTAAAGCGTCCGCCTCTTCCAAGGTAAGACCCATGGTGCTAAAGCAACGAATATCGGGATATCTCTTTTTCATGGCCTTCATCGCATAAGTACTTGGGTCATAGCAACGAAGAAGAGCGCCTTCTTGCAAAAGAGAGTCGATAATAACACTAGAAAGGCTGCTACGAATATCATGAATACCATTCTTATACGCCAAACCGAATATGGCGATCGTCTTTCCCTTAAAACCTTCTAAGTATTCTTTCGCTTTGCTTAAGAAGAGCTTAGGTTGTTCTTCGTTGACGCGAATGGTGTCTTCTACTAGAGGCAAGGAAACGCCATATGCCTTTGCGAAAGAAACCATCGCCTTCGTGTCTTTGGGAAAACAACTTCCACCATAGCCAATGCCAGCCCCAAGCATGGCCTTGCCAATGCGCCTATCGCTTCCCATGCCAAGAGCAACATCTCCAATATCCGCATCCGTTTTATCAGCAAGCCAAGAAAGGCTATTGATATAGGAAATCTTCAAAGCCAAGAATGAGTTTGAAGCGTACTTGCTTAGTTCCGCCGATGAATTGTTCATGGGAATAAAAGGAACGCCCTTGCGGTAAGCAACCTTCCTCAAACGGCGAATAAACTCGAAATCTTCGTTAGAGCTAACGCCGACAACAAAACGATCAGGATCTTCTTCGTCATAAAAAGTAGAGCCTTCCCTCACGAATTCCGGCATGGATATGACATGGATTTTAGGATTTTGGATTTTTTCCATGAGTTTTTTGGCATACCCCAAAGGAACAGTGCTTCGAATAATAAGATAAGAAACCGTTTCTTTAGGCAAAAGGGGAAGCAAGTTTCGAATGGCTTCGTCCATATATTCCGTGTTACAGGAGCCATCTTCCTTTTCGGGGGTTGGAAGAGACAAGATATAGCCGTCTAGATCCTTTAATTCCTTGATATCCGTCGTAAATAAGACTTTATTGGCCTTCCTTTGGAAGACTTCGCTTAAAATGCCTTCGTCGAATGGATAGGTGCCATCCGTAAGCGAACGCACTTTGTCGGCATTGATATCATAGCCGACGACCCGATGACCTTCTTTTAAAAGAACAGCCGCGTTCGCTAGACCGACATACCCCAATCCAAGGACGCCAATATTCATAAGCCTTCAATCTCCATAATCGCTGCCACGGCTCTTATCTTCGACATAAATCTTCAAGGAATCCGCGATATCAATGATTTCCCGGTAGATATAGCCTTCTTTTTGAACAAACGGCGATTCGAAATTCCAGGTGAAAATCACCTTTTCATTCTTCCTCACGATCTCCTCGATGGCGGCCAAAAGCTCTTGGAACCTCTCCGGCCTTCTTTCTTTATACCCCAAAAGCCCCTCGTAGAATCCCGGTTCCACAAAGAATATGTGCCCTTCTTTTGTGCGATAGGCGTTTGCAAAAGGATTTTCATCATCGACAAAGGACTCGTATTGATTAAATTCCGGGTAAAGCATAGAGTTAACGCAAATATGATAAGTCAATAAGACTTAAGAAGAAAGGAAACCGATGGAACTCGACTCGAAAAAAGACATCAAAATCGTCTTCACCGACATCGACGGCACTCTTTATTCCCATAAGACAAAGCGTGTACCGCCTAGCGCTATCCGCGCTATCAAAGCGATGCAAGCGAAAGGGATTAAGGTTTTCCTTTCAAGCGGCCGCAACTACTACCTCATCCGCAAAAGCGGCATCCTCGACATCGTCAAACCCGATGGCCTCGTCATGATGAATGGCGCTTGCGCCCAAATCGGAGAGGAGATGATCTACAAGTATCCGATTCCTCCCGAGGTCGTTAACGCCATGATCAAGTTCAGCACCCGTTTGAAATTCGGACTCACGCTCATCGAAGAGAAAGAAGGGCATATCAATTACATCGATGACCGCGTTATCGACGCGCACGCCAAATATGGGACGCGCTTCCCACAACCCCGAAAATTCCCCATCCCTTACGACCGAGTGGTCTATCAAATGATCGCTTTTTGCGATAGTTTCGACGAATCCCTCTTTCTCCCTCACCTTAAGGATTGCAAAGCCGCACGCTGGGATCCTTACGCCGTAGACATCATGCCTCAAGATAGCGATAAGGCCAAAGGCATTATGGCTGTCTTAGAGCATTATGGATGGAATGTCGATAATGCCCTTTCCATAGGCGATGGCAACAACGACATCGAAATGCTCGCGTTTACCGGCACTGGCGTCGCGGTAGGTGGCGCTTTGCATGACGTAAAAAAAGTCGCCGATTTCATAACCGACGATATCGATAACGGAGGTTGGGCCAAAGCGATGCTTCACTTCGGCTTAATCGATCACTTGTGATAAGGCTCGTGGTTTTGAATCTTAAAGGAGCGATAAATTTGCTCCAAGAGCAAAATCCTGGTCATTTGATGAGTGAAAGTAAGCTTCGATAAAGTCAACAAGGCATTCCCTCTTTTTCGGAGTTTTTCACTTAAGCCATAGGAGCCGCCAATCACAAAAGAAATATGGCTTCCTCCTTTTCGAAACCACTCTTCCATAGCTTTCGAGAAAGAAATCGAATCATATTCGTTTTTATTTAAATCAAGAAGCACCGCAAAATCATTTGAATGGAGTTTTGCTAGGACTTTTTCGCTTTCTTTGTCTTTGGTTGCTTCAATTTCCTTTAAGGATGCCTTCTCCTTCGAAGGATAGTCTGGATGTTCGACTATCTCCACTTTCGCATAGGGCGAAAGGCGCTTCAAATATTCCTTCTCGGCTTCCTTCCAGTACGTTTCTTTCAAAGAACCAATCACATGGATGGTAATGGTCATTTACTGTCCCCGCCCAGCGTCATTTCGTATTGTGAAAGCACCACAATGTCCTTCACGTTGAAGTCTATATGTTGCTTACTAAAAACGCTTCTATAGGTCTCTAAAGCAAGCTCCGGGGAGTTGCATTCTTCGCTTAAATGAGCCAAATAAATCTTCTTTGTTCTCGGTCCGACAGCCAAAGTCATCGCGAGCGCGCTTTGTTCATTCGAAAGGTGACCTTTGTTGCTCATGATGCGATCAATGAGGGCTTTAGGCCTACCCGAATGGAGAAGAAGCCCTTCGTCGTGGTTGCTTTCGATGATGTAATATTCGGAATTCGAAATATAAGGAAGGACATCATCCTTCATAACGCCCGTATCCGTTAAATAAACGATGCGATTTGTGCCTTTACAAAAGACGTATCCCAAAGGAGAGGGAGAATCATGACTCGCTTCGATAGGAACGATAAGAAGAGAGCCAATGTCAAAGGCGACGCCAGGAAACACCACAGCATGAAAACCATCCTTAATGACGCCTAAGCCAGCAAAGACAGGAAATTGGTCGTGAAGCCTATCCAAACAACAGATGTGATCGCTATGAGGATGGGTAATGAGAACGCCTTGGATATCTTCGTATTTGCGGCCGATCTTCTTAAGAGCTTCGAATAAACGCTTCTTAGGAACGCCCATATCCAAAAGAAGCAAAGTGTCCTCGGTGTAAATAAGGGTCGCATTCCCTTTTGATCCACTGGCGATATTGATAAAAGAAAGCATTGTATTATTCCAAATCAGGCTCTAAGCCCATGGCTTTTGCTTGATTAGCCTCAAAATCTTTGCTTGGGGAATCGAAACGTTGGTAGGCCTTGCTAAAAAGAAGAGTCACGTTTCCCATTCTCCCCGAACGGTTTTTAGCAACGTTCACATTGACGACAGAAATGGAGTCTTTGTTCTCTCCTTTGGCGTTTTGCTGATCCACTTGCGACTGTAGCTTCGAAGAGAAGCTGCCAGGTTTCCCGAAAGAAGAATTCCCCGCGCTTTCATTTCCATTTCCTTCACCCTTCTTGGGTTTGATCTGCCCTTGGTTATCGTAATAGTCGCCACGATACATGAGCATAACGATATCGGCGTCTTGCTCAATGGAGCCAGATTCGCGAAGGTTAGAAAGCATGGGGACGTGATTCACGTTGTTATCCACGTTACGGTTTAGCTGAGCCAAACCGATAACAGCCAGTTTCAAATCACGAGCGAGCTTCTTCAGCGCCTTGGTGACATTACCGACTTCCAAAGTTCTGCTATCGTACTTGGCGCCATCGACGCTCACTAAACCGATATAATCCACAACAATAAGGCAAAGATTAGGGTTTTCCTTCTTGAGCTTTGTTGCTTTGGCGATAAGATCGTTCAATTTGATGTTCGAAGTGTCGTCGAAGAAAATAGGAAGCCTTTTCACATCGTCAATGGCACTCGATAGCTTCTCTTTCTCTCTTTGGTTCATAAAACCCGTGGAGAGATTTTCAAGATAGACCATCGACTGAGAGCTAAGGATTCGCTTCATCATTTCGCTTCCGGCCATTTCGCATTCGAAAATAGCGACTGGCATATGCATGCTTTCAGCGGCATTGACCGCTAAGTTAAGCGCAAGCGCGGTTTTCCCAACGGCAGGACGAGCAGCCAAGATATTAAGCGTCCCTTTTTGCCAACCGTGCGTTAAGGAATTAAGCCTTTCAAAGCCTGTATCAACGCCTGTTAAGCCATGGCTATCACGACGGCTTTCTTGCTCGATAAGGATACGAACTTCTTCGGCAAGCTCTTTAGCGGGCTTAAAATCCGCAACGCTTCTTCGAGAGGCAATCTCCGAAAAACGATTGGTTTCGTTAGCAATGAAATCGCCGATATCCGACACCTTGCCATCCATATAATCTTCTTGAGCCTTTTGAAGCTCAAAAAGAAAAGACCTAAGAACCGCTTGGTTTTTTAGAATTTTGATATAGTGGTCGATGTCGTCCTCACTAATAAGTTCTTCCACCAAAGAACGGATATAGTTCACGCCCCCCGCATCTTCTAACGTGTGCAATATTTCCAGCTCATTAATGACGGTGCCGATGTCGATATCCTCGTTTTGCTTCACGAGTTCTTCCATCGCTTGGAAGATCAAGACGTTTCGTTTATCGACACCCGAAAAATCGTCGGGCGTAAGCGAAGAGAAAACGGTGGCAGCCGTTTCGCCACTGATGAGAATGCTTCCTAAAACCGTTCTTTCCGCTTCGAGGTTAGAAGGCAAGGTAAGAACCTTCTTGGCCATCGTTATTTTTCCTCAGAAATATGAACGTTAACCGTTCCAATAACGGAGCCAGCGCTCCCTTTATAAAGCTCGATGCGAAGCCTCGTATACCCAAGCGCGTTGGCGGGATATTTATCGATGAACTTCCTTTTGTCGATAGCAATGCCCCATTGAGCTTTTAAGCCTTCCTCAATTTCTTTTGGCGAGATGGTCCCAAACATCCTGCCATCGCTTCCGACCTTCGCTTTAAATTCGACATTAATGTGTTCTAGACGCTTGGAAAGCTCTTCCGCTTCTTCTTTTAAAGCGGCTTGTCTTTTAGCTTCTTCGGCGTTGTCCTTTTGAAGTTGGACTTGGCTTTTCGAAGTCGAGATGACAGCAAGCTTTCTTGGAATGAGGTAATTCGAAGCGTAGCCATCGGATACGCTTACGGTTTCTCCTTTTTTGCCAACGCCCTTAACGTCAGCAGTTAAAATGATCTTCATCTATTCTTCCTCCTATTACTCGTCGACTGGTCCAGTTCGAGCGCTATCGAGATAGTTATCAAGAACGGAGAGCAAATTCTTCACAAGC
>DJRQ01000027.1:5187-5504 GCA_002440125.1 Caryophanales bacterium UBA6356 | reverse complement strand
GTCTGAACATTGATGCTGCCATCGCTTCGTGCGCTCATACGAACGGTTTTATCATCCGTTCGTCCAATAACGAAGCAAGCATTGATGCCTTTGAGTTGCATCAATTGGTTACAAACTTTCGCAAGAGTGCTTCTTTCGATGATGTCATGGTCATCGGAAACGCAATAGACGACCCCATAATAAGGCGTCTTGATGGTGCTAATGATTTTGTTAACCAAAGTATACTCTTCAAATTCTTCCTTAAGATAATCATCGGCCACCGAGTTATCGGCCCCATAGCTCTTAAGGATTTCAGCCGCTTCGAAAGTGCGCATGCC
>DJRQ01000027.1:1204-5079 GCA_002440125.1 Caryophanales bacterium UBA6356 | reverse complement strand
GCGGTGGCATAGCGAATCATCTCGACGATAAGCTCCGAAGCGCTGGCGGCACTTGGCTCAACGTAAGATAGAACCGGTCTTTCTGGATATTTATCACCTCGTCTATGGTGATCAATGACCAAAACCTTCGTCGCGACATCAAGAAGTTTAGGAGCCATCGTGAGAGCAGGCACGCTCACATCGACGATAATCACAAGAGTCGAGTCTTTCACCTGGTTAACGGCGTCTTCCGGGGAAATGACCATCTTTTCGTAAACATCACGAGAGAAAGCGCTTTGGAAAGCTAAACGCGTCTTCTTTTCCGCTTTCTTTGGAGAATAGACAATCTTGCTTGGTTTCCCACACCAATCGCATATGGCCATCATGCCTAAGCTTGAACCAAGGGCGTCCATATCCATGTCGCTATGACCCATGATAAGAACATCGGAGCTTTGCTTGATGATGGTGCTAACGCTATCGGCGACCGAGCGAACTTTCACTCGAGAAGTCGCTTCGACAGCCTCGCTCTTGCCGCCATAGAAAGCAAGCTCATGCCCATAACGGGAAACGACAACTTGATTACCACCACGACTTAAGGCTACCGAGATGGCGTCGCTGGCCATCTCATTAAGCTTTGAAATGTCTGGGAAATCGTGAGAGAAACCAATCGAAAGCGTTAAAGGAACATCCTCCCCTCTTTGAGCAACACGAACCTTATCCAAGAGAGAGAAACGATCTTTCTCCATTTTTGCCAAGGAAGAGAAATTACAAACCGCAAAATACGTATCGTTTTTTATCCTTCTCAAGAGAACGCCGAAATCACGGCAATAATCGGTGATAATGCCACGCACCGTGCTTACAATATCCGCCGATTCATCGGTATCCGACGCAACGTCGTTAAAATTGTCGATGATGATTAGGCCTAGAACGATAGCTTGCTCTTTGGAATAAGCAGCCATGTTCTCATACTCGGTAACGTCTTTGAAAACAAAGAGCCTTGGGGCAGAAAGATACCGCACTTCGTATTTGCGGTCTTTAAGATCAATCTTCACCGTTTGACCATTGGGGCTTTCAACAAGCTCCTTTAAGCCTGGAAGAAAGGTGAATGCGTCCATATCGATAACATCAAGGAGCATGTCACGGAAGAGATTGTTAGCCCAAATGATCTTGTTGTTCTCATCAATGACGATAAGACCGATTTTTGAGAAGTTATACGCCTCTTGAATGTCGCTCCCGATAAGAGAGACGGCTTCTTCATCGTTCCTTTGTCGAACGCGACGCAAATGGGCGATAGAAAACCAATAGAAGAAAGCATCGACCACTAGGAAAACCGCAAGGCAACAAACGATGTAGATAAAAAGGTTCTCCGTTAAACTACGGAAGCCGAAAAGATTGAAGATCCAAAAGATAGAGACCGTAAGGCAACCTATCGCTTCGATAGCGAATAAGGCAAAGAAGATGATTCTTAATTTTGAAATTAGTTTCGTCATAGCAAAAGCATTATACCCTTTTCCCCTATAAGGGAAAAAGAAGCTTTATTTTGAAACCAAAAAACAAAAACGGATGAAAATTAAAAAATACAAAAATCACTGCAAAACCCATTTGGATACGGAGCAAAGAAAAAGCCCAATTCTTTCTAAAGAAAAGGGCTTAAAAGGAATCTAAAGAAGCGTATTAGGCTTTTTTCTTCTTCAAGGCGAAGAATAATCCAGCCGTGATGACGGTTCCAGCGAACACGCAGATAGAGACGATTGCTAGGATATTATTATCCTTTTCGCTTGCAACGAGGGATCTCGATTGAGCGATTTTCTCAACGCCACGACCAATGTAATCCGTATAGTTGTCCGTTCCATACTTGGCAATGATGTAATCGTACTTAGCCATGGCTTTTTCGATGTCTGATCCTTCTGGATTAGCAGCCGCTTTCTTGAAATATTCTTTGGCTTCGGTAGAAAGAGAATCGAAATAGGTGGTCGCAATTTCATTCCAATATTCTTTCGATGGGGCGGTATTGCCTGTTGCGTCGCATTCAAGAAGGGTTAGAAGGGCATCAGCAAATTCTAAATCTTCTTTTACGGGTTGGTATTCGTCCGAAGAAACTAAATAAAGCGAAATCGGCATTTGTCTATCATACGATGAAGATTTGTAGTAGCGGAATCTTTCTTGATTGCTGGCCGCGTTATAGCGGAGATGGGTACCACCACCACTTACAACATCGGCACCATCGGCATTGATGCTGATAGTATTAGAAATCGCAGATGCATCGGCTTTTAAACCATTGGCATCGCTCGTTTGGCCTATATAAAAGCCAGAGGATGATTTAATGGAATAATCACCATTTTCCCCTTCGTCAATAAAGAAAGACCAACTCTTAGCATCCTCCAAAGAAAGAGAAATGGAATTTCCATCAATATTTCCTGTTTTGAAATTGTTAGCAACATCCAATGCATTAAGAGATCCGTTGAAAATGGCATTTTTCTCGTCACAAACAATAAGATAGCTGCCATCGACAAGTTCATCGTTGGACATCACTTTCTTGAATGTCGCTAATTCGGCAGAAGAAGACGAAGATGTCGTAGAAGATTCACTAGATTCAGATGAAGAAGAGCTTGAGGACGATCCAGAACCACTAGAAAAGAACACCTCAATCGATTTAAGGTAAAGCGCTTTTTGGGTTTTATCTTTAAAGACGGTAACAACGAGCTCTCCAGAGGCGCTCCCCTCAAATGTATAGGCGGCGTTCGAATTGGTAATGGTTTGTTCGTTTCCGAAGGCACCTCCGCCAACCTCTGCTTTGACTTTTGGACTCCCGGCATCAGCGGCAGAGCAATTAACGACAATTTTAGATATTGTTCCGATAATGGACGTGCAGGTGGCTTTGATGTAACTAACTTCCTTTGTATTCGTTCCGTAATGAATGCCCCTTCCTTGTTGAGTATCAAAATCAGTTTCGGCGGCATCCGATGTGATGATCCATTCGTTCTTTTGAGTGTCTACACCCTTTCCTCCACATTTTTTAATAAACTCAAGCTTAGCGGAACTCGTCTCTGCTCTAACAAGGGCGGGGGACTCCAAAGCCTTTTGCGCTAAAACGCCCCCGGTTAATCCCATACACGCGAAAGCGGACAATCCGAGCAACAAGACACGACCACTCTTTTTCATAAAATAGCTCCTTCCACTAGCAAAAGACTAAAAATACCGACAAGATATCCTCAGCATTTAAAAGTCAATCGATTTACCACATCGGAATTATAAATAGCCAGTAGAGCTATTTCATTTGAAAACGCTTTCTTTAATAAAAAAGCCCTTATTCTAGGCAGAAACCAAGAATAAAGGCATTGGAAAATAAACAAAATTAGTTATTCGTGTTTCTTCTTTTTAAGAAAGACGAAGCAACCTGCAGCAAGTATTGCGAATAATGAAGCTCCGATAATCCAGGCGTAGGTAACATTTTCCTTGCTAGAAATACCAAACGCGTAGCCTTTTGCCTTAACGGCTGAAGAAGACATGAAATCTTCATACTTATAGCCATTGACGATGATTACGTATCGAGAGACAAAATTCTTGATGTCGCTATTGCCATCGTCAGCGGTCGCTTTCGAAAGCTTGGCTTTAGCGTATTCATCAAGAGCTTCGTATTTTGCTTTGATGGTAGCCCAGGTTTCCTCTTTGACATCGCGGTTGGCGCATTCTTCGTCTAACAAAGAATTGGCTTCTTTAGCGAAAGAGATAGCATCATCGTTATAATCCGTCCAAGAAGGTGAAGCGAGTTGAGCAGATCCTTTATACTTCGCCGGTTTCCCAGTCACTGTGACCATCCCGTTTAATATAGCTTCTTTTCTTAGCGCGTTACTAGGGTAAATTCCATACACATTGATTTTATTCCCATCCGTAGC
>DJRQ01000027.1:0-1104 GCA_002440125.1 Caryophanales bacterium UBA6356 | reverse complement strand
AGTTCATAAGGAGAAGTGACCGTAGTTCCAGAAAGAGCGGTAGTTATTTCATTGGCTTTCGCGATAGTGACCAAGCCATAATTCACTGTAACTTTGAAAGAGGCAGTAACAGGGGTCGTAACATCATCGGCGGTCATAGAAGCAGTAACGGTCGAACTTCCAACTTTAAGAGCCTCGTAAGCACCAGTCGCTTCTTCAATCTTTAACACATCTGAAGACGAAGAAGTCCAAGTAATCACAGGATTCGTTGCGTTAGTCGCTGTGGCAGTAAAAGTTCCTTTGTCGCCCAAATTAAGAGCTGCGGAAGGGTTATTTACTTCAACAAACGGTTTAATAGAGGCCGCACCATAAAATTTTGCCCCTTTAAATTGAACAGACTTGTTACTGCCGCCAGAAACAGTAACATTGAAAGTCATTCTATAAAAAACACCTTCCCAAGAGACATCAGCCGGCCTTTCAACGGAAATAGTGCTATTCGCCTTAAAAGAAACATCGATAGACGAAAGAGGATTTAAGTTCTTTTCTGCGTCCGCGGCTGTTGAATGCACAGTGAATTTAAGTGAATTGACCGTGATAGAGCTTGCGCTTCCGAAAATAAGATCAACTTTGGTTACGTTCTCATTAATCGCCGTCTTACTAAAAAGCGACCGATCCACCTTAGTAAGGCTCTTCCCTCCGATTCTCCAAGGCGTCAACGTAGAATTACCAGTCAAATTCCATGTGATCCCCCCTATAGTAATATCGCAATTTTTTGTGTAATCGCTATTGACACCCGTCGTTGGTTCTAAGCTATAAACAACAGAATCCTCCGCTTTCGCAACAACCGCATCTTGAGCGTTCATCACGGAATAGGAAGCAAAACCAGCACCACACAAAGCGGCGCTTATAAACGCGGAGACGGCCAGAACACGAATCTTTTTCGAATTTAACTTCATAGTTCCTCCTTTATGTTTGCCAACACACGTGTGCAAACCTATGCAAGATAACTTTATTTTACAATTTGTATTTTTATCTTCAATAAAGCGTTTGTGCCTTAAATTTAAATATTCTTAAAGAAAATGTAAAAAGCTTTTGTAGAGCATTAAAAAAGGAGGCTGTTTTCAG
>DJRQ01000041.1 GCA_002440125.1 Caryophanales bacterium UBA6356 | reverse complement strand
GTTTTTTGTCCGCATGCCCCTCTCATTCATCAACCCCCATTAGTTGGTTGGCTAGCGGTTCCGGCTTTTCATCTGTCGTCTCCCCTTGTTCCTCGTTTTTTTATTATGGCAGCTCAGAAGCTGAATTTTAAAAGAGGATTTTGACGTTATTTTCTTGGCAATAATCTTTGAATTCTTGGTTCGGTTCCTTGTCGGTTACGATGTATTTAAAGGAGGATAAGGAAACCGTTTGGAAGAGATCGTTTTTCCCGATTTTTTGAGCGTCAGCGAGCAAAATCGCGCAGTCGCAATTTCGAATCATTTGGAGCTTGACTTCGGACTGGTCACTTGTTGATTCCATCGCACCATATTGAAGGTTGAGCGCCGAGCAAGACACGAGGGCATATTTCGTATGAGTTTTCGTAAGGGCGTTTGCCGTTTGCCATCCCATGACCGACCCGCTTCTGGCGTTCAAATAGCCGCTTGTCAAGAAGACTTCTGCGCTCGTTTGGTTTCCGAGCATCAAAGCGATATTGAGGGAATTCGTAATGATGGTTAGTCGACGGTAATTTCGAAAGAAAGGGACTAGGAAAGTGGCGGTTGTGGAGCTATCGATGAATAGCGAAGAATTGTCTGTGATTAGTTCGCTTGCAAGTTTCGCGATGTGGGCCTTCTCTTTTGTGTTTCTTGTTTCGCGATAAATGTAGGAACTCTCTTCGCCCGGTCCTTGGCGAAGCACGACACCACCGAAAGTTCTTTGAACGAGACCGCGCTTCTCCATTTCGCTTAAGTCGCGTCGGATTGTTGCGGGCGAGACATACATCAATTTCATGAGTTTTTCGACCGAAACGGATTTCTTCTCTTTTAAGATTTCGAGAATTTTATCTTGGCGTTCTAAGCTGTACATGACCATATCATAACATGGAATGACAGTTTAAAGAAAAGCGCAATCGAAAGTCAATGAGCGCAAAAAGTGAATAAAGGAAAGCGATATTGGCAAAACAACGCTCAATTATGATTGATTGCGATTAAAGTTATATTTTTAGGCGATTGTTGGGCAAAGAAGGTGCCATTTTGGAAATGAAAGCGCTTCCCATATTACAATAACTTCGCATTAGGAGGGAGCCTATGATAAAACCGCTTGCGCTAGTTGCCGCGTGCATTTTGCTTCTATCGTCCTGCAATAATTCGTCTCATCTAGACTCTTCTAAAACGGAAGGTGGGTCTAGCGCATTTTCGAGCCAAAACGATTCGTCCCTTTTTGGCAGTTCCTCATCCCAAGATGATAGGGTTCAAGAGCTTTTGGCGGATCCTTTCTACGAAAACGGTTTCGATCTCAAATCCACGACCACCTTGGATGGGAGCCTTGTCGTGAGGCATCTAGACTATGATGGGAAGGCGAATGAAGCAAGCTGGAAGATGGCACAGTGGTGGACGCCATTTGATTTCAAAAATGCCACTTACACCTATAAGGATGGGAGACACATTTACGAGAATGAATCGCGCTTCTTAGGCGTTGATACGGAGAAAGGCGAGATGGAAATGTGTCTTGATTCCTATAAAGAGTATCTCGAACTTTTTGGTGGGAGCCGGACGAAAGGCAGCCAGAATTGGTCGCATTTCCTAATTGAACAAAATTTCCCTAAAGCGGTACCGCTCTCCTCTCTCGAAAAGCTCTATTTGAAATTGAATTTCGGGATCTACGAGGTCAGTAACGAAGACGAAGAAAACTATTCTCCTTCGATTCATGCCGCCCAATTCGTTCTTTACTTCACGGTTCGAAACGTCAAAGAAAACAAATTCTTTTGGTTCGGCCTACCCTTCTATGACAATAGAGGCAGCGGCTATAGCGACGAATATAGTATCGACTCGGGGTTTGTCGGTGCGACCAATACCCTCATTTATAAGATGGGGCGCAAGAGTTTCCTCGAAGATAAGTTACCTGTTATTGGCAAAGAGTATGCACTCAACGTGGATGTCCTTCCATACATGGTTGATGCCTTTCTGTTCGGAGCTACGGATAGCGCCATTGGCATGCCCTATAAAGATTGGAAGATGGAGGATCTAGTTGTTGATTACCTCAATTTCGGATGGGAACTTCCCGGCTCTTTTAAGGTCGACAGTCGTTTCTCTGGTCTTTCGGTGGAGGCACATTACCTATGAGCTCTCGTTTTGATATTATCGTTGATCCCTATTTCAAAAGCGGTTTCTTCCTTCAGGGTCCTTCGCCCGTGACCGATCAGCGCGTTAATTTCCATTATCTCGGTTATGGAGGAAATTCAATCCTTCCTTCGAGAAAGGTTTGGATTATGTCGCAGTGGTGGACGCCTTTCGATTTCAAAGATGCCATATTTCACGAGGAAAACGGCGTCTACGAATATTCCAACGAAAGCCGCCGTTGCTTGATTGACATAAAAGAAGGTTCATTTCATTTCGAGCTCGATTCAGGGAAAGAATATATGAAAAAGTATGGTCATGGTCGCACTTCCCCCTCCGATCCTTGGTCGCACTTCTTACTTGAACAAGATTTCCATCATCCTCTTAAATTCCGAAAGACGCTCGCTCTTATGGCGAGACTCAACTTCTCAATCGAAAAAGTCGTAAATGAAGACGAATCACATTACGATCCAAAGATTCACGCCGCGCAGTTTCTTTGGTATGTTGTAGTCAAAGAGTGCGCCGAAGGGGAAGCCGAAGAAAATTCTTTATCAGGTCGCTACATTTGGATCGGTATCCCGATTTATGATAATCGATATGCGATGACTCCGGCGAGCAAGACTTTTGACCAAGGCTTCCAAGGAGCGACGAATGCGTTAATCTATACGCTGTCATCGGGTGAATATCTTCCGAAGGATGGGCTTAGAATCGGTGAAAAACAGTCCTATGAGATTTGTTACGATCTTTTCCCTCACATCAAGAAAAGCGTTCGATACGCAGTCCGAAACGGCATTTTTAAAAGCGAGAAGAACGTCTATATAACCTATATGAACATCGGCTGGGAACTTCCAGGCTCTTTCCAAGTCGCAAGCACCATCAAGAGCCTTCGCTTGGAGGCCATCAGCGATGAATGAACTTCTGCGTGACGCCCCTTTCCTTGAAGGATTCCGAGTCGTTCGAAGGAAAGAGGATAAAGAAGGGGTCGAATTCTTAATGCCTTTCTACAAAAAGGAACCGGAATGGCGGATTTGCGAATGGTGCACCCGCGATTCTTTATTCGCTTCTCGTTCCGTTATCGAAAAAGAAAAATCTTACGTCATCTTTAACGCCCATAAGCGCGTCGAACGGGATGAAGATGGAAGACTAACTTTGGCGATTGTGACAAAAGACGAATACCTCCATCCTCGCCTAGATGGAGAGGGCTGGCCTCATCTTCTTATCGAGCAAAGCTACGAGCGTGAGAATATCAAAAATCTAAGCAAACTCCTCTTGGATTTTGACCTTTCCTTCCTTTCCTTCGAAAGCCACATGGGAGAGGAAAGAAACGATCTTCATACGCTTCAAGTCTCGCTTTATCTGGCGATCGGCGACACGAATCCTGAAAGCAAAGGCTATCATGATTTTTACTGGCTTGGCGTGCCATTAATCGATTACCCCCGTTATCTCAAACCTCGCGGTTGGATCAACCAAGATCTCGGAAAAGACGATGCGACGAAGAAACTCATTTACGCGGTCGATCCAAACAGTTATCTCAAATCGCCCTTCCTTCCTGGCGATAACCTCCATTTCAAACTCGACCTTCTTCCTTTTCTTCTCGAGGCCTATAAAGAAGCCAAAAGACGAGGCTTTCTCCCTTGCACGAAAGTGGACGATTTGGGAGTTCTTTCCTTAAATTTCGGTTTCGAAGCGACTGGAGAATTCGATGGAAAATTACGTATTAACCGTTTTTCGATTCTAAAGGAGGAATACCAATGAAATTGAAAGTCTGCCTTTTATCGACAATCGCTTTTGGGCTTGAGGCCTGCGCCTCTATAACGACAACCCCCTCAGATAGTTCGAACGACGCTGTTTCAAGTGAAGACCCACTCATGTATCGATATGGCGATAAAGAAAAATATCAGGACTTCCTTTCGGGCGAGGTCGTCTATAACGAAGTCGTGATGCTTGTCGAAGAAAATGGAAAGATTTCCGGGAATCTCCTTTATGAGCCTACCGAAATCATCTCCGTAAAAGATTATTCGCTCGAAAAGGAATATGCTTCCTCCGAATTTGAGATTGAGGGACGGCGTCTTGTTAGAACGGCTTCATCGACCCTTCCTTATCTCTCGGAAGAGAATCTTCGGGGCGAAAATTTGCCAAATTCCATTGGCACGATGGCGGCAAAAGAAGGGGTGGTTCCGTTTACAGAAGGGCCAGGTTTAACGATGCTCACGGTGAATGTCACCTATGCCCATAAGGAAAAATGGGATAAGGAGAAGCCTATCTATCAAGGAAATTTGCTTCCTAACGCCATTTCGAAATTGAAGAATAAGGAACCCTTACGGATCGGCTTTTACGGCGATTCCATCATGACGGGCTGCAACAGTTCCGGAAAGCTTGGAATTCCTCCTTATCTCGACGACTTTCCTACGGCCGCAACGGAACAACTCAAAGACCTTTACGGCTATCAAGATATCGAGATGTTCAATAGTTCCAAAGGCGGCATGCTCTCCGATTGGGGCGAGACTAATGTGGCCTCTCTTGTGAATTACTATGATCCCGATCTTGTTTTCTTAGGCTTTGGAATGAACGACGGATCGTGGAATGTGCGTCCCGATATTTACGTGAGTCACATCGAGACGATGCTTAATTTGATACAAGCCCATAACCAAGGTGCGGAAGTCGTTGTTGTAGCAACGATTCTTGCGAATCCGGACTCGCTTCAAAATAACATCCAAGACACATACCTTGAGCCGCTTAAGGAAATGCTTTCGAACTATGAAGGCGTCTCGCTTATGGATATGACGACCTATTCCAAGAATCTGCTTTCCCGCAAGCGCTCCTTCGACTTATATGCGAATAACATCAATCACCCCAATGATTTCATGGTGCGTGGCTACGTTAGTAACATTTTGACTTTACTCGCGGAGGATTATCGATGATTGAAGCAAAACATGGGACACTTTTCGAAACCTCCTATTCGATTTCGGACGAGGCGAAAGCCGCTTCGATTTTCGGAATCGGGAATGGCTATTTTGGCATCCGCGGATCCTTCGAGGAATTCGGCGAGGATTTCATACAAGGAACCTACGTCCGTGGTCTTTTCGACGAAATCACGGAAATTCCGGCCACTTTAAGCACCAATTCCTACATGAAGCGCTTCTATTTCGACCAAGAGAAGCGAAAACATTTTGAAAAAGAAGACTCCTGCGTCAACATTGGGGATATTCAGGCCTTTAGGATTTATATCGATGGCAAAGTCTTTTTGCCTTGGGAATACGAGATTCTTTCCTATGATCGCCATTTCGATTTTTCGGATGGCTCTCTTATTCGGACGATGGTTGTTCAGGATGAAGAAGGGCATCAAACGTCTTTCTCCTTCTATAAGTGCGCCTCTTTTGCAAATAACCACCTCTTTTTTCAAGAACTCTCCATCGAGAAGCTTAATCACGATCTTCCTATCGATGTGAAAAGCGGGATGGATCTTCTTATCAAGACCAATGGCCAAAGGAAAGCGGAAGTGCGGGATGTTCTTCGTGACCGAGGCATGACATTTTTAGACGAGATCTTTGGCCCAAAATATAGCATGCAGGGTTTTCTTGGATTCAAAAATGAAATCGCAGGATTCTCCTTCTTAGGAACGGAAGATCTCGATTCTTTTTATGGGGAGCGGTATCGCCTCGATAAGAAAAAAGGGGGGATTCGAAAGCTCGTCGCTTTCTACTTTAATCGCGATGTCACAGATCCCTTTAACCAATCTTACGCGCTCCTTAGTACATCGAATTATCAAGAGGCGAAAGATAATTCCTTCAGGGCGTACCAAACGGTTTTTAAGGAAGTTGATATTAAGGTCGAAGGCGATGACGAACTCGATTCGCTTGTCCGTTACGCTTCCTATCAAACGCTTATCGGCTTCGACCGCTTCGAAAACGTTCATTCCCTAAGCGCCAAGAATCTCACAAGCGAAAAATACAACCAATTCGTGTGGTGGGATGCGGAAATCTATCAGTTCCCATTCTTCCTTATGCATTTCCCGAAAGAATCGAAATCGCTTTTGGGTTATCGCGTTCGTTCGCTTCCGTATGCGCGTCAAAACGCTCGAAAAGAAGGCATGGAAGGGGCGAAATTCGCTTTTTGCTCTTCAGTTAAGGGCGATGAGCAAGTTTGGATTTATGCCCGTCATCCCTTCCTTCAAATCCATATCAACGCGGATGTCGCCTATGGTGTGCTCAATTATTATCGTCACACCAAAGACGAAATGTTTTTGAAGCGCGATGGTTTAAAACTCATGAACGAAGTGCTTCTTTACTTTAGCTCGCGTTCGGTCCGCCAAGAAGGAAAGCTTCATTTGCTTTCGGTCACGGGAACCGATGAGCACCATGATTATGTGGACGATGACGCCTATACGAATATGCTCGTATCCCATATCGCTAAAGAATTCTTAAGGCTTTCCTCTCTCTTCTCTTATCCGATAGAAGGCGAAGAAGCGATCGAGAAACTTGCGGAGGATCTCTATTTTCCTGCGTTCGAAAAAGGGATATTGCCACAATTCAAGGGTTATCTATCGCTTGAGAAGAACCTGGTGCTTGAGGGCAAAGGGACGCCCGGCTTCCAAATGAAGCAATCGGGCCTCTATCATCTCTCTCAAACGATCAAGCAGCCGGATGTCTTACTTCTTTATACGATGGTCGACGTTGGCTTAACGGAGCATTACGAAGAGAATTACCATTACTATCTTGAGAAATGCGAAGCCAGCTCTTCGCTTACCTATCCAGTTCACGCCCTTGCGGCACTCGAAAATGGGGATATCAAAACCTTCGAAGAGAATCTTCTTTCACTCCTAAAAGTCGATATCGCAGACGTTCAGCCGGGCACGAAAGAAGGGATTCACGCGGGGTGCTTAGCGGGGTCCCATCTCGTTTTCTTCCGAGGGCTTGCAGGAATTCACGTCTCTGAAGACGGGCTCGTCATTAGCCCTCATCACTACGACAAAATAAAATCCTTCGATATGCGCTTCCACTATCAAGGATCGACGATTCAGATTCACTATGACGAAACGGGTGTCTTGCTCCAAGGCGATCGCCCTTTCCATTACCGAGATTCCAAAGGATTGGTGGCAGAAGGAAAAAAGGCCTTCTTACCATTTATATAAATAAGAGTTTTAAAAGAAAAAAGGAGATAACACCATGAACAAGAAACACGCTCTCTTCATTCTTCTTCCTCTCATCCTCACGGCTTGCCAAGGAGGAGACGACCCTTCTTCGAATGGCGGAAGTGGATATAACGGATCCAAAAAGACCATCATTATCGACGGCGGAGGCGACGTTGGCGATTTCAACACCACGAAGTCGATGACCCAAAGCGCCCTTAACCCTTATCCTTACAACACGCTTGAGAAACTATGCGAGGAATGGGAGAAGGAAAATCCGGAATACGAGGTTAAAATCCTTTCGACTTCGAGCCATGGCGATCGCACGATTCTCGTTCCGCAACTCGATGGCAAGACCGCACCCGACATCACCTATCAATCGGGGACCGTCATCAATAGCGACCTCGGCAAAGATTACTACGTCAACATGACAAGCTACCTCGCTTCGCCAAATCCTTATGTCGAAGGCAATGAGAAGTGGAGCGATCTTTATAACCCCGCCGAACTTGCAACCGTCCAAGCATCCGACGGCGATTACTATAGCATTTGCCTCGAACGCATCCCCGTTGGCATCATGGTCAATAAATCCATGCTTAAAGCGGCAGGCATTTCCTCTTCGCCCAAGAGTTTTGCCGACTTCCTTAAAGCATGCGACGTCTATGAGTCCTATGCCTCAAAGAATGGCAAAAACGGAACCGAAGCCTATAGCACGACCTATATGTGGTATAACATCGCTCTCGAATCGAATATGTTCTCGGATCTTATGAAAGAGGGCGATACGATTCGCGAAAATGGCAAAATCGATACCGAAGAGCTCGCCCGCCTTTATAAGAAGGACCTTTGGACGCCAGATCAAAATATCTCGGGCGATAACCCTACCTTCGAAGGAAACAAATACTACGACTACTTGAAGATTTGCGCGGAGCTCGGGAAGCGAAAGGCCAGCAAATCCTTTGACGCCGTCTCGAATTTTAAGCTCGGAAACCTCATGTTCCTTGAAGCGACGGGAAAGCAAATGCGCTCCATTGTTGCCAATGAGAAAAATATGGATTTCGAATGGGAAATCATCCCCTATCCCGATCTTACTGCCGAAAGCTATAAGGATGTTGCTATGCCAACGGTTCGCGGAAGCGCTGGTTTAGCGACCAACTGGTTTGTCACCAATAGCGCGGAAAAGAAAGGAACGACCGAAGGCTGCGTTGATCTTTTGATGTATCTTACCGCTCCGGCGCAAAATAACCGTCTTATCGGGGATCTTAAGGGCGGCATGCCTTTAAATCCGGATGAGAACTACGAACTTGCGCCGCATCTTAAGGGCCTTAATGACGCTTATCAGGAAGACGTTAAGAAACTTGCGAGCGGCGAAAAAGTCGCATGGGGCGCTTTCTGTTCGTGGGAAGTTTTAGGCTATGCCTATAACACGACCTATATCAAGAACATGGAAGATGTCGAAAACGGAGCCAAAACAGTTGAAAACGCGGCGATTGCGCTTGGAAACTCCATTAAATCCACTATTCAAAACAAGATCAAGACGGAGGGCTGGGACACCTCAGCGTGGTAAGGATGCGTTCCCATGTTCGAAAAAGGAGGAACAAACGGGATTATTTGGCTTATTTGTGTCTTCTTCCCGCGCTCGTTCTCATTCTTCTTTTTAGCGCTTATCCACTCATCAATTCTTTTATTCTTTCTTTCTTTAACTCAAACGGGGCGGGATACGGAGCGTTTGTCGGCTTTGGCAATTTCATGGAACTTCTCCAGGATGCGGTGTTTTGGATTTGCATGAAAAACGTCGTGCTCTTCACCCTCATCGGCATCCTTTGCGGCAACTTCATGACGATTCTCTTGGCGGAGCTTCTCTTCCGTTTCAAATTGAAGAAGACGGGAGCTTTCTTCCGCATTCTCTTCATTCTACCGGTCTTGGTTCCAAGCGTCGTGATCCTTCTTGTCTGGGAGAATATCATCTTTGCCAGCAACGGCTTTTTGAATCAGATTGTGACGAGTATGGGCGGAGAACCGATAAACTGGTATTTCGATGTCAAGACCGACTTCTTCGCTATCGTGATGACCAACTTCCCCTGGGTTGGCGGCACTTCTTACCTCATATATCTTGCCGGTCTCCAAAACATCGACCGTTCGGTTATTGAGGCTTCCCACATGGATGGCGTCAAGGGATTCCGCCGCTTGTTTTGGGTCGATCTCCCTCTCATCAAAGGACAGCTTAAATACTTTCTCATCATGGGGATTATTGCCGGTCTACAAAATTTCGATCTTCAACTCATTATCACGGGATCTGGGCCCGGAACGAGTAACTCCGTCAATGTCCCTGGCCTTTATCTCTATGATTGGGCGTGGTCTGGCGTTTTAAGCGACCAACCTCGTTATGGCTATGCCTCGGCGATTGGCGTAATGCTTTTCTTATTCACCCTCGTCTTTACCATTATTAACGCTCGCGACAAAAGGAGGGGCGCTGATGCTTAGGAAATATCGTAAACCCGGCTCCCGTCTTATGAAGTCGGAGCGCATGGTTCAGATTCTTCTTGGCGTCTTCATCGTGATTTTAGCGGTGGAGGTCCTGTTCCCGCTTTTCTTGCTTGTCTTCAATAGCTTCAAACTCGATACGACAAATCCCATCGATTGGCCGAAAGAAGGCTTCAGCGTCGAAGGGTACGTTCTTATTTGGGAATACATCAAAGGGAACTACTTGAACTCGCTTATCGTTGCTTTTTCGGTGAGTTTGGGGGTGACACTTGTTGGCTCTCTGGCCGGATACGCTTTCGCACATTTCTCTTTCCTTGGCAAGAACATTCTCTTTATCGGTATCCTTTCCTTCATGATGGTGCCTGGACTTTTGACCTTGACGGCCCGCTATAAGCTCGTTTTGGCGCTGGGGCTTAACAACAATCTCTTGGGCGTTATCTTGCCTCAAATCGCGACCTCCTTGCCCTTTGCCATCTTCTTGACGAAGACTTTCTTTCAAAATCTTCCAAAGCAAATGTTTGAAGCGGCGCGAATGGATGGCTTAAGCGAGGCCAAGCAATTTTATAAGCTCGTTCTCCCTTTGTCGCAACCCATTATCACCACCATCCTCATCCAAACTTTCGTAGGGCAGTGGAACGACTATCTTTGGAGTCGCCTCGTACTTCAAGACGAAGCGCTTCAAACCCTTCCCGTCGCCCTTGTTTCCTTGACGGAATCCTTAGGGGAATTCAGCTATTGTGCTCCTTTTGCCGGTTACGTTCTTAGTGCCATTCCACTTATTCTCATCTTCTTATTTGGAAATAAAAAGTTTATCGCCGGCATGACTAGCGGCGCATTTAAAATGTGAGGTATTTGCTATGAAAAAGACACACTTCCTACTTCTTTCTCTCTTTCTCCTTTGCTCTTGCCAGGGGCAAGGGGAGGCCTCTTCTTCGTACTTTGGATCAAAAGAGGATAATACCATTGAGCTTTTTCCGGACAATCATTTCGAAAACGGTTTTAAGGCCCTTCCCGGGAATAAAAGCTTCGCAAATGGGACGTATCCTGAGAATGACTTTAATGATGACGTCTATTTGAAGTATGATGAGAATACTCCTAATGGAACCTGGCAAATTCAACAAACGGGTTGCATTTACGATTTGAACGACGTTTATAACCCAATTACAGAAGCCTACCCATCGAAGGAAGGGGACTTCTATAAATTCGAAGGCTATAGCAATTATCTTCGTGTCAATCCGAGTAGTGGCGAGATTGTGATGGGGCTTGACGCGAGCAAAGAATATGAAGCTCCACGGAAAGACCGTGAGAACTGGCCGCATCTGCTCTTACAAACTTCGCTTGTGGAAACCACCGCTCTTTCGGAACTAGAGGCCCTCCAATTCTCGATTGATTTGTCTCTTTCCGTCGAAAATAAAATGAGCGCGTCGGAGTATAATCCTTCGCTTCATGCTGCCCAATTTTTGCTTTATTTCATCGTGAACTCCTCTTCGGCGGTGGATGCTGGGGAATATTTCTGGTTTGGCATTCCTTTTTACGATAACCGCGATGAGGGCGCTCGAAAACCTAGCGCGATGATCGATAATGGAACGAGTGGCAACACTGGGAAAGTCATTTACCAGATGGGAACTTCGAAAATTGATCCAGAGGGATTCCAGCTTGAAAAAGACTATGATATTCGTCTCGATCTTCTTGAAGAGTTCTCTTCCGCTCTCCTTGAAGTGCAAAAGCTCGGCCGCTTAACCTCAACCACCGTCGAAGATCTCTCGATCAGCTATATGAATATCGGCTTCGAGCTTCCCGGAACCTTCGATTGCGAAGCTCGTTTCTCGAATTTCTCTCTTTTGGCCACGAAAGGAAATTAAAAGCGATGAATTGGATTGATAAACTCAAAAAGAGCTTCAAAGAAAAGAAAGAAAATCAGAAAGAGGCTTCGGAAAAACGGCGAAAGCTCGAAAAAGAGTATGAAACTTTGATGGAACAAGAGGAACATCGCCAAAAGGATCTCTCGACACCCTCTTACCTCTCCCTTCGTCACGTCAACAAAGTTTATGACAATTACGTACAAGCGGTCCATGATTTCTCTCTCGAAGTTAATAAAGGGGAGTTCGTCGTCTTTGTCGGCCCCTCGGGGTGTGGCAAATCCACGACGATTCGAATGATCGCGGGACTGGAAGAACTTACGACAGGAGAGCTCTATCTGGATGGCAAACTCATCAACGATTTAGAACCGAAGGATCGAGAAACGGCGATGGTTTTTCAAAATTATGCCCTTTATCCCCATTTGTCTGTTTATGAAAATATGGCGTTAGGGCTTCGCGTGCAGAAGCTTAAGAAAGAAGAAATCCATGACCGCATCATGAATGTCGCCAAAATATTGGATTTAACGGATTATCTTTCGGCGAAACCGCGTAACCTTTCGGGTGGGCAATGCCAACGCGTCGCGCTTGGAAGGGCCATCGTGAAAGATGCCAAGGTCTTCTTAATGGACGAGCCCCTTTCGAACCTCGACGCGAAATTGAGAGTCGCCATGCGAAGCGAAATCATCGCCCTTCACCGCCGGCTTGGCGCTACGACGATTTACGTTACCCATGACCAAGTTGAAGCGATGACGATGGCCGACCGCATCGTCGTCATGGAAAAGGGCTTCATCAAACAAATCGGAACGCCGGAAGAAGTCTATGACAAACCGGCAAATTGCTTTGTCGCCTCCTTTATCGGATCGCCTGCAATGAATTTTTTGGATTTCGTCTTGGAAGGTGATAAGGCGGAAGGAAAAGAAGTTTCCTTCGTTTTGAATAAGGAGGAGAAAGCCGCTCTTGAATCTAAAACAGGCTTCAACAATCGCTTGAACCTGGGTATTCGTCCCGAAGATATCCACCTTAAGAAAACGAGCGAAGGCGATATTCCCTTCGACGGGGAAATTACTCTTGTCGAGATGTCTGGCAAGGATTCCTTAATTCACTTCAAAGGAAAGAACGATGAAAAGCTCATCATGAGCATTCCGACGAGCGAAAAAGCATCGATTGGAGGAACGATGACCTTCTATTTTAATCGCAATAAACTCCATCTTTTCGATGCGAACGACGGGGAAAGAATCCTCTAAAATGATCAAGGGCGTCATTTTCGATTTGGATGGGGTCATTTGCTCCACCGACGAATTTCATTACCTCGCTTGGAAGAAAATCGCCAATCAAGAAGGTATTCCCTTTTCGCGTCTAGACAATAACGCTCTTCGGGGCGTTTCTCGAAAAGAGAGCCTCGAACTCATTCTTCGAAAATCCAAGAAGAGCTATAACGAAGAAGAGAAGGAAAAGATGATGGCGGATAAAAACGATTGCTATCGTTCTTATCTTCAACAGATGGCCCCTTCCTTTTTAAGCGATGAGGTCAAAGAAACGCTTGAAGCGCTTAAGAAGAAATCGCTCCGACTCGCGATTGGAAGTTCCAGCAAAAACACAAGGCTTATCCTTGATAAACTTAGACTTCTAGATTTCTTCGATGCCGTGGTCGACGGCAACGACATCTCTCATTCGAAACCGAACCCCGAGGTTTTCCTAAAAGCGGCAAAGGCTTTGTCGCTTCCTTCGAATGAATGCTTTGTGGTGGAAGACGCAGTCTCGGGCGCTCAAGCTGGGAAAAGAGGCGGTTTCCAAGTCATCGGAATTGGAGATGCCGGCCATTACGACGAAACGGATTTCCCTATTTCTTCATTCAAAGATATTTTAGATATCATCCAAAACGTAAATTCTTAAATAGGGCGAAGGGCGTTTGCAGAAGGGTGTCGGTAAATTGAAATCGAATGTTTATTCGATCCTCTCAAAGTGAGGGGGTCTTTTTCGTTTGGGAGAGCTAAGCTATCAATAATCGATTACAAATGAGCGCATTATTCATCAAAAATACCATCAAAAATCGCATATTGTGATTAATTGTGATTGATTGAGAAATTTTGTCATTCCATCATTGATTGTCGGTCAATATTGCTTTCAATGCGCCAAATGTAAGGGCTTTCATAATAAAATTTTAGCAATTAAAGGAGCAATAAACCTAAATGAAAAAAACTAATCTCATCTTGTGCCTAAGCGCACTTACTGGGCTGGGAATAGCCTTTAATCAGCTTTCGGGTTCTTCGACGCTCGATCCTGTGACGAAGCATGCATCAGCAGCTTCTGAATCGATCGAATTCGCAGCCGTGGGAACGGTGGATCCTACTTCACCGATGCGAAGCAAGTATCAATCCGGTTCTTATGGTTTCAAGCGTCTTGACGACCGGAGAATGGCAGTGACGGGAACGCCGGGCTGGGGGATGCGCTGCAACTATGGCAAAGCCTTCAAAAAGGACAAATTCGAAGTCCAACTCGACATGAGTAGCTACGCTCGCGGCGATTTCATGGCTTTGATGTTCAATAACATCTCCGGAAGCTACGTGAGCGAAGCCGGGTGCGTGGTGGATATGGATATCCTTCGCTACTACGAAGAGCGCCCACATGATTATCTTATTACCTTAAATAAAGGCGGCACCGGCAATGGGCATAATACCTCCGTTGAAGGGTGGACGAATAACGTAGAGTCGCCTTGGCTTGATGCTTATAGCGGAGTCATCGTGACTTCGGAAGAAGATATGTTAACGATCGGTTTTGAAATACTCGAGTTGAATAAGGTGGCTTTCTATGTCAACGATTTCCGCGCTGAATTCTCTATGGACGTGATCGCAGGGAACCTCGCGGAGGAATTCTACATCGGCTTTGGTACCGGCGGGAACCCCGGCGTCCATAATCTTGTCGTCAATTATGCAGAAGATAATGCGATTCGCGCATATTATGCCGAGGATGGCACCTACTATAAGACAAAGAATGCCATCAATGCTTTCTTAGAAGCTTATAACTCCACAACCATCGAAACGGTCGATCAATTCAACGAGCTCGTGGATATGGGCCAGGCCATCGATTTGTCGAAGCTTTATGACTACGACCGAAACTATCTCTCCCCTAATTATGAGACTGCGATGGAAGAGCTTGAGAAGATCGGAAACGAGCGATTTGAGAATCCCGCCAAAATCAAAGCCTTCGAGAACGCATCGGAAAAGGCCGTTGAAGCTGCCAAAGATTTGACAACCGATGAAAAAATCGTGGCGGCGATTGCGACCGTTCAAGCAGCGGATGCCGCAAACGATGCCGTAAAAGCCCTCTCACTCACAAGCGATCAATCGTTTGAATATCAGACGCTTCTTGCCGCTTATGAAGCGGCGCGTAACACTATTGCCGGAACGGCTAGCGACTCTTATAAGGTGAAAGTGAATGATGCGGTGACCAAGATGAGCGCCGCCAGCGATATTGCGAGCGTCAACGAAGCAGAAGTGGCCTTCGGCTTTGCCGATAGCAGACTCTCTACCCTAATGGATGAGACGGAACTCGCTACGCTTAACGCTCAATTAGAACAAGCTAGGGCGAATTTCGTTGCCAAATTTTCACTCAAGGATGCGAGCAAGTTCTCGGGCGCAAACTCGAATGTCCTTGTTAGCGAAAACGAAGATAAGTTCGGAATTCGTTCATATGGGGAATCGGCGACTGGCTCTTCGCTTGGCTCTGGCATCATGTCGAAAGAACGCTTTGACTTAGCGGAATTTTCGATGACTTATGACATCAAGAACTTCGGTCAACATGTAATCGGATTTGTGGATAAGGCGGAATTCTTCTCGGCAGCCGATGATCAATCTGTGCAAGAACATAGCGGTCTTATCTTCCTCATCCGCCCGAAAGACGATAAAACCGCCGTCCTTGAGACCTATCTCATCGATGGAACATGCAACCGCTTCTTCGATGGACAGCTCACGATGAATCTTCTTGAGATTCCTCTTGACGGGAAAATAACCTTTGAATGTTCGATTAAGACGGTTGAGGCTTCTGGCATCTATGACAATTATTTTGAATTCTCTTTCAATGGTAAGAAGTATGAGACGCCACTTATTAAAGCGGCCTCTTTGCTTGGCGCCTTTAATGATGGCAAAGGCTACCTTATGATCGGCAGCCAAGGCGCTACTTTCTCCGATCCGCTTGTTATGGAGATTAACGACATCAACGGACACAAGATGAATGAGGCGAGTTATCTCAAGGAAATCGACTACTCCCCGAAGCTTTCAGTCGAATCGCTCGCTTTCGAAAAAGGAAGCACCAAAAATTTGGTCTTCGCCGTCAATCCGATGCTAGAAAGCATTACTGGCGTTTATGTCGATGATGCCAAACTCGATAAGAGCTCTTACACCTATACTCGCAATTCGACTCTTACTCTCAAGGCTACGTATCTTGATACTTTGGAAGTAGGGGAGCATACCCTCAAAGTTGTGACAGCCAAAGGAGAAAAAGCGCTGGCCCTTGCGATTAACGAAAAAGGAAACTCTTCCTCGGTTCCATCGACTCCAGATGGACCAGATACTCCAGAGGAGCCCAGCGGAAACGAAGGTGGTTTAGACGCAGGCGCTATCGCCGGTATCGTCATCGGATCGCTTGTTGGCGTTGCCGCTGTTGCTGGATGCGTAACCTACTTCGTCAAGAAAAAGAAAGCGAAGTAGATCTTGTCTCTAGAAAATCGCTTTTCCCCATAGTGAGAGCACTCGGACGTTGCGGAAGCGGCTGAGTGCTCGGTTTATTTATTTGAAAGAGGTGAAACGTATTTTTTACGTATACTTACCATTGCAGGGTCGCCATGGGGGAATGGAAACAACGTATGTCACTGAATTAAGAAAGAAGCTATTCGGCACGATAGATTCGTCATCAAATTCAACGAGTCATTCAGGCGGCTACGAAAAACAGGAACGCTCCGATGTTTTCTTCGATATCCTCGAAAACCATGTTCGTTTTGGCTTGTTTTGTTAGCGTTCCAATTTTGTA
>DJRQ01000068.1 GCA_002440125.1 Caryophanales bacterium UBA6356 | reverse complement strand
TCCACTTTCGCATCAATCGCGTTTCCTGTTCCAGCAGTTCTTCCACAAGAAGCGAGCATCGCGGCGAACATGATGCCGTTTGCGACAAGGAGTCCAGTCTTTTTCATAATTTTCCTCCGGGCGATATTAGCCCATTTTTTTCGATCAAGAACCAGTAGCCTAACAAAAAAGGGAGAGAAACTCCCCTTCCATCATCCTCTATGGATTGACTCGCGTTCCTCTTCCTTTATCAGAAGGATCAAGTTCTTCATCGCGATAAATTTATAGCGAAGGAAAAAAGGAATGAAATAGTTTTTTGATGAAAACGCTTACCAAACGAAAAAGCTTGCAAGACCAGCGATAAAAGTGCTTAATAACATTCTTAACAATCGTGGAATTTGTCCGATAAAGTCAAGTCAAACAATTAATTTGGTTTTTGAATATACCCCTATTAAAAACTTTTTCATAGAGCCGAAAATACGATTCAAAACCTGAGAAAAAGAGAATATATTCGATAGAAACGAATCTATTTCAAATTATGAAGAAAATGTAAAAAAAGAGAGGCCGAAGCCTCTCTTCACCGACCAACGAAATTAATAGATTCTCTTTTCGGTTTCCGGATCGAAGATGTGCGCTTTAGGGAAATCGAAGAGGACTTGCAGTTTGTCGCCGCTCTTGATGGCCTTGGTAAGAGGAATCTTGGCGATGACATCGGTGCCGCAAAGATCCGTATGGACATAGTATTCATGCCCAAGGAGCTCAGCCACGCTAACCGTAATCTCAAAAGGTTCGCTCTTATACTTCTCGACATGGGCTTTATCGCCTTCGTGGATATCTTCTGGGCGGATGCCATAAATCACTTCATGGGTACCGCTCTTGACGCCTTCCTCGAGCTTTTGGAGAGAGGCGCTAAGGGTAGCGATCTTCTTAGCGAGTTCGGCATCGGGTTCTTTCAAAGCGGCGATCTTGCCTTCCATATCGGCAATGCGATTGGCCTGGGCTTCTTCTTTGCCCGCTTCTGGCGTTTGGGCTTTAAGCGCTTCGACGCTTTCTTCGAGCGAGGCGATTTTTGCTGCGCGCTTCGCATCAGCATCGGCGAGTACCTTCTTTTCTTCCCATTTCGCTTTGGCATCATTTAACGCCGAAGTCACTTCCGCCACTCGATTCTTATAGAAGTCTTCGTGGGCTTTCTTCGCTTCTTCGCTCAGTTTGATTTCATGGCCATTGCTGAATTTGAGAACGCCTTTGTCGTAGGTGCACTTCAATAGGTTCATGGCTGGGCTGCCGATAAAGCTCGCGACGAAGAGATTGGCTGGATGGTTATAGATTTCAATAGGCGTCCCGATTTGTTGGATGTAGCCAAGTTTCATAACAACGATGCGGGTTGCCATCGTCATAGCTTCCGTCTGGTCGTGGGTGACGTAAATGGTGGTCGCGCCAAGAGATTCGTGAAGCTTAATGATTTCGCTACGCATTTGGACACGGAGCTTGGCATCGAGGTTACTAAGTGGTTCGTCCATCAAGAACACCTTGGCGTTACGGACAATCGCGCGTCCTAAAGCGACACGTTGACGTTGGCCGCCCGAGAGGGCTTTGGGCTTACGATCGAGGAATTGCTCGATTTGAAGGATCTTCGCGGCATCGTGGACGCGCTTATCGATCTCATCTTTCGGAAGATGACGGATCTTTAAACCGAAGGCCATGTTGTTATAAACCGTCATATGGGGATAGAGGGCATAGCTTTGGAAGACCATGGCGATGTCACGGTCCTTAGGCGACTTGTCGTTGGCGTATTCCCCGTCGATATAAAGGTCGCCATTGGTGATGTCTTCTAAGCCCGCAATCATACGAAGAGTCGTCGATTTGCCACACCCCGAAGGACCGACAAAGACGATGAACTCCTGCTTCTTGATGTCCAAAGTGAAGTCGAAAACGGCTTGGACGCCATTATCGTAGACTTTGTCGACGTGGCGGAGAGAGACGTAACCGAGATCTTTTGGTTCCCCCGCCTCGGCAAGCTTGGCGAGTTCTTCTTGACGCGCTTTGATCTCTTCGCGCGTGACGACATGAAGGCCGAGCTTATTTTCATCGGTCTTCTTCTTTTTGAATAAAGCCATTTGATATGCTCCTTAATTGCGACTAGTTTAAGTCATTTTCAATATGTTGTCTTGTGCATATTGCACAATTCGTATTGCTTAACGATATTCTTTCGCCACAAAGGGTAAAAAAATAGTTTTATAATTTAAGCAAACGAGGTCATCGAACTATGAAATATTGTCCAAGATGCGGCGCCAAAACGAAGATTCATCGGTCTTTTGCACAAATTGCGGTGCTTCTTTAGAGGAAACGAAGGATTCCTTCCAAACAAGCTCTTCCAAGGCTGGCGTTTCAACAAAATCAAGAGGCCTTGCCACCATCCTTTGCGCCCTCTTCTATTGCACGGGTGTAGCGGGCATTCACCGCTTCTACGCTGGCAAAATAGGGACGGGCGTCTTGTGGCTTCTGACCTTTGGGCTATTCGGCATAGGGCAATTGGTCGATATCATCATGATCCTTTGCGGCAGCTTTGAAGATATCGACGGAAACGTCTTAAGCAATTGGAATATCGATTGAACGTCTAAAGACGCGAAAGAAGCTTTTTTCAATTCCCGCAAAATTGAAAATAGAACTCAAGCAAGAGGGCATTATGGTATTCTCGGATATCAAGGCCCGTCTTTTCGATGAAGGCGTTTAATCGGTAATTGAAGGTATTCCGGTGGATATAAAGAGTCTCAGCCGTTAGGCAAGCGTTCAGATTCGTCCTTAAATAGGCTCCCGCCGTGAGCATTAATTCGTGAGGGACTTCTTTAAATTCGTTTTTCAAAAGAGGGATGCTCGAGAAATTGCCAAAGCTGAACTCTTTTAAGAGAATATCGCTAAGGCAAACGACTTGATTCGGAAAGTAGGAAAGGGCTTGTTCTAGAAGTTTTTCGCTTAAAAGAGATTTTTTTGGCGCTTCCAAAAGGACGAGGGTCGTATCCAGATCGTCGTGGATGGTGAACAAGGTATTCGACAAAAGCATTCCGAGTCTCGGAGGGCACTCGATCGATCCCCTTAACTCGCTTTCGTATGAGATATGAAAAGGGAGATCAAAAGATCCCAAGGATTCGGCAAACCCCTTATGAGAAAATGGCTTTGTCGCCAAAAAGAGATAAAAACAAGTTTTCAAGTCGTTCCCTCCTCTTCATGCATTTGCGAAGTTTTCTTTTCGAAAAAGACATAGTTGGTCCCTTTTTTCTTAAGGAAGCCCATAAAGAAGTCGCTTAAGAGAGCGCTCAAAGGCAAATAAAGAAGCAAAGCATATCGGGCATTCATCGTGCAACCGACCTGATATTTGTAGCAAAAATAAAGATACGCCGCCGCGTGAGGAAGGCCAAGAAGAAGGAAGAAGGAAGTCGAAAAAGAGAGTTTCGCACTTCTTTTTCTCTCTTTGATGCCATAGAGATAGAAGACGCTTTTGAAAATGAGATGGAAGAAAAGAATAAGACCAAGAAGAAGGAAAAGGACATAGATGGCGTAAACGAGGAAAACGCCCAAAGAAGAAGTGCCGATCAAATAGAAAGCGTTATGTTCTTCCCAAAGAGTCGTCTTAAAAAAAGCCGTCCAGGCATTGTAATCGATCTTCCCCCAAACGTATTGGAGACTGGGACCGCCCGAAACAGGGATATAAGCGCGGATATTGGACACATCGCTAAACAAATCGGGAGAGGGAAAGGCGAGGAAACGGAAAAAGAAAGTGTAAAAGGCGTTATCGACATGCATGTAGTTCGGGCCATTGGCTTCTAAGTCCAAAACATAACCAAATGGCTCGCCATAGCGAAGCGATTGATAGATATGCCCAAAAAGAGCAAGAGGAAAAACCACTATCCCGAAACAAAGCATCTGGAGCCAAAAACGGCGTCGAAGCTTCCTTTCGCTTTTTTCTTTTTGGGAATAAAGGCGAAGCAACTCGCGAAGGAAAACAAAAGCGATGGGAAAAGCGATAAGAGCGCTATTGAGCTTGCTTTCCATAGCCGCCGCGATCGATAAAGCGAGCAAAAAGATGCGAAGGAAACTTCTTTTTTCCTGCCAAAATAGAGCAAGATGAAGCGAAAGCAAAGAAAAGGTCAAGGCAAACAAATCGTTATTCTTTGAGTAGATCACGAAATATAAAGAAGGAAGGACAAAGCAAAAGGCGCTTGATAAGAGAGCCCTCCTGCCGTCTCCCTTGAACAAACGTTCGAAAATCTTAGCGATAAAATAGAAATTGAGGCAACCGAAATAAGCTTCAAGGATTCGAATGCATTCCAAAGAGGCGGCGTCATGAAGCGATAAGGAAGCCTCACCCTCGAAAATGGTAAGGCTTATGCCAGTTGTAGAAGGAATCAAAAAAGAGAAAATCTTCGCAAAATAGGCCCCAATCGTATGATAGAACTTCACCTGGTAGAATTGGTTCGTCAAATCCACAGGCGGAATTTGCCCCGTCTTGAAGATGCCGTAGATAATTTCCCAATGGCCGCCTTTGCCAAAGACTTGGAAATCATGGGTGAACGTATTGCTATTGAAATTGCGGAAGCCTCCAAGCAAAAGAACAACAAGGAAAACAACTAGAAGGAGAGCGTTTCCGAAACGTTTTGCAGTTAATTCCTTTCGGTAAAAAAGATAGCCCAAGGCCAAGACAACCAAAAGAAGAGCAATGCTAAAAAGAGTCACGGCCGCTTTCAAAGAAGCGGTGTTTCTAAAGCCATATTCGTAAGAAGCGTAGAATCCATCGAGTTTGAAGCAAAAAGCGAAATGGCAAAGGACGATAAAAAGGAACCCAAAGCCAAAAAGAAGAGCTTTGGCCCATCTTTTCGAAGTCCACTTTTCGAAATTCCTTAGCAAATCCAGCGCTTTTTGTCCCATCTCTATCAATAATGCGTCTCTTGTCGCTTATAATTGACGGCAAGTTTCTTTTTATAGGCTTCTTCCATATCTTGAAAGCCATAACCCATCAAAGGCAAGAGGTCGAGAAAACTTTGGAAAGCGTTTCGATATCTTTCTTCGTTCCTATCCTTATCGAATTCCAACACTTTTTCGTAAACCCCAAGGATAGCTTGGCTCAAAGTTTTCTCGTCTTTAAGGAAAGAAAAATGGAAATCATCGATATCTATGGCGAGACCAAGCGACAAAAAGAAATGGATGGCATCGGCATATTCGTCGAGGATAACGTCCTTTTCGCTTGGCCCTTTAAGAGACCAAAACTTAAAGCAACGCGTTTCGTTAGCAAACTCCCCTAGCTCCACGAAAAGAGCCAATAGGCGTTTCTCGAAAGTCGATTCGTAAGTCACATTGTGTTTTTCCGCAATCTCCTTATCGAGCCCTTTTTGAAGGCTATAGAGCTCTTTCAAAGAATAAAACTCACTCATCTTCGCTTACCTCATAAGGGACTAAGTGCCAGATGTCACGGTTATATTCTTTGATCGTCCTATCGCTTGAGAAATAGCCGGAAGAGGCGATGTTATCGATAACGGACTTGGCCCAGGCTTTCTTGTCCTCATAGAAGGCCTCCGCTTTAAGGCAAGCCTCCTTATAGGATTCGTAATCCTTCAAAATGAAGTATTGATCGCCACGGTTCATCACTTCATCGAAGATAAGGCGGAAGCGATCGCCCGCTTTCTTGGCCCAAGGGCCACTAAAAAGACTATCGATGACGTTTTTGATTTCCGGATTGGCGTTATAGATGTCCCAAGGATTGTAGGTTCCTTTGTCGTACTCCGCTTGCACTTCTTCCGAGGTCATGCCGAAGATGATTTCGTTTTCTCTTCCCGCAAGATCAGCGATTTCGATATTAGCTCCGTCGAGCGTTCCGAGCGTTAAGGCGCCATTCATCATGAATTTCATGTTGCTTGTGCCGCTGGCTTCTTTTCCCGCCGTGCTAATCTGTTCGCTGATGTCGGTGGCGGGGATGATCCTTTCGCTTAAGGAAACGCCATAGTTCTCGACGAAAAGCACCTTCATGAATTTCGAGGCTTCGGGGTCGTTATTGATGACATCAGAAACGGCGAGAATAAGTTCGATGATGCGTTTGGCGTACTCATAGCTTGGAGCGGCTTTCGCGCCAAAGATATAAACGTGTTTCTTCATGGAGAAATGAGCGGGATCGCTCTTAAGCTTTTGATAGAGCGCCATGATGTGGAAGATATTAAGAAGTTGTCTCTTATAGGCGTGTAGACGCTTGATTTGCGCGTCGAAGATGGCGTCTGGATCAAGCTCAATGCCATAGGTCTCAAGAGCGAAATCAGCGAATTTCTCTTTGTTATGGCGCTTGATCATCATAATGGCGTCTTGCGTTTCGGGATCTAAATCGAAAGCTTTCAAGGCTTTAATCTTGCTCATGTCGGAAATCCAACCATCGCCAATTTTGGAAGTAATGAGCTCGGCAAGCTCGGGATTGCTGTACATAAGCCATCTCCTTGGCGTCACGCCATTGGTCTTGTTGTTGAATTTTTGAGGGAACATCTCATAGAAATTCTTGAATGTGTAGTGTTCCAAAATCTCCGTATGGAGCTTCGCCACGCCATTAACGCTAAAACCGGCATAGATAGCCATGTTCGTCATGTGGATTTGGCCATCCTTAATGATTTGCATGGAGTAACGCTTGTCATCGGGAACTCCTTTTTCATTCATGAAAGCGTTAAATCTCCTATTAATCTCCTCGATAATCATATAAACGCGCGGCAAAAGGGTTTGGACATAGTTTACCGGCCATCTTTCCAGCGCTTCTGGCATCACGGTGTGGTTGGTATAGGCAAAAGCCTTATTGACCGTCGCCCAAGCCTCATCCCATCCCCAACCGTATTCGTCCATCAAGAGGCGCATCATTTCGGGGATAGCGAGAATGGGATGGGTATCATTGAGTTGGAAAACATAATGATCCGATAAATACTTCAAGCTTCCATAGCGGCGCATCTCCCCGCGCATCACGCTTTGGAGACCGGCGCTTACGAGAAAATATTGTTGGCGAAGGCGAAGCAAACGACCATGCTCGGTGCTATCGTCCGGATATAAGCCAAAGGAAAGCTCTTTCAAAGTGGAAAGATAATCATTGAAGCTCATGTTCTTCGGAAGATTGCTTTCGCTCGGTTCAGCACTCCAAAGGCGGAGGGTATTCGCCACCCCATTTCGATATCCGACAATGCTCACATCATAAGGAACGGCTCGAACGCACGTGGCATTTACCGTGCGGAGCGCGTAATCCCCATTGGGTTTGAGATAGGTTTCGGCATTGCCGCCGAATTGGACTTCCACGGCATGTTTGGGCTTACGGACCTCGAAAACGAAGCCATTCGAAAGCCATTGATCCGGGAGTTCGGTTTGACGGCCGTTGACGAATTTTTGGCGAAAGAAGCCATATTCATAACGGATGGTATTGCCATGCATCGGAAGGCCCAAGGAAGCGGCGCTATCCAAAAAGCACGCCGCCAAGCGGCCTAGACCGCCATTGCCAAGCCCGGCATCCGGCTCCTCTTTTTCCAAATCCTCGATATCAATTCCAAAATCCGCCAAGCCTTCTTTGGCGATTTTGTATATGCCAAGGTTTTGCATATTGCTCTTAAGAAGCTTCCCAATGAGGAATTCCATCGAGAAATAGATGCATTGTTTCTTTCCGGTTTTATAGATGTCATCGCGGCAATTGCGCCAATAGTAGCCGCCATAATCGCGAACCATTTCACCCAGTATATCGTATTTTTCGGTGATGTGGCTATCAGGCACGCTTCGACCGTATTTTTCGCTTAATCTTCTTTCGAATTCTTGTTTGAATTCCATTTTGTTGGCAAACATAAATCTCCTCCAACGCGCTTAGACGCAAAATCTATTTTATTCCTTTTTGACTTTTTGTTTAACACCTTTCAAATGAAGCCTTTTCGCTTTCGCTTTGGAAACGATTTTGTTTTTGGTTGACATTTCTTTATGAACGTCCTTTTCTTTCGTTTCCAAGGCTTTCATCGGTTCATTATTAACGATTCGCTTCATGATCAAAGCGCTATAGCCGCCGATCTTCAATGTCAGCTTATAGGGACGGCCTTCAGGGCCGTTAGGGCTGGTGAAGCGGTCTCCACCGCAATACTGATTGCGACCCCCATAGATGTCTTTATCGCTATTGAGGAGCTCCCTATAGCAACCTTCGTCCATCACGCCGACATCGAAGTTCTCGTAATAGTTCGGCGTCATGTTGAAGACAAAAAGAAGATCGCTTTGGCCGACCTTTCTTTGGAAGGCAAAGACGCTTTGAGAGGCATTATCGACCATCGTCCAGTGAAAGGCGCTCTCGCTATATTCTTCTTTATAAAGCGCCTCTTCCTTTTGATATAGAAGGTTTAAGTCGTGAATAAGGCGTTTCACCGAATCGTGCTTAGGAAAAGTCAACAGATTCCAAGGCAAGGAGCGATTCTCGTTCCATTCGTCAAAGGAAGCGAGCTCGTTCCCCATGAAATTAAGTTTTTTACCAGGATGGGCGAATTGATAAACGAAGAGATTGCGTAACAAATCGAATTTGGTGTCGTAATCGCCATACATCTTGTTGATGAGGGTGCCTTTCCCGTGGACCACTTCGTCGTGCGAAAGAGGAAGCAAGAATTTCTCGCTCCAAAAATAAGCCATCGAGAAAGTGATTTTGTTATGCTCCCATTTCTTGTAAATAGGATCTTTAGAGTAGTATTTGAGGGTGTCGTTCATCCAGCCAAGATCCCACTTATAATCGAAGCCCAGTCCCCCTTCTTCCGTCTTTTTGGTGACTCCTTGGAAATCGGTGCTATCTTCGGCAATCATCATGAGATTCGGATGGGCGTAATGGAGCTTTCCATTAAGGCGCTTAATGAACTCAGTCGCACCCGTGTTCTCTCCTTTTGCCTTATTGCCATCCCAATAGACGATGTTCGATACCGCATCGACGCGGATGCCATCGAAATGGAAATAGGTCACGAAATAATTCATCGCGCTCATTAGGAAACTTCGAACAGGATCTTTCCCTAAGTCGAATAGGCAAGAGCCCCAAGGCGAGAAAGTGTGCTTAGGATCGCTATATTCATAGAGACAAGAGCCATCGAACTCCCGCAAGGCGAAGCTATCGTTGGCAAAATGAACAGGAGCGAAATCCAAGATGACGCCAAAGCCATTTTTATGAAGTCGGTCCACGAAGCTCATAAGCTGGAAAGGGTTGCCATAGCGGGAATCCACGCTGAAAAAGCCTGTCGATTGGTACCCCCAAGAGCCATCAAAAGGATATTGGGTGATCGGCATTATCTCGACATCTGTGAAGCCGGTTTCCTTTAAATAAGGAATAAGGCGATCCGCAAGTTCTTCATAAGATAGATAGCGGCCATCTTTCTTCCCAAGCCAAGAGCCAAGATGAATTTCATAAATCGACATCGGCTTCTCGAAAGAAGAGGCTTTCTTTGCTTGATAGGATCGGTCGTTCCAAGAGAAACCTTCAATATCGAAAAGCCGTGAGCAAGTCGAAGGTCGAAGTTCGCTAAAAAACGCGAAGGGGTCTGCCTTATCGACGTATAGGCCTTTGGCGTTTTTGAAATGATACTTATAACATTCGTAATTGGTGAGTCCGGGTATGAAAAGCTCAAAAACGCCCGCTTCATCGACTTTGTTCATCTTATGGGTTCGAACATCCCACCCATTCCAATCGCCGATAATCGATACGTCGCTAGCCAAAGGAGCGTAAAGCCGGAACATCACGCCGGAGATGCTTTTCTTGTAATAGCGGCCATTTTTCTTCTCCAAAACATCATGCGTTTCGAAATGGGCGCCAAAATAGCGATAAGCTTCGATGGATTGCCCCATCAAGAAGTCATAGAGAATGCCATATGCCATAGGGAACCTCTTTCCTGACTTCATTATAAAGGAGCTTTATTAAAAAATACGCATTTAAAGAGCGGTTTTAAGAATTCTTATAAGGCGATAGAGATCGCTAGCCACATCATAATGCACGATCGAATCGCAAAAGCCAGGACCCCCATTGACGGTTCGACCCCACTTCTCCACCATCCTCTCCCAAGGAAATTCGGGATGCGAATCCAAAAAGTCCTTTGGCAATTTCGAAACGCCCTCTACAACCCTCTTTAGCGAAATGAGGCTTATCCCGCGAGCATCATAAGAATTGTTAAAAGGATTGCAGGGATCGACAGCGAGAAAAGAACGGGCATCGAAAAGAATAGTCTGAATCTGATTCGAAAGTTCTCTACGGCTTTTCCAATCGTCTCTTTCTTCCATATCTTCATTTTGCCATAAGAAGTTTGGTTTTCTAGAAGAAAGAGCGGAAAGGAGGAGATACCCAAAGGAAAAAGGTTCGAGGCTAGGAAAAGAGAACGAATAGCGCTAGAATCAAAGCCAAACAAAGAGGTATTTATCTATGATCAAAGTAATGGCCGTCAACGCAGGCAGCTCTTCTATCAAATACAAGCTTTTCGAGATGCCGGAAGAAAAAGTCATTTGTTCCGGTTTGGTCGAAAGAATCGGCCATGATGATGCTCATTTCCGCATCAAATACGGCGAAAATAAGCATGACGATTATTTGCCAATAAAGGACCATTCTTTCGGCGTTGAGCTTATTCTAAAAGCCCTAACGAAGTTTGGCATCGTCAAAGATTGGAGCGAGATCAAAGCAGTCGGACACCGGGTGGTCCAAGGTGGAAAATATTTCAACAAAAGCGCCATCTTCAACGAGGACACCGAAGCGAAAGTAACAAAACTTGTTCCTTTGGATCCCCTTCACGCGCCGGCCCATTTGATGGGATATCACGCCTTTAAGAAGGCTTTGCCAGACGCTTTGGCATTGGCCGTTTTCGATACCGCCTATTTCTGCGATATGGCCGAAGAAGATAAGCTTTTCCCGATTCCTTACGAATATACGGAAACCTACGATATCCGCCGTTATGGGGCGCATGGCACCTCCCACAACTACCTCGCTTTAAAAGCGCATGAAGACTTTTTGAAGAACAAGGAAGATCGCAAAATTATCACTTGCCACTTAGGAAGCGGCGCTTCCTTAAGCGCCATCCATAACGAAAAAGCCATCGCCACTTCCATGGGTCTTACGCCTTTGGGAGGGGTTATGATGGGAACGCGTTCTGGCGATATCGACCCTTCCGTGGTTAATTATCTTTGCGTTTGTTTGAAGAAAAGCAGCGAAGAAGTCTATGACATCCTGAACAAAAAAAGCGGGTTCTTGGGCGTCAGTGGCATTAGCAATGATACGCGCGACGTCTTAGCGCAAGCGCAAAAAGGAAACAAGAGAGCCCTCGTGGCCATCAAACTTTGGGCAAGAAGGATCGCCGACTTCATCGGAAGCTATTTCATTCGCTTAGGCGGATGCGACCTCATCGTCTTCTCAGGCGGCATCGGAGAAAACGCAAGCGACTACCGAAAGGCTGTTTACGAAGATATCAAGGAAGCATTGAAAGTGAAGCTCGACGAAAAGAAAAACGAGGAACTTTGCGGCCAAGAAGGTCTTATCAGCACTCCCGATAGTGCCATCCCAATGGCCGTCATCCCAACCGACGAAGAGCTTATGATCGCCAAGGATTGCGTGAAGGCTTTGGAGGGCAGACTTTAATGAAAGAAGCGCTCCCAAAAGAGATAAAAGAATACGCCAAGACGCGAAGCAAAGAATACAAAGCCTTCTATAGAGCAGTCGAAAAATACGACCGCATTTGCGTTTTCCGTCATATCAAGCCCGATTTCGACGCAATGGGAAGCCAAATGGGCCTATATACTTTCCTCAAAGACAACTTTCCAGAGAAGGAGATTCATTTCGTAGGAGACAATCACGTCACTTTCACGCCCCGTCTTTTTCCGGAGACGGAGCGTTTGAACGACGCTTGGTTCCAAAAGGATTTCTTGGCTATTGTCCTCGATGTCGGCGACGATGAAAGAATCGCCGATCCTCGTTATAAAAAAGCCTCCTACGTGGCTAAAATAGACCATCATCCTTCCAAAAAAGAAATCGCCAAGACGCCGATAGTCGATCTTTCTAGTGCGAGCGCCTCAGAACTCGTCTGCTCCGTTCTTCTTAATTGGAAGAGTAGGACGCTATCGAAGGAAGCCGCCCGTTACTTTTATATCGGCATCGTCGGCGACAGCGGGCGTTTCCTCTATAGCAGCGTGAGCGCCCATACCTTTGCCATCGCCGAATGCCTCATCAAAACCGGCATCTCCATCAATGAGATATACCTAGCGATGTATCAAAAGAAGCTCGATGACCTTAAGGTCACGGCTTATATTTTGAATCATTTTAGCGTCTCTCCCCATGGGGTGGCCTATTATTGCTTAGACGAAAATATTCAAAAAGAGCTAAAAATCACCCCTGAACGAGGGAAGGAAAACGTCAATCTCTTCTCCAACATCGAAGGGATCAACGCTTGGTGTTCCATCACTGAGGATCCCGACCCCAAAGAATGGTGTTGGCGCATTTCCATCCGTTCAAAGAAGATGGATATCAGCCCCATTGCGATGAAATGGGGAGGGGGCGGACATCCCCAGGCGTCTGGGGCGAAGATAAAGGATTTAACGGAACTCCCATCCTTCATCAAAGATTTAGACGACTTATTCATTTGAATCCATCTGTTTTAGCGGCTTCCAAAAAGGAGGCCGCTTTACTATTTACGCTGGCTTTATTCTAAGCTAGAAGACATTCCTTCAATGGAGATATTTAGAAGTGATTAAAAACCGTTGAAGGTTTTGCTTGAAGAGAAGTCTTCTTTGCTTTTAAGCGCAAACCAAAAATACATAAAGCTGTGTGAAAAAGAAGGATCAGTATCAATCAAAAAGGTATTTTATTAGAATCGCTCCCCACCCATGGCAAAGGCTTCCAGCCCCATCGAAAGCCTTATAGCCATCAAGCGTTTCCCAGAAGGTGCCGGTGGAGTCTTGGCTACCAAGCATCGATTCCATCGCCTTTATTGCGTCGTTTTTGATATATTCTTTGAATTTTTCGGGATCCGCTTTTAAGAGGGCATCATAATAGAAGCGCTTCATGCTTAAACTCGTCGGCGTCAAGCCATATTCTTCTGGTCTAAGGAGCTTATTGGCAATCCTTCGGGCCTCTTCTTCCGAAGGAACCTCAGCCAATATGGCAAGGGAATTGCCAAGGACGCTTTTGGAAATAGATTCGCAATCATTGAAATAAAGGCCATCCGATCGATCAAAAAACTTGTTTTTTATGGCAATTCTCAGTTCTTTTGTCTTTTCCTTATGATTTATAGTTTCTCCCGCTCTCTCCAAAAGGAAGTCAAAATCCTCTAAAGCAAGGATGAAAAGAGCGTTAAGAAGAAGATCTTCTTTCTTTTTGCCCGGTTTGCCAAGTTCTCCCGCCAGCCCTTCTTCCCACTCGTAGAAATTCCATTTATCTTCTCCTTCGAAGGTGGAAACAAGACCATTTGACATCCTTTTTAGAAATGTGAACATAATGTCTTTCACTTTGGGAAGGAGCTCCTTAATGAAAGCGATATCCTCGGTTGCTTCGAGATAATGCTTCAAGGCCGTCACGTAAAATAGAGAAAAGCTAGGTATGGTCAATCCATCGCGGCTTGGAGCGCAGATGGATAAAAGGCCGTCTTCCCTTTTATCTTGGCTGAACAGCCTTAAAGAGCTTCGGATTTGCTCGGTGTTTTTGAAAAGAAGAAGTCCGGCATCGATTTGATTGAGGCTATCGAGGGCGTAAAGGCATTGCTCTCTCCAAGGGCAATCCTCGTAGTGCTCGTGATAGCAAGAAACAAGTGTTTTCCTAGCAGCTTCGTAAAAAGGGAGGTACTCTTTCTTAACTTTATAGAGTTTCTTCTCGCTAAAAGGATAAGAAACGGGCACCAATCCAAAGAAAGGCTCTTCCAAAACGTCTTCTTTTTCAAGCGCAAGTTCTAAATACCTAGCCCCCACTCTCAAAAAGGGACCGAAAAAATCGTTTATTCCTTTCTTTAAAGCCATTTCAAAAGAAAAATTGCGATTGCCGATTTTATAGACGAGTTCGTTATCGACAAGATGTTCCCCATAGGAAACGATGGCTTTTTGGGGGATGGGAGAAAAAAGAGAGAGGGTAAGACATCCCACGGTCTCTTCTTTAAGGTCGATTCGATAGGTTTTTTCCTTCACTTTCACTGGCATTGCAGTCCGAAAATCATGGAAGCCGAGAACGCATTTCTTATTGCGTCTAAGCTCAAAGAGGGCGTTTGATTTATCGACAAGGATGCTTCGCGAGAAAGAAAGGTTCTTGTCGTCTTTCGACAAATCAAGGAACAAACGGTAGCCGAGTTGAGGCGTCAAAAGCTCTTTCCTGCCAGATAGGTATTGCTCCGATAAAGCGGATTCGATATTTTCGTTTGAGATTTGCAAGGTTTCTCCGTTTTCCGTTATAGCGAAGCGAAGATAGGCCTCTTGACTGCAATAGGAACTGAACCCCTTGCTTCCGAGGTGATAGCAAAGAATAAGAAAATCGTTTCTTCCCCTTTTAGTCGTAAAACGAATCGAATCAACGATTGGATGCTCGGGATAGGAAGGGCTTTGGGAAAAGCTTAGAAAAGTGTTGTTTAAAGAAATGGCGTAATTGGTGTCGCAAACGATATCGAGCACGCTTTTATGGCCATTCGCCTCAAAATGGCCTCTAAAAAGGACGAACTGATCGTCGAAAATTTCTTTATACCAAATGGATTTGGCATCTTTGAGACGAAG
>DJRQ01000051.1 GCA_002440125.1 Caryophanales bacterium UBA6356 | reverse complement strand
GGGGCTGTTGAAAAACCGTTAGGTTAATCAATGGCCTCTTTTTTATTGGAAAGAGGTTTTTCAACATGCTACGCATGTTCTTTTTGTGCGAATGTTCTTTCGTGGATTTTTCTCCCCTTTTTTGAAAGTCTTTTCGCGGAGGGGCTTTTGAAGGTTTGAGGGGTCATTTCCGAAGGAGCCACCCAAAAATCTGGGACTTTGCCCGTTTCGTAGAACCTGAAGAGCTTAGCGACCGTTAAGCCCAAGGCGTTGAGCATCACCTCGGTTGAGACCCGTGCTATGCCCCGCCTTCTTATCCTTTCGTATCCATAGTCCCGCTTCAGAATCCCGAACGCCCCCTCGACCTGTATGCTTCGGTTGACCCTGAGCTCAATTCCCTTCGGCGAAAGCAGATTCGCCTCGGCCTCGGCCTTCGTGGCGAGGTAATCCAAGTTTATTTCAAAAACCTTTTCATCGTCGTTCGCTCCGTTTTTGACGAACCGAAAGCAATAGTCGTGGAACGGACACCCGCGGCAGCCGGCGACGGAATAGAACTTGCCGCCCGGCTTTTTCGGGTGCCTCCCCGCGATTTCTTTTTCGCAACACGGCCTGCCGGCAAGGCAAACCGGGGCGCCTCCCCGCATGCGGTAGCAGTCGGGCCTGGATCCGGAGGCGTTGCCCTCCCACGATTGGTCTTTGACGAAATTGCCTATGCCCTTTGCCTTGAGGAAAGCGTAATTCCCCGGAGATCCGTATCCCGCGTCGGCGCAGACGTTGGTGGGGTATCTCCCGTGAATCGCAGCAAAAGCTTCGATGGCGCCGACGAAATCGTTGATGTCCGCCCTGGATTGCGTGATCGTGTAGGCGGCGATTATCCCGCGGCAGACGACGAGCTGAACGTTGTATGCGGCGTGCATGTTCGTCCCGAGCCCGGAATAGTAATCGGACTTCAGGCACATCGCCGTTGCGTCTCGGTCCGTTTTGAAATAAGACTTCCTCCCAGAGCCGCAAATGCGCTCCTTCTCCTCGTATTCCAAAACCTTCAAAAGCATTGCTTTAATCGCGCCTTCGAGCCTTCGGTCCCCCTTTTCCGACGCCTCGGTCAGCGCCTTGCTCACCGTCTTCGACGAAACCATGCGCTCTTCCGAATGCCCTTCGAGGAGGCCGCTTTCTCTGCAAAGGGCGTGGAACGACGAGGATATGCGCTCGTGGAACGCCGTCGGCTTCCAAACGAATTTGTATTTGTTCGCGTTGGCCTCGAATTTGCTGCCGTCGACGAAGGCATCGTCGAATCGCGCGCCCATTTCCGCCGCCGCGGCTTTGGTCACGCGGGCGAATATCTCGGCTTCGTTCGGGAGGATAATTTTGTTGATGAATTTGGCTATCGTCGAATAATCCGGCCTGCATTGCTGCATCATCGCGATGAACCTCACGTCGTGCGCGCAGGAATCGGCCAAGCTTCTTAGCGTTGACCTCCCCAAGGAGAATCCGTAAAGCACGGTCGCCAGGAGCCGATGGTAATTCACGCTAGGCCGGCCGCCCCTGGAGCTTTCGTTTTTGACGTACCTGTCAACGATGAGACCAACCCCCGACGATTCGAGCAGGCGAAGAAAGCGGCGCATTCGCTCCCCTTCCTCCTCCATTGGGTCAAAGGAAGGGAGCAAAAAGGACCTTTCGGTAGTAAAATTGGACATGGCAGAGTCCTCCCTAAGCAAGTGGATTCTACCAAAAAACGCCGGCAATCCTGCGATTCCGGCGTTTTAGTTTGGGCTAATGGTTTTTCAACAGCCCCATGAATTTTTAACTAGATATAGCCCATCTTTAGAAGCTAATTCGTAGTACCATTTTCGGCACTTGCTAACTAGTTCTCGGATCTGTTTAAAGAAAAATTAGAAGAATATTACTTTGTAAGTCTATGAAAAACAGATTTTTTATCACGTCAAATTTATATAACGTTTTCGCTTCACGTCTTCAAGCGTTCCTGCTCTATTATTGATGTGGGGGCTTCACACTTATGTACGCTAAAAAGTTGCCGGTGAAAAAACTAAACGACTTCCAGGTCTATATCGCGGAAGGGCATTCGGTCAAAGGCAAGAAGAAAGACAGGTATTACGAAAACCTGGGATTGTTGAGCGAATTGGAAAGGAGGCACGACGATGTCGATGCCTTCCTCAGAGAAAGGATCGCCTATCACGAGGCAAGTAAGAAGGAAAGGACAAGCAAATCGTATTCCTTCAGCGTCGATTATTCGGAGCCGATCGAGGAAAAGGAGGAATTCTGCGCCAGGAAGAACGCGTCGATTCTGTTCCTCAACAAAGTGTGAGCCGATTTGAAGCTGGAGGCCTTCCTAAGGTCATGGAAGTTAACCAGCAACAAGAAAATCAAGTATTCCGTCAACGACGAGCTGAGGCTGATGTGCTTCTCCAGGATCATCAATCCGGGCAGCAAGCTGTCCGACATCAGGAGCAACAACAACTACGTCGAGAGATTTGATTTGAATATCGACAACCTCTACGATTCGCTGGACTTGATCGACGAATTGTCGGCCAAATTGACCAGGAAGCTCTCCAAGGAATGCAAGGCGATAATGCCCGGAAGCGACGACGGCGCGATATTCTACGACTGCTCCAATTTCTATTTCGAGATACAGAGCGCCGACGAGGAGGGGTTGAGGGCCTACGGCATCGAGAAGAACCACAGGCCGGACCCAATCATCGAGTACGGCCTGCTGTATCACCGGGCCGGATATCCGATAGGGAGCGTCGCCTTCAGGGGGAACGAAAGCGAAACCGGCTCCCTGATTCCCTCCTGATCAATGCCGGGGAAGAGACGACGGACGGGAAAATCATATGCGCCGATGCCGGATTGAACACCGCCGGAAACGAGGGCAAAATCCATCGCGCCGGCAGGAACTATATCTTCACCCAGTCTTTGAAAGGCCGGAAAATCGATGCCGAAATCAGGAAGCGGATGATTGACGGGGAAGGCATGGTCGAATACGGCGAACCCGACAAAAAGGGCAGGAGGAAATCGTACAAATCGAGATGGATCGTCAGGGACGGCGGCCTGCAGGAAAGGCTGATAGTCAAGTTCGATCCGGCCAGCTACGATTTCATGATGAAAACCATCAAAAAGAGAGTAGAGCACGCGGGAAAAATCATTAAGAGCCCATCAAGGCTGAGCCTTTCCAAATGCAGCGACGGCAAGGAATACATCAAAAGAATCGTTTTGGACAAGAACGGCGAGGTGGTGAAAGGAAAATCGGAATTAACGCTCTCGAAGGAAAAAATAGAGAAGGAGAAAGCCCTGGTCGGATACTACGACTATGTCACCGACATCCCCTCCAGCAGAGACGCGGACGAGGAATACAGAGACGAGCTCGCGAGAAACGGCTTGAGATGCGTCCCGCTAGACGATATCGACATCATCAGGATAGGCGGCAAAAGGAACGACATCGAGGAATGCTTCAGGATCATGAAGACAGACATGGACGCCAGGCCGATATACGTCAGGAAAGAAGAGCATATCAAGGCGCATATGTTTACCGTTTACATCGCTCTTACGATAATGTGCATATTAAGGAAGAAATACCTGCCAAATTCGACAACGGGCTCAATATTCGAATCGCTGAGTAAATACGAATTCGGGGAGCTTGACGACTTGACTTACAAAACTTTGTTCTGGGATCGCAACATCAGCGAATTGTCAAAAAAGATGAACCTGAACCTGGCTTTTAAGTATCATGAAATCAATAAAATGAGAAATTTGATAGGGGCAAGCAAAAAGAAGTAGACGTGAAGGAAAAAGTTAATGACTAAACAGGGAAAAAATCGAGATGCAGTCGTAACATTCTCTATTTCTTGTCCAATAAAAGTGCCGAAAACAGGATAATTAGTTAAGTGACTTTTATCTATAATCATCGTCCTTATCGGCTAGTTTTTTGTTTCTGATTAGTTGATAAAGTCGCTACAAAAAACAATATACACAAACGTACCTACCATCCTTAGCACCAATAGTTTTTGCAGAGCGATTGCATCGACGACTTTGATTTGTCGGTAATTCAAAGTTTGTGGTCAATGATTGACCATTTCGATTATATCATCGCCCGTAATTCCTTGGGCCACTTTTGATTATTAAGGATTTTAACGAAAAATCGTCCTCTGCAATTATATTTTAAACAAACAACTCATCCTAATGGATTAGACAAGTACCGCCATCATAACCAAAAATCAAAATCAATTTTCCCGATAATCAATAATCACCCTCAAACTATCGCTCTTCCCGTTCCCTCCATCGACAGGTCGAACATTGATTCGAACCATCGCCACTTTCTTATCCGTCCTCTTTTTAATAAGGAAAGCGCCCCTTCTATTAGCAAGGGCATTATTGGATGGAAAATCCATGTATTCCTTATAGTTGTCGGCAATCGAGTAAACAAAGCTTTGATCGGTTACATTGTTAGGCAATACTTCTGTTGTGAAGATATAGGGCATATAGTAGTTTTCGCCATCCGTCGTTTCTAAATCCTCGTCGTATTTAATAGTGCAATAATTCCCATTCTCTTCGTCTATCGTATAGGTCGACATATCCACAGGCTTAATCGTTAAGCTTTCGATATAAATACGAGGGACGATGCCCTGAGGCTTCGTGCCAAAGACAGCCACAAAGATGATGGCAAGAAGAGAGATAGCACCCACTAAGATAGAGACCGCTTTCTTCATAACGATTCTCCTTGTTTATAAACGTATTTGATTTTCCTTAGATAAAGAACGAGATTGACCGAAAAATACAAAATTCCAAGCAAAAGTACCTTAAAAGCAGCACTGGAATCCACGTCATGAAGCCAAAGAATGGCATCTTGGAGATAATAGTAATATAAAACGGCAGCCAAGACAGAAGTCGCCAAGGCAAGGATGATGCTACGATTTTCATTGTTCGCCAAGAAAGAAGTCTCGCCGAAAGTCTCTTTGGGATTCGAGAAGTCAACGCCAGCGCTAAAAAGAAGATGGCCCAAATAGATGAAGACCGCGCCAAAACCCATCAAGAAGGTGCTTTCCATCGCGCTCTTCCGTATAAAAGCCATCGAAATCACGGAGGCAAAAATGCTTAAGACGCCAAAAAACCCAGGAAGAAGAAGTTTGCTCCCGATGATGGAAGAATCCTTTAGGGGATAGGTTCGATTGAGTTTAAAGGCCGCGCCTTCTTCGCTATAGATGCGGGCGATAAGTCCATTGGCCGACAAAGCGATAAGAAGAAGAATCAAAAGGCTTGCGACTTGGACCATCCCTTCGCCTCTCGAATTGACATCCATCGCCCCGAAGATTTTACTCACGAGCGAAAGGATCAAAGGAAGGGCCAAAAAGACGCCGACATAATTTGGCGTGATTGTTTCGTCCTTCCAGAACAAAAGGAATTCCTTATGGAACTGGCTCTCATTCGGGGACATGGCTCTATTCTGAGTCGCCCTTTTCGTTAAGCCTTTCCCTTGAAGCTCGTCACTACCGCTTGCAAGGCGAAGGTAAAGAGGGCTCGCTAAGCTTAAGCAAGAAACAAACAAGATGGGGAGAAGGCCTAAAAGAGCCAAGAACGTCCATAAACCGTTAAGACCATATCCAGAGAAATAAGCAAAACTAAATCCCGTAAAACCGCCTAAATAGACCTTCGAAGCCTCAAAGAAGAAAGAGAGCTCCTTCGTATAGAAGGTAAGTCCGCTTTGGATGATGGCGAAATAAGGCCCCCAATTGGAGAAGATATCGATTTTGTCGGGAATGATGCCGATTAAGAAGCCACAAAGGGATAGTAAGAGCGTAATGAAAACGCTTATCGTCAAAGCATTCGCCAAAGGATGCGTCTTAAGGAACCTCTTCAAATAATAATTCGGAACGCTTAATAAGGAGGCTAAGAGCAAAAGAACCATGTCGATAATGGCCCAAATGGGGAAAATGGCAAAGCACATATAAAGGGGGTAACCGCTTGCGACGAAATAGCCAATAAGGAAGGGAACCTCCAGCTTTAAGGCTTTGAGATAAGTATTTAAGAAACAAACGGCCAAACGGCTTAAAAACAAGGTGTTGCCATTGGTTGGCAAAGTCAAAAGAACCTTATTGTCGTTTGCGAAATAGAGGTCGTCGGTAACGCGTCCTAAGGAACCGAGGAAAGAGAAGATAAGAAGGACGTTTACGATGATCGAAGGAACGGACATCGGCACGGCGGAAAGAAGCGAGAAGATGCTAAACTGCACGCATAAATAGAAGAAAAGGTAGGATATGGCGATAACAGCCGCAAAGCCGAGAACGCCAGTAACCGCTTTGATGATGACCTTCTTCTTATTGCCTTTCCAATCAAAGGACAAAGCGTTCGCCAAAAGCATCTTGATGAGAATCCAAAAAGGACCCCACTCCACATGGAAGAAGCGCTTGAGAGCTCCTTTTTTATTGGCTTTCTCTAGGGAAGAAGTCACGCGTTCTCTCCTTTAAGAAGCCCTTCGTCTTTAAGGAGATTATGGACTTCTTCGTCGTTATCGCTCGTAAGCGTCAAGAAAGTCTCTTCGAGTTTTTCCCTCTCTTCGGGATAGGCGTCCAAATCGATTCTTCTAAGAAGCACGCCGTGCTTGATGATAACGACTTCGTCGCAAAGATTCTTCACCACGTCGATAATATGGCTTGAGAAAAAGACGATATTGCCTTTTTTGGCATGCTCCTTCATGCATTCTTTGATTTGGTAGATGCTATTGGGATCTAAGCCCGTCATCGGCTCATCGAGGATCCAAATTTTCGGCTCATGTATCAAAGCGGCAATAATCGTGATCTTTTGCTTCATGCCATGGCTATAGGTCTTCATCGGCTTATCGAAACGGAAGCCAAGCTCCAAGCGAGAAACAAGATCATCCATCCTCGCCTTTCTCGTTTCTTTATCCACTCTATAGAGGTCGGCGATGTAGTTGATGTATTGCCTTCCCGTGAGGTTTTCGTATAAAGCGTAGTTATCCGGCACGAAACCGATTTCCCTTTTCGCCTCCAGCGGCTCTTCGATGACATCATGGCCAGAGACGAAGATATTCCCTTCATCAAAGCCATGGATGCCGACGATGGATTTGATGATAGTGCTCTTTCCAGCGCCATTCTTTCCTAAGAAGCCATAGATCCTTCCACCCGTTAAGGAAAGGGAGAAGTCTTTGACGGCATAGCTATCCGCGCCATGGTATTTCTTCGATAGATGCGAAATGTCGAGCCGAATCTCATTCTTATCCATAAGGATTCCTCCTTCTTTGACGAGTTTTAAATAACGCTCATGGCGGGAAGTCGCTCTGTCTTTGGCACTTTGTATGGCAAGAAGCTCGTCTATTGCCTTGAAAAGAAGCTCATAAACAAACCACATTCCGAAAGCCAAAAGGATATAGACCAAATAGTAGCAAATGTCATAGGCGTAATGTACCTCGTAAGTAAGGCCATCTTTTTGGAAAGAAGCCGTGACCTCAAAAAGGTCCTCCGCCCAGTTTCCTAGTTTCTTGGCGACGAAATCGCTGTTGATGAAGAAGAAATCAGTCGGATCGCCATGGGCCGTCAAGTCGACGTTAATGAACATCACGAGAATGAAATAAAGAAGGAAGCCAATCTGGGAATAGACGAAATATTTCATCTTCGGCCTCTTATAAACGCCTAGAAGCATAATGAGCACCGGCATAAAAAACGCATGCAAGTGATTGATGTAGAATTCCATGACGCTGGGTGAGAAAACATAGAGATATTCAGAGAAGTTTGGCATCATAAGAGCCAAAAAGGCGCCCAAGACGTTAATGAAGAAGGTGAAATAATAAAGGCCATAGCTTAAGAATAAAAGAGTGAGTGGCATGGTGTACATGGCGGTATTGCATAAGTGCATCGGCCAACTCGAGAAATGCGTCCAAATGTCAAAACGATTCACCGAGATATAGCCAAAAAGGGTGCCAAGAGAAATTTGCAAGAGCATCCCTCGGCGATCGCTTTTGGAAAGGGGATAAAGAATAGAGAAATAAAGGATAGGAAGCAAAAAGGAAAGATAAATGAAGATGCGATGCGTCAAGTCGCTCGGCTCATGGGGATTGGTTAAGCCAAGAACGGTCGGCCCAAGCAAGAGCGATGGCGTAAATGCGCTCATCGACGTAATAAGGAAGGGAAGGGCAATCGCGATGACCTTGATCCAAGAACGCTTATGGAAAGAGATTTTCCCTTCCTCAAGATAACTATGGAAATAGTAAAAATCCAAAATTCCTAGCTCAATCCCCATCAAAAAGACGCGATAATTCAAGAAGTCGCTAGGACCGACGATCGCTTTGACAAGGATTGGGAAAAAGAGATTGGCAAGAAGCGCCATAGGAGCCCCGATATAGCGGCGGGCAAATAAGGACGTCTCTTTGAGATAAAAAGCGCTTACCAAACTCAAGACGACTAACCCCGTCCAAAGATCGTTTGTAAGCGTCCCCATCACCCTTTCGAAGCGGTTAAGAGGAAGAAGAGAGGCATCCACTCTGTTGCAAACCAAAAGGCTATCCAAATGAAGATAGTCGTAATACTTCAGTGTGATTGTCCGACCAGCCGTATCGACATAGGAAAAGCTTCCTTTCCAAAAGTAAAAACGAGCGAAAAAGAGAAGGAAAAGAAGAACGCCTAAAGAGGCCAAATAGAACTTGTAGCGATTCTCCTTTTTCGCAAGATAAGCGCTAAAAGAAGTAAGTTTCTTCCATCGGAAGGCTTTGGCAGGACGATTCTTAAGGAACTTTTCAAGCAAAAGAAAAAGGACAAAAAGGAGAAGAAAAGTAGTACCAAAGGTCAAAAATCCCCAAGCATATTCCCCATATCCTAAGAAATAGAAGCCAAAAAGAAGAAAGAAAAGAACGCAAAAAAGGCCTCCGAAGAGAACATTTTTATTTCGAAGTGCCTTTTTCATCGTTGTTAGAGATTATATCGCGTGATAATCGCCGAATAAAATACCGTAGTTGCAAACGCCTTTGTAATAGGTCAAGTCAGGTAGAGCCCCAGAAACTCCAGTACCCATCGAGGTACTTCCATCCCAAATGAGAGAAGAGGCGAGGAAACCGGCATCTTTAATGGCGTCGGTCGGAGTTGGGGAATCAGCGGCCGTAACCAAATTTTTAGCCCCTAAAATAGCGTATTCGCTTCTTTGTAAGCCATCCATCGCCGTCGTCGGAATAACAAACTCATGGGTTCCATCCGAAGAAGTGGTAGCAAAAGTCGCCATAAGCTTTTGATTGGAGAAGGAATAGTTATTGCCGAAGAAAGTGTTCCCTAAGGAAGAGCAAAGGGCGCGACCGGTAAGGTATTGATCTTGTTGGGTCGTTGCTTTCTTAAAGGCGGCCGCTTTCGTGAAGACGTCCATATAGCCATCAAGGGTGCTATAAATGACCTTTCCGCCCCTACGGACTGTCGTATTGACGCCACCTTTGTTATTCGGAAGGACAATCGACTCTTTGTTAATGGGAAGATTGACCATGATGAAATTGAACTTATCGACGATGTCTTTGCGCATAAAGCTCATGCCAACCGTTTTAAATAAGTCGTTCATGCCTTTGATGGCGCTAACGATCGTCTCGGCGCCATAAGCGCTAAACCAGCCACCCTTTCCTTCGACTCTATTCGAGAAGAAAGACTTTTCGTCGATATTGACTTCCGTTTTGCAAAGGCCAGAGACGTCTAAGGTCGAAACGGGGAAATCCTCGGTTCTTGGATTTAAGAAAAGAAGAGGACCGCCGGCTTTGACCATTTCGCTATTTTCGATGTTCAAGACGCCGCCGGCATACATATAGACGGAAGCGTTGAAAGTATCCCTGAAACGGCAATTGCGGACGTTAAGGGTCGGCTGAATGTCGTATTTCGTTTGACCAACGAGTTTATCCTTTTCGCCACTGCCATTGCCCATTAGAGCCATATAGAACTTCGAAACAAGGACGTTATCGTATTCGCAAGTGACTTCGCTCTTAACGAACATCGGTCCGCCGATTTTGATAGTCGATTCGGCACTGACGCCCATATTGCCAGTCGCTTCAAGATCTAAGACTTTGAATGTGCATTTCGTTGGGTCAACGCCATCCGCAAAAGAAGCATAGATGAAGTTCGAATGAGTAGAAATAGGCTCATTCACATCTTGGGCAGCGCCTTCGGTGCTTTCCGTCAGAATATATGGGAAAGCCTCGGGATCATCGGTTTTGTCGTTAATGGAAAGACGATGGGAATTGCCATAGATGACCGCTTCGCCTTCGTCTTGGAAAGTATAGTCAATCATACGGACCCAATCCTTGAAGCTTCCTTTTACCGCCTCTGAAGTCGCATCATCGCCCCAAATATAAGCTTCGGGGAGGTCGCTCTTATTCATCGTGATGTCGTTTTGGAAGACCAAAGACGAAACGTCAGGCAAGCCAAGTTTCGTTTTGAATTCCCTTAGCGCGACATTAAGGGAAGCGTAGTTACTGCTATAAGGCCAGTCGGTATTGCGAGTCATGCAACTCGAAAGGGCATAAAGATCCGTCCCTTTCGAGACGTTATAGGCATTAACGACATTCACTTTGTAGGTAATGTCTTTCATGTCTTCATAGTGAAGCACGACATCGAAAGCGCCCGTTATTTCCTCTTTGAATTTAAGCATTCCATCCTTCAAGAAAGTAGAGACGTTCTCGATATAATCGGAAGAATTTAATTCCGTCTTCTCCCCTTCTTTAAAAAGCTTCATCGACGCGCCAGAGGGAATCGTGTCGATTTTCACAGGACGAAGCTCTTCATCAAGGGCATTGATTTCCGGAAGAAGATTGGCGGCGTTTTGATTGCCAATATAATATTTTCCCTTTTTTAAGAATCCGGTTTCCAAGTTGTCTTCGCTTTCCGAAAGCTTATCGTTCACCAAGGCGCTTATCGATTGCGTATAATTCGCATTCTCCGCCCATCCAGTTAAGGTGTAATCGTGATCGATGACGGCATAGGTCAAAGTGTCACTAAAAGAAAGATCATCCACTTTATAGGTTATGGTGAAAACCTTTCCTTCGCCTAGAGACGAGGTATCGATTTCCGTATACGTGAAAGCGGCTTCATTCTCGCTCACTTTGAGCGTTCCGATCTTCTCATCGTCTTTATTGAAAGTATCGACTTTGAGTTTCGAATAATCGGGCGTGCTATCCAAATAGTAGCTTTTAGCAATGGAGCCATCGACGATTTTGATTTTGGAAACCGTCGTATCCACGCCCTCTTTGCGGCATGAAGCGAGAGCGGCGATAGCAATGCTATTCAATACTAAAAAGCCAAGTTTGCCAGTTTTTTTCATTTTTTCTCCTTTGAGAGTTCCTAAATCGCTAGTATTTGTAACATAGTTTTGACCAAAAATCCATTTACTAACGTTGCATTTTAGACGTTTACATTAATATGTCTATGATTTGCAAAGATTTTCGAATTTTCTTTTTTTAGATAAGATCGTTCTAGAAATCCCTAGAAAGCAAATAGCGAAAAGAAGGCGCCTCCCCTTTGGAGGCCTTGCCGCATCTTAAAGCAATCTATTTCTTTTGGCGGTACTTCTCAAAAACCTTGGTGTAGAAATCTTTCCAAAGAAGGTAGTTCTTTTCCTCGGTATAAGTATCCGCGATGGCTTTTGAATAGCGCTTCGCTTCTTCGTAAAAGGACTCCTCCTTGGCGAGTTTATGAAGCAATGTTTCAAAGCCCATAACGTCTTTCGCCCGAAGATAGTCGCCTAAAAGAATGTCTTTATAAAGATCTAAATCGCGAACAAGATAAGGGAGGCCAGAGTTACATGCCTCTAAAAGAGCCATGGGGAAGAGTTCGTTATAAGAAGGCAAGAAGAAGATATCGGCGGCATTATAAAGATCGTTCATCTTCTCCCGAGGCTGAATGCCTAAGAATTTCACGTTTGGCCGCTCCTTCTCCATCTCGGCTTTAAGCTCTTTGTAGCCATCGGTAATGCCTTTAAAAGAGAATCCGCCCGCCCAAACGAAATGAAGGTCCGGGCACCGCTCGGCCGTACGAATGAAATCAAGAACGCCTTTTCTCGTTTGCACTTGTCCCACCGCAATAACGGTTTTCTTATCCAAAGGAAAGCCATATTCCTTCTTAAGAGCAATCTTTTCCTCTTTTGTTTTTTCAAAGAAAGAGCTACGGCTAACAAAGTTCGGGATATAGGTTATCTTTTCCTCGTTGATTCCAAAACGGGCGAGTTCTTTTTTGAAAGAGGGGTTCACCACCACGATTTCTTTCGCCTTCTTGTAAAAGGAAGTGACGTACCACTTGAACGCTTTGAAAGCGAACTTTGGAAGCTTCACCGAGCCATCGAGCGTATCCGGTAAGAAATGAACGAAAACAATGGTCGGTTTCCTTTTTTTGAGCGTGAAGAAATAGAAGGAAGGATTCACGGAATGGATATGGTAAAGATCGTACTTTCCGAAAAGCTTGTTATAGGAAAGCTCGAAGTCTTCTTTTCCATACTTTTCCAAGATTCGCGTTTGTTCGCGATAGACGCTAAGAACGCCTTGTGCTTCCGCCATGTCGGCGTGAGAAAGAATGTCGAGATGTATTTTTTTGTCCATGCACCCATTATCTAACGAAACGCTTCTTTTTGGGATGCATTTTTACGAGGAGCGAAAAAATTATTCTTGGGAAAGCGCTTTAATGATGGAAAAAAGAGAGGATTGAGCGAAAATAAAGAACCATAGGAAGAAGACTTCCTAAGACATAGCCTCCATTTGAAAGGAACCCATCTATGAATAGAGACAAAAACGCTTTCAAAGAGCAATTCGGAATCGATGTTTTTAATGACAAAGCAAGGAAGGAATATCTCTCGAAAGAGGCCTATGAAGCTCTTGAGAAAGCGGTTGAAAACCGCAAAGAGTTGAATCCCTTATACGCTGATGAGGTGGCAAAAGGCATGCTGAACTGGGCTCTTTCGAAAGGCGCGACCCACTACACCCATTGGTTTCAACCGCTCAATGGCAAAACCGCTGAAAAACACGATGCCTTCGTCGGAAAGCCAAACGAAAAAGGCGAGATCGAGTACGATTTCCAAGGCAACGAGCTCATCAAAGGAGAACCAGACGCCTCCAGTTTTCCTTCAGGCGGTTTACGAGCCACCTTCGAAGCCCGTGGATATACCGTTTGGGATCCGGCAAGCCCTGCTTTCGTCCTAAGCGACGAAGAAGGGGCCGTCCTTTATATACCGACCGCTTTTTGCAGCTTTAATGGCGAAGCGCTCGACGGCAAAACGCCTCTCTTAAGAAGCGAGGATTATCTGAATGAAGCGGTCATCCGCTTACTTCCCCTTATTGGCTTAGAAGCGCCTAAACGAGTTTATAGTTATGCCGGCGCCGAGCAAGAATATTTCCTTCTGGAAACCGAAGACTTCCTAAAGAGAAAAGATCTCGTCTATACAGGTCGCACCCTTTTTGGTGCAGCCGCTCCCAAAGGGCAAGAGTTGGACGACCATTATTTCGGACCTATCCGCGAAAAGATCTCCTCCTACATGAAGGAAGTGAATGATGCCT
>DJRQ01000063.1:6227-6632 GCA_002440125.1 Caryophanales bacterium UBA6356 | reverse complement strand
GTTGGAAATCCTGAGCTTATCATCAATATCAATCGCGCTTTAAACGGAGAAGAACCCCTTGAACAACCATCTCCAAAAACACAAGCAAAATACGCAAAAGAGTATGCTTTAAAACTAAAGGAAGAAAAGGGCGATTACATCGCATCCTTGGATTTGAAAGGCATTCTTCCAAGCTTTTTCAAAGGCTTCAAAGGCTTTAAAAAAATACGAACGGAAATCGCTCTTCACACTAAGACTTTTGATGATGAAATGAGAGTCATAGATGGTGTGATTAGCAGAGAAACAATTTAGATTGTTAAGAAATACAATATATAAAAATGCGATAATGACTTTCTTAATATCACTATCCGATTAAAATAGCTTCTAAAGGCTGAAGTAATCATATAGTATTTAATTATGTTCCAA
>DJRQ01000063.1:0-6026 GCA_002440125.1 Caryophanales bacterium UBA6356 | reverse complement strand
ATTGTTATAGATGATTTGGAAAGGGCCCCTTTATTGGCGGAAACCCTACTCGATAAAATGCAAAAAGAGAAGAAGAAAAAACCGAACGATAACATTAAAACGAAATATTTTCTCACTCTTTATGATGCCCCTCTTTTAAAGAGGTTTCGGATTGCCTTAGGGGATAAGGTTAAAGTTTTCTATTTATCTTCTCCAACATATTTGGAGGAAAAAGGAGTCTTGGCTTCTGAAAGGTGGAGCGATCCTTCTTCTACCCTTTTAAAAACTTCTGTCAATGAAAATCTCTTTTTCGACCGTAAAAAAGGTTTTGAAAGAATTTTAAATGGTTCTTTTTTCTATGACGCTTCTCAAAGCCGCGATGAATTTTTTAAGGATTTTGTAGGTACGCTTATATTGAAGTGCGTTTCTGAACTTAAAGCGATAGCCAAAGAAGCCAAATTCAGGAATCTCTTATTCACTCTCTCTTTGAGAAACGGAACTTATCTTCAGTATGACGAATTGGGGGAAATACTCGATTTGGATGTTCGAACGGTAAAAAGGTGGATCGACACTTTGGTTGGATATCGCATTGTTGCTTTCGTGGACCCTTTGCTGCCCGAACTCTCTAAGCGCGTCATCAAAACACCAAAGTTTTATTTCCTAGACACCGGCCTTTGCTCGTATTTGGCCCGTTATAAAGACGCCGAATCCCTTGCTTTTGGGCCAGATGCCTCTCGAATGCTTGAAAGCTATGCCTTTATAGAAATGCATAAACATTTTTCAAACGAAGACCTCGATCCAAGAAACGTTGTTTTCTTCTATGGCGACATCGATAAAAGGGCAGTCACTTTTTTGGTTTTTCTAGATGAAAAAATCTACCCAATTTATATCGACTCCTATTTTTTATCGCGCGATATTGCGAAAGACATGAAAGCCTTGCGGAAATATCCCTATATAGTGAAAAAGCCCATTCAGCTTTCTTTTAGCATCGCCCCCAAAGAGGAAGAGGGGGTCTTCGAACTTCCTTTTTGGAGTATTGGACTTTGACTTCTCTCCTAAAAAGAGGCTGAACTTTTTTGATGGGCTCGAAACCCTTAAAAAAGTTCTTTTTTAACTCTTGACGAATTTGGCTTTCCTCTTAAAATAATCGCGTCCGAAACAAATGTTCGGTTACTAACTATTTATGGAAGAAAAAAGACCGTTGGGCGCTGAGATTCGCCTTACTTCGAATGCTGTTAAAAACTACATCGATCGCTATGTGAGCGAGCATTTTGCGGTTGAGATCACGGGCGTTGAGAGCATGACTTTGGCTTATCTTTTCCGTCATGAAGGCCAACCGATTGTGGCTATGGACCTAATGCGTCGTTTCGGAGTGTCCAAAGCCACGATATCCCAAACTTTGTCCGGACTCTCCAAAAAAGGTTTTGTTCGCCAAAAGGTAAGCAAGATTGATGGGCGTATTAAAATCATTTCTCTAACAAAGAAAGGCGTTGAATTGAAAGTCCGTTTCGACAAGCTCTTTAAGAAGATTAATGCCTCCATTGTGGAAAATTTCACTGAAGAGGAAAAAACGGAGCTTTATAGGCTTTTAGAAAAGATTCAAAGCAACGTCGGTTATATGGAGGTGAACGAAGATGGAAAAGACGATGGAAAAAACGATTAAAAAATCGAAAAAACACAGCAAAACAACGCTAAAATTCCTTTTGAAGAATATCCATGGATACTGGAAGGTCACAATTCTAACGTGGTTTATGGTTCTTATTGAGACGGCGTGCGAGGTGTTCGTTGCCTTCTTTATGCAAGATCTTATCGACAGTGTGAACGAGATCGGCGCTTCTGGAGAAATGGACGCCGGCCCCATTTATATGTACGCCGGCATTATCGCCTCTTTTGCCGTGGTGGCTGCTATAACTGGCATCTTGGCGGGCGCTTTTGCCGCGAAAGCGAGCGCTGGGTTTGGCAAGAATCTTCGCGATTCTGTTTTTTCTCACGTTCAGGAGTTCTCATTCAAGAATATCGATAAATTTAGCACTTCCTCCATCATCACAAGAACGACAACCGACGTCACGAATGTTCAGTTCGCTTTCTTGCAAGTCATCCGCGCGGTTATACGCGCTCCGTTCTTGATGGTTTTTGCTTTGATCATGTGTTTTGTCACCGATTGGAAAATCGCTTGGATATTTTTGATTATCATTCCTATCGTTCTTTTCGCGCTCCTCTTTTTAGCTAAGTTTGTCCATCCCACTTTCGTAACCGTTTTTGATACCTACGACAAACTCAATGAGGAAGTGCAAGAGGATGTGGATGGTATTCGCGTGGTGAAATCTTACGACCGTGAATCCTATATGAAAGAGAAGTTTGGGAAGGTAAGTGATTTTATCTATCGAAACTTCGTCCATGCCGAAAAGATCATGGCGGCGAATAACCCTATTCTTACCCTGGCCGTCTATGGCGCTATTACGCTTATTTCCTACTTTGGCGCGCAACAAATCGTAGCCAGCAACAACACGGAGCTCAGCGTTGGCGCCCTATCGACCCTTGTCACTTATGTCATGATGATCATGATGTCGTTGATGCTCATCTCCATGGTTTTCACGATGATCATCATCGCCCGCAACAGCGCGGAGCGTATCAGCGAGGTTTTGATGGAAAAACCGGATATTATCTCGCCAGCAAATGCCTTAAAAGAGGTTCCTAATGGAGAAGTTATATTCAAGCACGTGGATTTCTCTTATGTGGGAGATGCATCAAAAGACGTCCTCCATGACATCAATGTCACTGTCCCTAGTGGCAAGATGATTGGCATATTGGGTTCTACGGGTTCCAGCAAGACCACCCTTGTTTCTTTGATTGCAAGGCTTTTTGATCCTCGTGAAGGAGAGGTCGATGTGGGTGACCATAATGTGAAGGAATACGATCTTGAATCGCTTCGCGATGCTGTGGCGGTGGTCTTACAAAAGAACACCCTCTTTACCGGAACGATTCGAAGCAATCTTTTATGGGGCAATCCGAACGCCACCGAAGAAGAGCTCATGCGGGCATGCGACCTTGCTCAAGTGACCCCTTTCCTGAAAGAGATGCCAGATGGTCTAGACACCAGGATTGAAGAAGGTGGCGCCAATGTTTCGGGTGGGCAAAAGCAACGTCTATGCATTGCTCGGGCCCTCTTAAAGAATCCTAAGATATTGATTCTTGATGACAGCACTTCCGCTTGTGACACCCATACCGATAGTCTTATTCGAGAAGCGCTTCAAAAAGAGAGAAAAGACGTAACCAAGTTCATCATCGCCCAACGCGTTCTAAGCATCAAAGATTGCGATGAAATATGGGTTATGAACGAAGGAAGAATCGTGAATCGTGGCACGAGCGAAGAGCTTATGAAGTCTTCGGAAGTTTACAAAGAACTCTACGAATCTCAACTTGGGGGAGGCGATTTCGATGGCAACAATTAAGAATATGCGTCGCGGCGCTCGGAACGTCGAGAAGATTTCGGGCGAGGCTAAAGTCAAGGCGATTAAGCGTCTTCTTGGCTATGTTTTTAAGTATTATCCTTGGCAATTCGCTCTTGTTATCCTTTTCGTCCTTCTTTCGAGCTTAGGAGGCGTTGTGGGCTCCTATTTTGTTGGTAACGTCCTTATCGATAGCTATATTAAAGGCTCCATCAATTACTTCGATCCTTCGACTAATGCCTGGGTGAATAACTTCAATAATGGCCTTATTAACACTCCGACGAGCGGTCTTTTCAAAGGCATTCCTTTTGGCTATGGAATTCTTTTGCTGGTTGGATGCTATGCCTTAGCAATCGCCTCGAGCTATTTCTATAACGTTTTGATGTCGATTATCGGCCAAGGCGTTCAAAAGAGAATTCGTGACGAGCTTTATAATCACATGCAAGATCTCCCCGTTTCTTATTTCGATAGGAGAACGCATGGTGACATCATGTCCATTTACACAAACGACGTCGATGCCCTTAGAGAAATGCTTTCCCGTTCTCTTCCGATGGTCGCTCAATCCCTTGTTACGATGGCGGTATGCTTAGTGATAATGCTTTGCACCGATTTGGTCTTGACGGCTATTGTTATTGCTTTCGCTCTCATGATGTTCTTCCTCACGAAGTACTACACCAAAATGTCAAGTCGATACTTCATCAAACAACAGATTGTTCTTGGGCAAATGAACGGCTATATAGAAGAGATGACAAGCGGCCAAAGGGTTATCAAGGTCTTCAATCACGAAAAACAAAATATCGAGGATTTCAGGAAACATAACGAAGACTATTTCCAAAACTCCATGCGAGCGAATCGCTTCGCAAACGTCCTTATGCCGACGGTCAATCAACTCGGGAACGTTCAATATGCCATTTTGGCTTTAGCGGGTTCCCTTATGATCTTAGGCGGCGTGCCTAGCGTTTCGATCACTGGAATGGCGACCTTTACGGTTGGCGTCGTCGTGTCTTTCTTGCTTTATTCCAAGACTTTCGTTCAGCCGATCGGCCAAGTTTCCCAACAACTTAACGTCATGGCTTTGGCTATCGCTGGCGCTTCGAGGATCTTCGAAATGATCGACGAACCAAGCGAAACCGATGAAGGCTACGTAGAACTTTGCAATGCCAAGGAAGGACCGGATGGGAATCCCATCGAGGTTAAAGAAAGAACTGGCATGTGGGCTTGGAAGCATCCTCATCACGATGAAACGCCGACAACCTACACCTGGTTAAAAGGTAAGATTACATTTGATGATGTCGATTTTGCTTACATTCCGGGGAAAACCGTTTTGCATGACATTACGCTCTATGCCTATCCAGGGCAAAAGGTTGCTTTTGTAGGACCTACTGGTGCGGGCAAAACGACCATTACGAACCTCATCAATCGCTTCTATGATCTTGAGGATGGCAAAGTCCGTTATGATGACATCAACATCAACAAAATCAAGAAGGCGGATCTTAGAAGGTCTCTTGGCATTGTTTTGCAAGATACCAAGCTTTTCACTGGCACCGTCAAAGAAAACATCCGTTTTGGGAATTTGGATGCCACCGACGAACAAGTCGTCGAAGCGGCAAAACTAGCGAATGCCGACGATTTCATTCGTCATCTTCCGAATGGCTATGACACGCTTCTTACGAATGGTGGCGCTTCTCTTTCGCAAGGGCAAAGACAGCTTTTGGCTATCGCGAGAGCCGCGGTTGCCAATCCTCCCGTTATGATTCTTGATGAGGCGACAAGCTCCATTGACTCTCGCACCGAAGCTCTTGTTCAAAAGGGCATGGATGCCATTATGAAAGGAAGAACGGTCTTTGTTATCGCGCACCGTTTAAGCACCATCAAAAATAGCGATGTCATCATGGTTATCGATCATGGCCGCATCATCGAAAGAGGTTCTCACGAGGAACTATTGGCGAAGAAAGGCAAATATTACCAACTCTATACCGGTAACGCGATTGCGGAGTAATGCGTCTCCTCTAAAGCTTAACGGCTTCTTGAAAAGATGTTGATTTGCAAGGATTTTGTAATTTTTTGAGGGAGTGGAAACCTCTCTCAAAGAAAGCAAAATCCTTTTTGTCACAGGACAAAACCATGGATAGGAAACGCTTGCTCATATTCTCTGGCAAGACGCGCTTCATTCTCCTTTTTGGCTTCCGCTTTTCTTACCTTGCGCTTGCGCCATCGTTGTTCTCTCTTTCTTTCGGCGGTCGAATCGGGGTGGCATATATGGAAAAGCGGGCCTTTTGACAAACCCTGGCCAATTTCTTGATTACCTTGTTCTATGACGAAAAATGATTTTCGCTTCATTTTGAAACGAAAGTTTTCGTTTATTTCCTTCTTTGTATTAAACTAATCACGAATTTTAGAGGTTTTAACCATGGAAGAAAAATTAACGGACCAAGAGCAAGCGCGCCATCAAAAGCTTGCTAAATACGAAGAACTTGGCGTTGATCCTTTTGGATCGCGTTATGAGTGGAAAGATCAAATTAGAGATATCCGAAAAAACTTCGGAACTTTATCGGCTCAAGAATTAGAAGCGAAAAAGCCTCTTGTGAATGTGGCTGG
>DJRQ01000018.1:12064-12225 GCA_002440125.1 Caryophanales bacterium UBA6356 | reverse complement strand
AATGACGGTTTTTTCCCTTATCTTGTCCGCATTGGGGTGATAAGTTCGATGACGGTATCGTCTTTGGGGTTTTCAATGACAAAAGGCTTCATTTCGCCAATGAACTTCAAGACAACGTCCTCGGATCCAAGCGCGCGAACCGCTTGAGTGACGAACATGGC
>DJRQ01000018.1:0-11921 GCA_002440125.1 Caryophanales bacterium UBA6356 | reverse complement strand
CGATCGCTTGAAAGGGTGCTTACGCGGTCGATGGAAGTAAGAAGCTCTGTGCTATTAACTTCCAAAGAAGCGTTGAAAATCTGAGGGATGATGGAGCTCGAAACGGGGTAATTTTCATCAATAACGCGACAAGAGACCATCGTATCGCCGAAGCTCATAACAGCTCGTTTGGCTCCGGCGGAAAGTTCCACCTCGTAATTGTTTTCGAACATCTTCACAACATCCACGAGGGTTTTGGCGGGGATATTGACGGAAAAACGGGCGGAAGGATCGATCGCAACGCTCTTTCTCGATAGCCGCGCGCTATCGGTGGCGGTAGCCACAAGGGACCCCGCTTCCGCCTTAAGATTGATGGACATCAAGACGCGTCGCGTTTCTTTGTCGAGTGCAGCAAAAGCCGTCATATCGACAAGCTTCGCCAGGTCGGTGCTTGTGATGGTGAGAGGCGTCCCAATGCGCTCCATATCGATATCGGGGTATTCGTCAGCCGGCATGCAGACGAGTTTGTAAGTGCCATTCCCATCGTCTATTTTGGCCATTCTTTCGTCGATAACTTCAAAAGAAAGTTCCGAACCGCCAAGTTTGCGGACGATTTCGGTGAGAATGTGGGCATTCACCAAAACGGTACCTAGAGCGTAGTTCCTTATGTTTTCCTTGTCGTTTTCCTTGACTAAAATTCTAGTGAAAACCGCAAGGTCGTCGTTGGATGAAGTTATCTCCAATTGGTCTTGCGCCATTTCGATTTTAAAACACATTAACTGAGGGATGGGGTTTTTGGCACCGATCCCATGACTCGCTAGAAGGAGAGCTTTTAAGAATTTGTTTTTATTGATGGTGAAGCGCATGTCGTTTCTCCTTTTTTATCTATCTTTTATTAATTATATATTAATAATAATAAATCGCGGTGGAAATGTGGATAACCTTCGGAATTGGTTTTTTCATTGACTTTACGTTTGCTTGCGTCAGGTTAATTCAATCGCGTTTTTAGGTCGTTTATTGCCTTTTCCAAATCCTTGTTTTGCGAGAGTTCTTTTTCCACTTTCGCTACACCGTTCATCACCGTGGTGTGATCCTTGCCGCCGAAGTAAGAGCCGATTCTTGCGAATGGCGCATCCATTAGGTTCCGGATGAGGTACATCGAGATGTGTCTGGCCAATGCGATTTGGGAAGTGCGAACCTTGCCGGTTATTTGGTATGGGGCCAGGTTGTAGTAATCGGCGACCGTACGGACGATCTTGTCTTCGCTAAGCTCGCCTTTGTCGTCATTCGAGCTCGCCAAGGATTCGATGGCCTCTTTTGCCACGGACAAGGTTATGCGTTTGCTTGGGCGGATATTCACTATGTAAAAGAGGAGGCGATCTAAGGCGCCTTCGAGCTCTCGGATGTTCTTTTTGAAACGATCGGCGAGGTATTCGATGACGTCTTGGTCGAAATCGGTAAGCTTTAAGCCGGATTGCTGACCGCTTTGCTCAATGCGAAGCTTCAAAATCATCTCGCGTGTTTCCTTTTCCGGCGCTCCGATGGAAAGAGGCAAGCCTTGGACGAATCGGGATTTCAAGCGATCGTCTAAGCCGTTAAGTTTCGAAGGATGTTGGTCGCTCGATATTACGACTTGTTTCCCGTTGTTGTAGAAGTTGTTGTAGATAGAGAAAAAGGTTTCCTCGGTTGCTTTTTTATTCGATAGGAATTGGACGTCATCGACAAGGAGGATATCTACGGACTCTTTAAACCAATCGACGATGGATCCAGCCTTTCCGCTTGTAACGTATTTTACGTATTCATCTAAAAATTCCTGAGCGTGAACATATAAAATGTTCAATGTCGGATTCTTTTCCTTGGCGGCATTGCCTATGGCGTGGAGGAGATGGGTTTTTCCGAGGCCGGAATCCCCATAAATCAGAATTGGGTTAAAGAATTTCCCTGGGTTTTGAGAGGCCATCAAAGCGGCTTGGTAGGCTTCTCTGTTAGAAGGCCCGACAACAAAGGATTTGAAAGTGTAATTCGGATTCAAAAAAGAATCGGCGAAATATTGAGGTTTTGCAGGCTTTTTTGCTTCTAAAGCACTCACTTGGTCAACGCTTACGAAAGAGAGAGTGAAATCGCTTTCGGTGGATTCGTGAACGATATCTTCGACCGTTTTTTTGAATTGGGCGTTGATGATCGTGGCTGCCAATGGCGAATTCACAACGATAATCATGTTGTTGTTTCGAATGGAATTTATATAGCTATCCGAGAAAAAGCTGTCGAAAACGGTATTGTCGTTAATTCTTGCTTTGATTTTGACTAGAATCCTCCCCCAAAGCGAGACGATTTCCGAGATGGTGTTTTCCATGGTGCGGATAAAAGGTTACCACAATGTGGGCGAGATGGTGAGAAAAAATCGTTTTTTCCACAAAAACATTCGAAATTCGCCTTTCAAATCCCTTAAAGAATCCATTTGTTTTGTGGATAACTTCTTCGATAAATGTGGAAAAGATTGTAAAAGTGGAAAACTGGCATTTATGAGAGACTTATCCACTACAATTAATGCTCATAAACATCCGATAAAAACAAGACAAAATTAATTTTATCCACATTTATCCACCATCGTTGTCCATATCGTTGTGGACAAAAAGCCTTAAAAACAGTCACGGCTCGAAACTGCCGTTTAGTTTCGATAGTGCTTACAACCTCGCTTTAATCGTGTGTTTTCCACTTTTGCTTTCGTTTCCTTCTCTTTTGGTTTTTCGTCAATCGAAAGGTTTCCTATAAGGTGGAACGGACGCGCGCGAGGGGAATAATGTGGAAAACCCATCTTTTATTTTGTTGTCTTAGATGCTCTAAAAACCTATAATCATGTGGCACGCAAGTGAACCTCGGAGGATTTTAAGTATGAAAAAAACGTACCAACCATCGAAAATCAAGCACGCTAACGAAGCTGGTTTCCGCAAAAGAATGAAAACCCCAAATGGACGCGCTGTTTTAGCTCGCCGTCGCGCCAAAGGCCGCGCAAAGATTGCCGCCTAGTTTTTCTAAATTTTGATGAAACGGGAATTCCGGATTTTGAAACACGAGGAATTCCGGGAGATTCTCTCGGAATCGCCCTTCGAAAAGAGCTCTTGTTTTGTCATTCATTTTAGAAAAAACGGAAATGGTAAGTTGCGAATTGGGATCAACGTCGGAAAAAGAAACGGAGGCGCCGTCACTCGGAACAAGATAAAAAGGCAAATCCGCAACATCGTCTCGCTTCATTTCGATTTCGCAAAACCGCTAGATCTCATCATCCTGGTTCGACCCACCTATTCACCTTCTCTTTATCGGAACGCGGAAGAGGAACTCAAGGGTCTCTGGACAAAGATCGGAGAAAGAAACTTTGAAAAAGAAAACGAACATTAAATTGTTTGGCTTGCTGGGGTTGTTTTTGGGAGCGCTCACTCTTTCGAGTTGCGTCGCTAATTTTTGTTCGGACCTCGACAAGGCGAACATTGCCTATCCTTATGAACAAGGCGTCACCGTTTATGTCGATAAGAAGGAATCCGTTCCTACTGAATACCAAAAAGAAGGTCTCTCTTTTCAACCTTTCAAAAGCGAGGGGAATGAAGATCTTTGGGCTTATATCCCAGTTACCGCAGATGGTGGCTTTGGGGCGAAGAAAGCGTCGTATTTGAATGACAACATCATCGCTAGCGCCAAAAAGAGCGGCTACGCCATCCCTTCTTTCGAGTATTTTAAGGAACTCGATACCAAAGTTTTGAAAGCGGCCATCGCTGAAGCGAACGCCAATGGTTCTCAATATTCTCTTAAAACGATAACGGCGGAACAAATTAATCCTTTTAATGTCGCCGATTGTGTTGGAAATGAAGAAAATGTCACCGTCAACGAAGATAGCGTTCTTCGTAGTTACGGCTACGTCAAATTCGTAAGCGAGAAAAACGAAGGCGATGTGACGAGCTTTTCTTTCGATTTCGGAAATTGGTATAAATGGAATTCTGAAATCGAAGAAGACATTGGGGCTTCTAATTGTCCTGGAAGCGATTTCGAACTCATCTATAAGAATTCTATCGAAAGCACGGTGAACAACATTCGTTCATGCATCACCACCCGCGAAGGAAAGTATGGCCACTATGGCACAAGTGGGAATTGGACCGTTTCCATGGAAACTACCTCTTGGGGCGATGCTTGGGGGAAGGGTCTTTTCGAAGGTCTCATCGTTTATCCCGTCGCTTGGCTTGTCGATACTTTGTCTCTCGCCATGGATCCAGCTCTTTCGGGCGTTGGGCAAATCTGGGCCCTTATTATTACCACTTTGATTGTCCGCGTGATTTTGTTGGCGTTAACGTTCAAGAGCACAAGCGATCAACAAAAGATGCAAGCGATTCAACCGCAACTCGCAAAAATCCAACAAAAATATCCAAATTCCGCGACAAACCAAGCGGAAAAGATGCGTTTATCCCAAGAACAAATGGCTCTTTATAAACGGAATGGAATTAGTATGTTTAGTACGTTTATCGGTCTAATCATCCAATTCCCGGTTTTCATTTCTGTTTGGGGAGCCCTTCAAGGAAGCGCCGTTTTGGCATCCGGCGAAGTGCTAAACCTTCGTTTGAGCGATACCATTCAAAGCGTTCTCTTTAATACTTCCGGAACTTGGTATCTTAATACTTCTGGATGGTGGACGGCGTTGGTTCTTTTCGTCTTGATGTCCGTTCTCCAATTCTTGGCTATGAAACTACCGCAATGGATTACCAAAGCCAAAACCAAGAAACAAGCGCATTTAACCGCCAACCCAACAGCAGACAAGAATGCTAAGACGATGAAATGTGTTTCCTATGGCATGCTGATCTTCACGATCTTCTTAGGATTTGCCCTCCCCGCCGCCATGGGCGTTTACTGGGCTATTGGCGCTTTGTTATCAATGCTTCAGACCATCGTTGTTCAAACCATCATGTCCAAAAAGATGGCTAAAAAAATGAAAAAATATTAATTCGTGAAGGAGTCTTTGAATGAGAGAATTTAAAGGAAAGACGGTTGAAGAGGCTTTGAAGGCGGCTTCGGAAGAGCTTGGAATCGCTTCGGAAAATCTTGTTTACAAGGTAACGGATGAGAAAAAAGGCCTTTTCCGCAAAGAAGCGACAATTGAGGTGTATGAAGAAAAGGATGCACTCGAATATGCCGAACAGTATTTGAAAGATGCTGTTGGTGCTTTGGGGATTGAAATCACGACCGAAGCCCATGTGGAAGACGATATCATTCGTGTTTGCATCGATTCGAAGAGAAATCCAGTCCTCATTGGAAAGAATGGCAGGACCCTTCAAGCCCTTAATGAGCTTGTTCGCTTGGCGGTTAGTAACAAATTCCGTCATCGCTATCGCATTCTTCTTGATGTCGGTGGTTACAAAGAGGACAAATACGGACGTTTGACTTATGTGGCTAGAAGGAATGCGAATGAAGTCCTTAAAAGTCACGTGGATGTTAAATTAGAACCCATGACGCCGGATGAGAGAAGAATCGTCCACAATACCTTAAGCGGCATGGAACACATCAAAACCGAGTCGACTGGCGAAGGTGCCGCCCGAGCGGTTGTGATAAAATACGTCGATTAAAGCGGACTTTTAAAATTGTAAGGCTGCCTAATGCGGCCTTTTCTTTTAACGAAAAACGTTTTCTTCTAATATTATGGAGAGGTCAAAATGAACACGAATAAACGTTTGGCTTTGGTTGCCACCTACATTCTTGTGTCGATCCTTTCTTTGATTGGAGTTCTTTTTTGCTCCGTTCAACCGGAGAAAAGCTTTCATTTCTTAAATCCATCCCAATTCTTTGGTATTCTTTCCATCGTTGTTTCTTTAATGAATGCTTTCTATCTCTTTTTTTCTAAAAAAGAAGAGGTTTCTTTGTGGATCTCTTGTCTTTCTCTTAGCACTATTTGCTTTGGCGTTCTTCATCTTTTTCTTACTTTTGCTTTGGCCTTCCCTATTTTTGATTTCTCTAATTCCGCTTGGGGATCTTTCCTTACTGAAGACGCTTTATATTTAAGTGTTTTCGTTCCTCTTTTGTTATTGCTCGCTTTCGTTTTTACGCCACAAAAACCGCATAACATTTTCTTTTTTTCCATTTTCGGTCTTTCTTTTGTTCTCTTTTATATGGCTATTGCGTTGATTTATTTTGGAACTACGAAAGACTTATCAGGCTTTTTGGCGCCTTCTCAAAGAATTCTTAAACCATCTTTCTTCGATGATTCGTTTTTTGGGGTTTGCTATTTCTTTTACATTCTCATTTGTCTATGCTTCTCCTATGGCGTTGCTTTGCTTTTGGCTTTCCTTATTTCGAAAATAAATTCAAAAAACACAAAAAGCACCGCTAAAACAAATACATTTTATTCTAATAGCGAGGATTTATAGATATGTCTGACACGATAATCGCTTTGGCAACAGCGCCCCTTAAATCCGCTTTAGCACTTATTCGCGTAAGCGGAAGAGACGCTTTCGAAATCACCAGGAAACTTTTTTCGGATCCTTCAAAAATCGATGGAACGAGAAAAATGGTTTTCGGAGAGATCGTTAATGAGAAGCGAACGATTGATCAAGTGATTTTGCTCTTATATCCGCAAAATTCTTCAATGACGGGAGAAGAGGTTGTGGAAATATCTTGCCACGGCTCTCTTCTTATCGCTAACGAAATCATCGAAGCCTATCTTTCGAAAGGAGCGCGCTATGCGAAAAATGGGGAGTTTACGGAACGTGCGTTTTTGAATGGCAAGATGGATCTTATCGAAAGCGAAGCTGTTAACGAAATGATTAACGCTTTAACGATAGAAGGGAAGAATCTCGCCTTGCTTTCTTTAAAGGGGGAGACTTCCTCCCTTATTCGTCCCATCGAAAAGAGTTTGGCCGATCTTCTTTCTCTTATCGAAGTGAACATTGATTATCCCGAATTTGAAGATATTGAAGTGGCGAATGAACAAAAGATTGTTTTGGAGACTGAAAAAATTAGAAAAACAATTGCAAATCTCATTCAAAATGGAAAAAAAGGGAAGATTATAAAAGAGGGAGTGAAGGTTTCTATTGCAGGCGTTCCTAATGTCGGGAAATCTTCGCTTTTGAACGCTTTGCTTAACGAAGACAAAGCAATTGTTTCACCTATTGCAGGAACCACTCGAGATCTCGTGGAAGGCTCTTTTGAGGTGGACGGCATCCCATTCTTCCTTTTGGATACGGCAGGACTTCATAAGACCGAGGATTTTATCGAAAGGCTTGGCGTAAAGAAAAGCGAAGAATCGATTGCCAATAGCGACCTTGTGCTTTTAGTAATGGATGCCTCTTCTCCTATCGTCCCCGAAAACATCGGAAAAGTTACTGAAGGGAAGCTTGTTTTGAAAGTTTACAACAAAGCCGATCTTTATTTCGGCGACAAGAAGAAAGACGGCGTGTATGTGTCGGCTTTAAATAAAGACGTAGAAGAACTCAAAAAGAAAATGGTTGATGTTTTGGGGGTCGGTTCTTCGAGTTTCAACACCCCTTCTTTATCGAATGCTCGGCAAATAGGCTTGCTTAAACAAATTGATTCCTTGCTTTTGGAGAGCCAAAAAGAAGCGGAACAAAACTATCCAATCGATCTTATCAATGTCTCTATCCATAAAGCGTGGAGCGTTTCAAAGGAACTTCTTGGCGAAGATGTCACCAATGACATTTCGGATGAAATCTTTAGTCGTTTTTGCGTGGGGAAATAAAGATGTTTGATTCTCATTGTCATATTAACGACGGAATTCTTTATGAAGACCGGAAAGAAATCTACGAAAGAATGAAGCAAAAAGGCGTAAAAGGAGCGCTTTGTGTTGGTTGGGATCTTGAAAGCTCCCTTAAAGCGGTTTCTATCGCTCATGAATTTGATGGTTGCTATGCTGCTGTAGGAATCCATCCCGAAAATATCGAGGGCGTAAAAGAAAGCGATTTAGAACGCATTGAAGAACTTGCGAAAGACGACAAAGTCGTTGCTATCGGGGAAATCGGTCTCGATTACCATTGGGAGAAAGATCCGCTTCGCCGAGCGCGTCAAAAAGACTTTTTCGTCTGGCAGATAGAAATTGCCAACCGCCTTTCTTTGCCGATTACGATTCACGCCAGAGACGCTTTGCAAGATACTTTCGATATTCTGTTGAGTCACCCTGTCAAAATGAATTTTTCGTTGCATTGCTATTCCGGTTCTTTGGAGATGATGAAGGCTTTTAGTAAGAATTTCGATTGCTACTTTGGTTTTGATGGTCCAGTTACTTTCAAAAACGCTTTATCCCCGAAACAAAATGCGGCCAATTGCCCGATGGATAGGCTTTTGCTCGAAACCGATGCGCCCTACCTAACGCCCATTCCCTATCGGGGGAAAACAAACGAGCCTTCTTTTTTGACCTATATCGCCGAGGAGATTGCAAAGCTTCGAGGAATCAGTGTAAAGGAACTAATCGGAAAAACCGACGAGAACGTTTGTCGTCTGTTTCATGTGGAACATTAATATGAGAAGGATTGATGCTGTTTTGGTTGTCGAAGGGAAGATGGATAGAGACCTTATCCACTCTTTCTTGGATTGCGACATTATAACGACGAATGGATCAGAAGTTTCACGTGAAACGATTGAGCTGGTTCGTGAAACAGCCAAAACAAGACCGGTGATTGTTTTGACCGACCCCGATGCTCCTGGCAAAAGGATACGGGATATTTTGAATAATGAGGTAAAAGGGCTTGAGAATGCTTTTGTACCCAAGAAAAAGGCAATAAAAGGCCGTAAAGTTGGCGTAGCCGAGTGTTCCAAAGACACTATACTCGAAGCGCTAGAACATCTTATTAAAGATGATGGAATGCCATCAAGGAAGACGATTGATTATGGCGATTTGCTTGAACTTGGGTTAGTTGGATGCTCTTTCTCGGAGCAGAAAAGGGCCTTTTTGGAAGAAAAGCTCCATCTTGGCGAGTGCAACGGCAAAACCCTTTTAAAACGATGCAACATGCTTGGACTTACGAAAAAAGACTTGATGGAGGTGCTTTATGATAAGCGTTGATTCCTATTTCGAAAAAGTTAAGGAATATAAGTTTTTGGCGAAACACGAGGTTGGCCAAAATTTTTTAATTGATCCGGATGTTTGCGAAAAAATCGTTTCCTTCGCCGAGCTTAAGCCGTCGGACCGCGTTCTTGAAATTGGGCCTGGAGCGGGCTCTTTATCTTATTTCATCGCTCAAAGCGGATCCGACAGCGATCTTATCGATATCGATGAAGGCCTTATTACGAAGCTAAAAGGCGACTTCTCGGAAAAAGAAAACGTCCATCCGTTGGTTGGTAATGCCTTGCGATGGGATTTCTCAACTTATGACAAAGTCGTAGGGAATCTTCCTTACTACATTACAACTTCCCTTATCGAACGCATTTTACTTGATGGGAAGCGTCTTACTAAAGCTTCCCTGATGGTTCAAAAAGAGGCGTTTACGAGGATTACTTCGAAAATAGGAACACCCGATTACGGGCCACTTCCAATACTTCTTTCGTATCGTGCTTTTGTCAAAAAAGAGATGTTTGTTCCTAGAACCTCTTTTTTGCCTATGCCACACATTGACTCGGTCGTTTTCTCGATGTCTTTCAAAGACGACGAAGGTACTGTGTCTCCGAAAGACCTTTACAAGGTGATGACGGCCCTCTTTTTGCACCGTCGAAAAACGATATTGAACAATCTCACTTCCTATTTGGGCGACTCTTTAAAAGCGAAGGATGTTCTAAAGAAGGCGTGTATCGATATTAAAGAAAGGCCTGAAAACCTTTCTTTAGCCCAATATCTATCGCTTGCAAAAGCCCTTTTATAAAGACTAGGCCGCCCTTAGAACTCCTCGTTCGGTTTTAAAGGCAGCAAAATTTAAACGATTCTAGAGCCCCATTTTTGAATTCTAATTTTTAATTTTGGTTCTTTTTGGGCTCTTGGAATCGCTCTTTTTTCCTATGAAACCACGTTATAGAGATATAGTTGTCTAATCATCTTGATTTAATGGTTGTTTTCTATACAATCTTTGTTTGAAATTAACTTATGTGGTTATTTAAAAGACATTCGATGGATCTCCAATCCTATTCGAAGATTAACGTCTCCCTCAGGGTCCTAAACAGAAAAGAAGACTCTTACCACAACCTTGAGATGGTGACTCTTCCCCTGGCGCTTCATGACGTCATCGAGATTTCTCTAGATAAATATAGCGAAGATACTTTTATAACTTGCGATGATATCGGCCTTTCTAACGTCCATCATAACCTTTGCACAAAAGCCGTCGAAGCCATGCGAAGAGAGTTTGGATTCAAAGAAAATTTTCATATCTCCATTCATAAGGAAATCCCGTTTGCTGCCGGTTTGGGCGGAGGATCGTCGAATGCTGCTGCCGTCATGAAGGGTGTAACGAAGTTACTTGGAATTCAAACCGACGAAGAGACGCTTGATCGTATCGGAACGTCAATCGGCGCCGACGTGCCTTTCTTTTTACATGGTAAAGCGGCGCTTGTTGAAGGCATTGGCGATGTTCTTACCCCAATTCCCGTAAAAAAGGAATATTTTTGCTTGCTTGTGAAGCCAAAAGAAGGACTTAGCACCAAAGCGGTCTTTGAAGCCTGCGATTCCTTCCAAAGGACGCCGATAGAAACCAAAGAAGTCTTACGGGCTTTGGAAACGGGAGACGACGATCTTTTGGCGCGTTCTGTCGGGAACGACTTGTTTGAACCCGCTTGTTCTCTTTTGCCAAAAGTTCAAGACGTGGTTCTAACCTTACGCAAAAAAGGCTTTCCCATTTCTTCGATGACTGGAAGTGGTTCGAGTTGTTTTGCTTTAAGTAGCGACCTAAAGAAACTCAAGGAAACAGCTCGTTTTTTCTTAGACCAAGGATATTTTGCCACAGTCACAAAAACCCTTCTTTAAAGGTATAATAAAAGGGAATTTTTCGGACAAGGAGTTTTTATGAAACGATACGCGATTGTTTTAGCGGCCGGAAAAGGCTCGCGAATGAAGAGCAAAAGGGATGATATTTCTAAAGTATCCATGCCTATTTTAGGCGTTCCCGTGGTGCAGTACATATTGGATGCATTAAAGCCAATCGGGTGTGAAAAGGTGATTTCCGTTATTGGGTATGGTGGGAAAACAAGCGAGCCCATCGTGAAGAAAGAGAGCGATGTCGTTTGGCAAAAAGAACAAAAAGGATCTGGGCATGCCGTTATGATGGCATCGCCAATCCTCGCGGGGCTAGAAGGAGAAACTATCGTTTGTTGCGGAGATACGCCCCTTTTAAGGACGGAAACCCTTGATGCGATGTTTCGCTTCCACGAAGACAATAAATCCGACCTCACTGTTATGTCCTTTATCCCAGAGAATCCTTTTGGCTATGGGCGAATCGTGAAGGATAAGGAAGGTCGCTTTTTAAGAATCGTAGAACAAAAAGACGCTTCGGAAGAAGAAAAGAAGATAAAAGAGGTAAATTCAGGCGTCTATATCTTCAATAACAAAGAGCTTTTTGAAAGCCTTGATAAAATCACCACCAAAAATGCTGCCGGCGAATACTATTTGACGGATGTTATCGATATTTTCGTGAAAAAAGGATTGCGCGCATTATCCTACGTTGCATCAGATCCTACCGAGACTATGGGCATTAACGACAGAATTCAGCTTGCAAACGCCGCAAAAGTCCTTCAGCTTCGCATCAATAAGGAGCATATGCTTGCGGGCGTTTCTATCGACGACCCATCCAATACCTACATTTCCCCTTACGCAAGGATCGGAGCCGATACGATTATACATCCTAACACTTTCATCTATGGGGCGTCGGTCATTGGCGAGAATGCCGAACTTGGGCCCAACAGTTTCTTAGAGGACGTCAATGTCAAAGAGAACGAGATAATAACGTGCCGCAGAATGGTTGGCACGAAGATAGAAT
>DJRQ01000009.1 GCA_002440125.1 Caryophanales bacterium UBA6356 | reverse complement strand
ACAGCAATATTCAGAGCTTTGTAGAAGTGTCAAACGGCATTTTACGAGGCTCTTTTTCTTTTTTTGTATGTTGATACGGAATGATTTATGTTTTTTTGATAAAGTCTCATTTTAGTCTCGACATTATTCCGCAGTTTACTTGATTTTTTCTCAAAAAAGTGCTCACAATTTTCATTTCATTTAATAATTTGCGTGCAGGAATGAGAATATGAATATTGATTATCTTGCAACTATAATCAAATTAAGAGCAAGAGGCTTTGCTTATATAAGTACTTTTTGCAAGATTTAGCGATTTTGTGCTCGTAACCCATTAACCATTCTCGTAAAAATGGCTACAATTTACGAGAAAGGAGTTAAAAATGAGAGAATTCGATTATAAAAGACTTGTAAATTGTAAATGGGATAGCGCCATCATCGAGTACCTTGTTAAAATTCACGAGATGAAAGGTAGACAAGAGTTATACCTTTCTCAAAAGAAATTGGAACTTGACAGACTTGTTGAAATCGCAAAGATTCAAAGCACGGAAGCTAGCAATGCGATTGAGGGTATCGGAACAACAGAAACAAGGTTAAAGCAACTGATTCTGCAAAAGACGACTCCGAGGAACCGAAACGAAAAAGAGATTGCTGGATATCGTGATGCACTTGCCACAATTCATGAAAGTTTTGAGTATATTCCGATAACTCCGAACTATATTTTGCAACTTCACAAAATATTGTATTCCCATAATAGTGAGGCGAATTTCGGAGGCCATTTTAAGAACTCACAGAATGAGATCTCTGCTATCGACAAAAATGGAAATAAGATAGTTTTGTTTATGCCACTCGATCCATTTGAAACACCGTTGGCGATTGAAAATCTTTGCAAAACGTTCAACGAAGCAATAGAAGAGGGAAGCGTGGACGCACTCTTGTTGATACCTATCTTTATACACGATTTTCTTTGCATTCATCCTTTTCGTGATGGCAACGGTAGAATGAGCAGACTTCTGACAACATTGTTCTTATATCGCTCGGGATACTTTGTTGGGAAGTATATATCCCTTGAAAGCAAAATTGCAAAATATAAGGATTTATATTACGACGCATTGTATGATAGCCAAATCGGTTGGCATGAAGGAAAAGACGATCCGGCTCCTTTCATAAAATATATGCTTATGACGATTCTTTCCGCATATAACGATTTTGAAGAAAGGCTAAGCCTTGTCAGTAAGAAGAGAACAGCGACAGAACTTGTAGAAAGTGCATTCAAAACTAAAATCGGAAAGCTTACGAAATCCGATATCGCGGAGCTTTGCCCGACCATTTCCGTTAGTGCGGTTGAAAAAGCAATAGCGGCCTTGATAAAGAATGAGAAAGTCAAAAAGTACGGTCAGGGCAAAAACACATTTTATGTGCTGCTAAAATAATTATTCTTGTAAAAATATAAGTAAATTACGATAAAAACAAAATAATGAGAGAAAACATTTGCCAATTGGCGAGTGTTTTTTTATGCAAAACAGGCGGATTTATGGATTATTCAAGAGAAAAACTAGAGGCAAACCTAAGGTTGAGGACAGAACAATGAGAAGTAACTATATCTTCTATATGGGCGGGTTTTCGGTTGGCGAAAACGTCAACGAAAGAAGTCTAATTCAAGACATGTGCTGGTATTTCGGAATTCTTGAAATCGAATGGAGTTCTAACGCCATCGGACAAATCATCTAAATGGAAGAAAAACATGGTTTATTTCATCCTCACTAACGAGAAATATAAAGGCGATGCTCTCTATCAGAAGAAATATGCCGCCGATTATATTGGGCATAGGATGGTGACAAACGGTGGTGAGGTGAGATGACACAGTATCATGTCGAGAATAAGCATCCTGCGATTATCGAGCGTGAGGTATGCGAAATGGTGCACAGGTCTATGCTTGGAGCCGTTTATTCGGGCAACTCGATATTCGCCTCGAAACTGATATACGGTTATTGCGGCAAGCCATATGGGAAGAAAAAGTGGCATTCGACAAGCAAATACGCAAAGCATATCTACCGATTCAACGCAAAATACAACAAAGGCCAAACGCAATGCAAATCTGAACCTCACCGGAGAAGATATAAAGGCATGGCTCATTAAGGCTTATAATTTCATGATATATTGGAATAACAGAAGTGATACAAGGTCACTTCTTTTTTTTATTTTTCTTAAAAATGCCTTATTCATGGGATTTTTTGCCAATCGGTGGGGCACTCCATTGTAACTTCGCCCTATATGAGACAAATCCTAATAAAATGTTTCACGTGGGGGATTTTTTGGTTATATACAAATCGCAACGTAGTAGATTATCTTGCCCTTCCCCGCATGAGCGCATTGATGCGAAGTTCTTTGTGTCAAAGGCAAAAAAAGCAAAAATAAACTTAATAAATATCCATATAGATGCTTCCTTTGATATAGAATTGTTTCGGTTTTTATAGAGCGATTAGAACGTTTAAAAGAGAGGGGAACTCTATGGCCTTCCAATATGAAGAAAAGAAAAAGGCGACGATCGATTTTAAGAAGCTTTTTGGCTCCGGCGATAAAAAGACGCCCATTCTACGCGAAATGTTTCGCATCTATAAATGGAAGTTCTTGCTTTCTCTTCTCATTTACATCATCAAAGACAGTCCTGTTTACATTGTTCCTCTTTGCACGTCAAATATTATCAATATTGCCGATGATGTCATCCACCAAAGCGCTCCCGAAAATTATTGGATGCTGATTCTTATCAATTCGCTTGTCATTTTGGGGCTTCTTGCTTTGAACATTCCTCTTCATACCGTTTATGCGAAGATTGTCGACAACATGATTCGAAATGCTTCCGCCGATCTTAGAGAGGCGGCCTCGAAAAAGCTTCAATCCCTTTCCCTTTCTTTTGGAAAGGAGATGGAAAGTGGCGAAGTGCAGTCGAAATTCATTCGGGATATCGATGGGGTGGAAGCTTATCTTTCGAATATCATTAAATCTTTGATTCCGGCGATTTTGACGGCGGTTGTCTCTTTCGGCATTGCTCTTTCCAAAAATTGGATGGTTGCGTGCTTTTTCTTGCTTGTCATTCCGGCAAACGTTCTTTTGACGGGCTTTTTCCGCAAAAAGATTGGCAAGAACTATCATGACTATCGCCTTTCGAACGAAGGTCTTAATAGGCGTTTTACCACCATGATGGAAATGCTCCCCGTCACGCGTTCACATGGCTTAGAAGAGAACGAAATTGCCGCGATGAACGATCGGGTGACTGACTTAAGGAAAAAAGGTCTTTCGGTGGATTACTCGATTGCGGTTTTTGGTTCCGCGATCTTTGTTCTTGGCGGCGTTTTGGGATTCGCTTGCCTTATCTTTTGCGTTTATTTGGCACTTGGTGGCTTCATTTTGATTGGCGATGTCGTTCTTTATCAATCCCTCTTTTCTGGCATCAACAGTCGAGTAAGCGCCATTGTCAACATCTTCCCGGCGTTAGCAAGCGGCAAAGAATCGCTTCGCTCTATTGGTGAGTTGATGCGAAAAGAAGAAATTCGCGACGATAAGGGAAAACTTCATCTTCGACCTCTTTTGGGAAAAGTAGACTTTGTGAACGTGAGCTTTCATTATCCCGATGATTCAAGAAACGCTTTAAGCGACTTCTCTCTTCATGTAAAACCGGGTGAATGCATCGCTTTCACGGGTCCTTCCGGAAGTGGCAAAACGACGGTGATGAATCTCATTATCGGCCTTCTTCATCCGACTTCCGGCAAAGTTCTTATCGATGATCACGACCTTGAAGACATCTCTTTGAAACACTATCACCATCACATTTCCGTCGTTCCCCAAAACCCCATTCTCTTCCATGGAACGATCAAAGAGAATATTACTTATGGCCTCAAACAATATACGGAAGAGGATGTGAAAAAAGCTCTTCATATCGCCAATTGCGATGAATTCATTCATAAGCTTCCCGACAAAGAGAACACCATCATCGAAGAACATGGTTCCAATCTAAGCGGTGGACAGAAACAACGTCTTACTATCGCCCGAGCCATCATACGAAATCCCTCCATCATCATTTTCGATGAAGCGACGAGCGCTCTTGACAACTTAAGTGAGCACGAGGTCCAAGAAGCTATTGCCGAAAGCATTAAAGGAAGGACGACGTTTATTGTCGCTCATCGTATCTCCACCATTCAAAATGCCGATCGCATTCTTTATATGGACCAAGGAAAGATCCTTGAAAGTGGAACTTACGAAGAATTGTTAGCGAAAAAAGGCGCTTTCTATCGCTTAAAGAACATCGCTGAAGAAGAGCATAACGCCAAAACGATCAATACCTTGAAAACCCCAGACTAGATTCTAAACCGTATAAATTTTGTAAAAAGTTGATAGAAATGTTTTTTGTCCCTAGAGGGACTTCGCAATTAAGTCTAGAATAAGAAGCATGGAACACAAAAAACATAAAGAATCGAGTCTTCAGAATATGGAAAGACGTCGTAACCTCTTTTCGGTTATGACATATTGTTTGCAAAACGACGGCTGCTCGAAAAGAGAAATCTGCGAAGGCACAAATCTCAGTTGGGGTCTTGTTTCGAAAGTGACCAACGACTTGGAGAAAAGAGGCTTTTTGAAGGCAAGTTCCCACGAGAGGCTTCCAGGCGCAGGGAGAAACGCTTTCGGATATTGCGCAAGCGAAGAAAGGTATGTTTCTCTTGGCGTGAGCGCGGAGAAAAACCGCTTCGTTCTGTCGGTTGTTTCTTTGCGAAAGAACATCCTAAAAAGAATTGTTCTAGAGAAGGAACTTTCCTTGAAAGAGGAGGTTTTTGCAGCTCTTTTTTCGATAATTGATGACGCGGTGGCTTGGTCTAAAGAAGAAGGAAAGGAAATCCTTTCGATTGGGTTAAGCGTCCAAAGCTATGTAAATTCAAAAAAAGGTCAGATCCTTCATTTTCCAGGCATAAATGAGAATGAATGGAAGGATGTGGATGTCGTTTCGCCTTTAAAAGAGAAATATCATGTGCCAGTCTTCATGGAGCGAGACGGCGTTTGCCTTCTTTGCGAAGAGTATATCGATCATGGTGCAGAGGATAAGATCCTTGTTCTTCTCGATAACAGCATTTCCTTTGGCGTTTTCTTTGATGGCTCGATTGTTTCTGGTAGCAATTCTATGGATTTAGGCCATACTGTTTACGATTTGAGCCTTGATCCCAAGGAAGCGACTCTTACCTCTCTGGTGAGTGTGAAAGGCCTTCTTAATAAGCTTCAAATCAGTGAGAAAGAGCTTTTTGAGAATCCGGGGAAATACGCATCAACACTAAAGAGAGCGGGCCAATACCTCGGCCTTGCTCTTTATGACGTCTATCGTCTACAAGGAATATCGAACATCGTACTCGCCGGCAAGCTTTTGCTCTTAAAGGATTTTTTCTTGGAAGAGGCTAAAAAGACGATGAAACGTTATATGAAAAACGAAGCCTTCGAAGGGCTTCGTTTCACCTTTCTAGATAGCAATGACGGTTCAAGAGGCGCCGCTTGGTTTGCTCTTCAAAGCGGTCTTGAAGAATCTATCGGAAGAAGATAACTAACCGTTTGTGCCTGGTAGAATCTTTCGAACGCCATCCTCTCCTAAGTAATAACGGATGATTTCCATTCCAAAATCGATGGAATAGGCCATAGAATGGCCGGTGATGACATTTTCATCTTTGACGGCGGCGATATTGAGATAGTCGCCGTCTTTGCTTTGAAAACCTGGGAAGCAAGTGTATTTCTTCCCTTTTAATATACCAAGCTCTCCAAGGATGGATGGGGAGGCGCATATTGCGGACACCAACTTCCCTTCTTTAAAGAAACGAAGAAGAAGAGAACGCACTTTTTCGTCTTTCTTAAGATTTTCCATTCCTTCTTTGCCGCCTGGCAAAACGACGAAGTCGTAGTCTTTTTCATTCACCTCCATAAGCGTCTTATGAAGGAGAACAAAGACGTTATGGCTGGAACGAACTTCCTTTCGAGAGGTTAATGAAACAAGGTCCACTTGGATTTGGTGGGTTCTTTCTAAAACGTCTCTTGTGGCGATGGCTTCGGTATCTTCAAAGCCATCGGCTAAAATCATCATTCCTTTAATCATAGCTTTTATTGCTCCGCGACCACCTTGCCATCATGGTCATTATCGTCGTCTTTTCTCATCTTTCTTTTGAAAGTACGATGCAAGAGAAGGATGAATAAAGCTTCAAGGAAGCCAGAAACGAATAAGCCAACGCCACCAACGATCATAAGGATATTGGCACCCACCCCTTTGGAAAGGTCCAAGGCGATAACAAGGACCGATAAAGCAATCATGAGGATGCCATAAGCGAGATCGAGCCACCAATTCTTAACTGCCATCACTTTCAAGTCAAAGCTATAAGCGATTTCTAAGACGCCTTGGTAGATAAGGAAGAAAGCCGCGATGTAGAAGACCCAGGTCGTAAAAGCGTTTGGATCGGAAACGGCGATAGAACCAATAATCAAATTGAGAAGGCCCTGAAGCAAAAGCCAGGGGTTAAAGAAGGCAAAGCCGATAAGGCAACAGACGATATAGAAGGTGCCTATTACCAAGAAAACGGTTCCCAATGTATAAGCGAATATATCTACGGCAAAGGCGCTGAAAATGGCCATTAACACGCCTATGACCATCAACAAGATGGCGTTCATTAGCCTTCTGTTTCTTTCTTTTCCAAATACTTTCATTGGAAGACTCCTTTCATAAAACGAGGGTGATTTGCAGTTCTTTTACAAAATATGAACTTTATTTTCGTCCCATTTATCTTTCGGTTCGCCTGGCTCTTTTGCATATCCTATATGGATGGCGGCAAAAGGTTCTACGGTGTAAGGAATCTTTAGGGCTTTTCGTATGCCATTCATCCTTCCTTCGTCTGGCCAAACGGCGCACCAAACGCCGTCTAAGCCAAGTCCTTTGGCTGCTAAGAGGATGTTTTCGGTAGCCGCACCCGCGTCGCAATAGCCTAAACCATGAGCGATACCTTGTTCGGTTCTCTCTTGATTGATGGCGACAATGATCATAAGAGGCGAGTTAAAACGGCCATAGACAAGTACTTTTTTAGCTTCTTCTTGCGCTTCCTTGCTTTCGAGAACGTAGAATTCCCAAGGTTGCTTATTTATGGCGCTAGGGGCGCTCATACCCGCGCGAAGCAAGATTTCTATGTCCTCCTTTTTCACTGGTTTATCCAAAAATTCTCGCACGCTTCGTCTCTCTTTAATTGCTTCTAAGACATCCATAAAAAGACCTCCCTCAATGCACCCTCATTCTATAGCGTCTTTACCAAAAGTGTAGTGCAAAGACAATGGAAGAGCATTGTTCCCGATTCTTGCTTGTCTATCTTTTGCCAATTGAATGCATCCTTAATATTCTTCTATTGGCTTAGCTATTCGAAGCCGTTTTTGCTTGAATTCCCTTCCTTTTTTTGGATTTTGAACTACTTCAAAGTGACATTGAAGTAACATTGAAGTATAAATTGAAGTAACTTTGAAGTTTTTCGAAATTGGTTGTATGCGGCATATCGGGAACGCTTCTAAAAAGTATAAAAACAAACGCGATTGATCTTTCGACTTCTCTTTTTAAAAAAAGGGCGCCTTGCGGCGTCCCATTTCAATAATTATGACGAATAACCTTATTTTTTGAGGTTATAGAAGGCATCCATTCCTGGATAGATCGCATTCTCGCCAAGCTCTTCTTCGATACGGAGAAGTTGGTTGTATTTGCAAATGCGGTCCGTGCGGGACATGGAACCAGTCTTGATTTGTCCAGCGTTAAGGGCAACAACAAGGTCGGCGATGGTGGTGTCTTCGGTTTCGCCAGAACGGTGAGAGACGACGCAAGTCCAGCCATTGCGCATTGCTTTTTCGCAAGTGTCAAGCGTTTCGGTCAAAGAACCGATTTGGTTGACTTTGATAAGGACGCTGTTGGAGCAGCCCATCTCAATTCCTTTTTCGACATAGATCTTGTTGGTGACAAAGAGATCGTCGCCAACGAGTTGGACTTTTTTGCCAAGGCGGGCGGTAAGCTTTTGCCAACCTTCCCAATCGTTTTCGCTGAGAGCGTCTTCGACGGTGATTAAAGGATACTTATCAACGAACTTTGCGATAAGATCGATCATCTCCTCGCTGGTGAGTTCGCCACCATGGCTGCGGTGGAGGACATATTTCTTCTTTTCGGCATCATAGAACTCAGAGCTTGCGACATCCATGCCGAGCATGATGTCTTTGCCAGGAACATATCCGGCTTTCTTGATGGCTTCGACGAGAACTTCAAGAGGTTCTTCGTTGCTCTTCATGCCATTAGGGGCAAAACCACCTTCGTCGCCAACAGCGGTGACATCGCCACGATCTTTGAGGATCTTCTTAAGAGCATGGAAGGTTTCGGCACCCATTTGGAGGGCTTCATGGAAGCTTTTCGCGCCGACTGGCATGATCATGTATTCTTGGAAATCGACGGAGGAATCAGCGTGCTTGCCACCATTGATGACGTTCATCATTGGGACGGGGAGCTTTTTGGCATTTGGGCCGCCAAGATAACGGTAAAGAGGAATGCCGAGGTAGTCCGCAGCCGCTTTCGCGCAAGCGAGAGAGACGCCGAGGATGGCGTTGGCGCCAAGTTTGCTCTTGGTTGGGGTGCCATCGAGTTTGATCATCGTTTCATCGATGTCAACTTGATTGATGACGTTTTTGCCTAAAAGGGCTGGGGCAATGATTTCGTTGACATTGTTAACGGCCTTTAAAACGCCAGCTCCGTTAAAAACTTTCTTATCGCCGTCACGAAGTTCGAGAGCTTCGCGTTCGCCAGTGCTTGCGCCACTAGGAACAGCGGCACGTCCGAAAGCGCCGCTTTCGGTAGTCACTTCGACTTCGACGGTTGGATTTCCACGGGAATCAATAATTTGACGCGCATGGATTTCTTCAATGAATGGCATTCTTAATTTCTCCTTTTGCAATTCACATTCACTTACTAGGTAAGCGGAATAATTATAGGCTATCTTTTTTATTCGAGACAACGTTTTGGATAAAAAGAAAAAGAAAGCGTATTCATTAATGAATAGGGGGTCTTTTGTTCTCCTATCGTTTTGGGCGCTTTTATTGTTATAATGAGGCTAATATGAGTTACCAAAATTATTTGACAAAAGAGGCCTTCAAAGCGGCTTTCGGCGTAAAGCCTTCGAAAGCGAAGATGGATGGGGAGAAAGTTCTTTCCCTTGACGAGTCTTCCCAAAAGGTTATTTCCCTTATTGAAGGAGATAAGCCGTTCGCTTTCATAAAACTCGGCGAAGCAGAACTCGCTTGCTTAAGCGATGCGGAAAGAATTAAAGAAGGAAGACGGAAGACGTTCGAAGAGAAAACGAGAATCGTCATGAAAGAAACCGCGGGCTATTACCCCACGACCGATAAACATCTATTGGAATATGCAAATCTCTATGAAACTCGCATGAAGAATGCGGATGGGATAGGGATACTGGGCTTAAGGAAAGAAGGATATTTTGTAAAAACCTATGCAAAATCCCATCTTTTGATGAATGGAGATGTCCTTAATCCGGTTCTTGGGAATTGGACTCCTTCCTTAAAAGGCAGGAAAATTCTCGTTATTTATCCTTTCATCGACGAAATTTCCTTTCAATATGGAAGAAGAGAAAAAGTTTTCCAAAAAAATCCGCAAATCCTTCCTGAATTCGATTTGAAACTCCTTGCTTCGCCTATTACTATGGGGGATGAAACAGATTATCGTTTCCCCAGTTTCATGCGTGCTTTGGAGGAGATGGAGGCAAGAATTTCTCAGATTGATTTTGATCTTGCTTTGGTGGGGTGCGGCGCCTATGGCAGCCTTTTGACTCTCTACATCAAAAGCATTGGGAAGAAAGCGATTCAAACGGGTGGCTCCACCCAGCTTCTTTTTGGCATTTTGGGGAGTCGCTGGGAGAATGCCCCTTATATCAAAGAACTCGAAAACGAATATTGGATTCGACCGGCCACAAAGCCGAAAGGTTTTGAAAAGGTCGCTGGTGGAGCGTATTGGTGATGGAAACAAAAAAGTCTTTTTTGGAATCGGTCCGGTCAATTGGAACCCATTCGCTTGTGGGTTATTTAGGGATACTTGTTATTGGCTTACTCGCTCTTAATGTTGGCGGATATCGCAATCAAACAACTACGACGATATTGTTTGGTCTTCTCTTTGCTCTTGCTGTCTTCTTGGTTCTTGATAAAGAAGGAAAGGAAGACAAAAAGAAAACAAAAGTCCTTCTTTTGACTCTTTTGCCTCTTGGCGTCTTTTTCTTGTTCAGTCTTTGTTCTCTCTTTTGGCTTTCGATGGGATTTGGCAATGTCGCCATTAACGCGATTTCCATACTCGGTCTTATAGGTGCTTTCCTTTTTGGAATGGAAATAAAAAAAGATCCCAAAATGCCTAAGCACATTCTTCTTTACACCATTCTTTGCGGTCTCTCTCTTTATTGCTTCATGAACCTTATGGCCTCTTTGTCGCAATATGGCTTCTTTTATTTGATCCGTTATAAAGACGCCGTTTATTTCTATGACGGCGTTCGTTATAGGATCGCCGAAGAGATGGCTATTATCGATGGGTTTTCCTTGGCTTTTGTCTCGCCTTATTTTGGAAGCCTTGCTCCTTTTGTTTTAGGTTCCAGCCTTCTTTCGCTTTTCTTCATTAAACCCAAAGAAGAGAAAGTTCTCTTTTTCTTTATCCTTATTGCCGGCCTTATCGGCTTTTTAAGCGTGCTTCTTGTTTTTAATTACTATGCCTTAATCGCTTTCGTTCCTCTTTTGTTGATAACTTTGCTCGTGCGCTTTCTCAAAGGATCCGAAAGGGTGCCATTATGGGAGAAGATCGCTTACTTTTCGTGTCTTCTTCTAGTAGCCGTTCTTGTTCTCTTTATTATGGTTACGGCAGCCAAAGGAGACAACGTCTATGAGTCGAGCAAAGCGCTCTCGAAGATTTTCAATAATGGGAAACTCTTAAAAGGCATCAATAGAACCATAAATGCTGTATTTATGGACGGCCTTTTCTCTCAAAGGGCGTTCTTTGGCATGCCCGTTTATGATATCCATGGATTTAAAGAGATCGGCTCTTCGACTATTCTCTCGAGTAGCGATTGGGGCAATGAATCCCTTTATTGGACGTCCTTTAACTTGCACACTTTCGAATTCAACGCTCTTATGGAGACAGGCATTCTCGGTTTCCTTGGCTTATGCGTGTTTTTATCCTTCCTCTTTCCACTCCTTAGACGTTACATAAGAGAAGGTGGAGACATTAAGGGCTCTCGATACTTCTTCATGATGTTTGTTTTCTCTTTCTTCTTTTATGAGACTTTCTTTTGCGATTCCCTGCCCTTCAAAGGCGTCTCCAATTATGTTTCTCCTCTTACTTTAAATCCTCTTTTCTTGCTTGTCTTAGCTTCTTTGGGAGAGGCTTATTCTCCTAGCCCTTCTCTCTTGGCTCGTTCCCAGAAAAGAAAGGAAGAAACCCATGCATAACAAAAAAATCAAAAAGTATTTACCCCTTCTTTTTCTTCCCTTTCTCGCTTCATGCGCAAAAACAAACGAGACTTATCGCGAAGGCGATTATGAGATTGGATCTTTTACCGATTATTTCTTCATGAATCACGATGAAGTCGGCGCTAAGAAAGGCCATCTCAAAAAAGAGATTACTTTGACAAGCGACTCCTATTGGAATGGCACCAATAATGGAGTCGGAAGCGTCACTTATACCCCCTATGTTTATAAAGTGGCCTATACGGGTGGCAATGATAGCATTAACGGCTTTAATCTCGTTCCTGGCTGGGAAGTTCTTATGGCGGAAGGGGAGCAAGAAGATGGTTTCGTTTGGTATTGGCGCGATTATTTCGTCTCTCTTTCACCTAAGATTCTCGATGAAGGGTCGAAAGAGATTTCCACTTCGCCAGAAGAATTCGACTATTATTCAAGCGACCCTTCGATTGTCGTATGGAACGGCACCCATCTCGAAATAAAAGGAGAAGGGGAAGCGACTTTAAAAGTAACGTGGAATTATCTTACGAGCGTGGCCTCTATTGTCGTTAAAGCTCCTTATGGGACTCGTACTGGCGTTAATAACGGCGCTCCCGAACTCTTTGAAGCTACCGTCAAGGATGAAAATGGAAAGAATAAAAACGTCTCGTTGAATAGCATGTACGATTGGGTTCCGGGATATAAAGATCTAGGCGATGACGATTTCTTTAAGAAGAATCCTTCTTTCGGCCGTTATTATTCTATGGGGCGGGTCGACGATTCCTTTAAGAACGGCTATTTAAGCAAACTCTATAATGGCCAACTCTATTGCGATGGCTATCATTCCTTGGCTTTTGTCTGCTTGGAGAATAATGGTTTCACAAATCTCTATAGCAAAGAGATGAAAGAGGGCGATTATTTCCTGATGAGCTTCCGAGGCGGAAGCGACTATGTCGGCGGAAGAGGGCATAATCAGAATGAACCGAGGATAAGCGCTTTCGATTTAAGCGTGGATTTCTATTATCGAAATGGAAACAAATACGATTATGTGACAGTGAAGTGCAAACAAACGATAACGGAGACGGATCACGGTGGAGAAGGCACTACCATTTTTGGATTCCGTTTCTCTGATGTTGGCTTAGATCCTCAAGGTATCAGTGGCATTGGCATTCATTACGATAATTTCGAAGATCGCTTTAGCAATTGCACTGGGAAAATAGCGAGCGAAATGCCAAAAACGACGGACTACCAATTCGGCTTGCTTCTTTATGAAGTGATGTTTCCGAATTCTTCTTGGAACTAATTCGTTTTGATTTCTTTAGTGATATCGAGCCATTTCCCTTGCTCAAAATCAACCTCATCATCGTCGAAAATAAGAGTTCCTTTGGCAGGGGTAAAAGTCATTTCGCCAAAGTAGATTTTGCCATCGATATCGTAAAGATCGACTCTTACAAAAGGAAAGGGCTCGGCGAGCTTTTCCGCAATACGAGCCATTTCTGCAAGGTTATTTGGCTTTTTTAATGGATAATCCGCCTTTTGCCACCCATTGAATTGAGCCCCATCGCAAGGGGTCCAATCGATGTAATAGTGGTTATAACGGATATCCTTTCCTCGCCCCGTTACGACATAAAGGTAACGCGCCTTGCCATTATAGACGTGTATTTTGTATTCGGTTGGTAAGGCGTCTTTTTCTCCTATATATTGTTCCACCAAAATCCTTGGCTTTATTTTGCTATAGTGGGGCTCGGTTGTCTTCTTGCCATAATCGCTTCGAAGCCATTTATGAAATTTCTTTTTTGTCTTCTCTTGATCCCAATGGGATTTATCTTTGACGATCTCGTTCCATCCCGAAGCGTGTGTGCACTTCAAAACAAAGCTGTTGGGGAATGTCTCAAAAGGGATTTCTTCAAAAGAATCGTAGACGCCTAAGGAAGGAATAAGAAGGTTTTCGTATCCTTTTTCTTTTAAGTACTCCCTTGCGCCATCGCGCGAAGCTAAGCGAGAGACTTCGTCCATTTTCGGATATACGAAAAGACGGAGGTATTGAAGCTTTTCCGTGTAACGGAGAGGATTCTTCAAATTGAGCTTATGGTGGGTGATGTATTTATATTGGAATTTTACATAGGAAACGGGGGAAAGAAATTGGATGGGTTTTCTAACGAGTGTCGCTAAAAACCGTTTCCCCTTATTTTCGTGAAGTCGTTTCGCTAACATTGCAACAATCATTATAAACGTTTTTAAGTGGAGGAAGGAGCAAATCAAAATCTTCTTCTTCTTTGAGTTTAGGAATAAAATAAAGAAGCGATGCGAATTTTATTAATTTCCCAATACTATTATCCCGAATCTTTTCCAAGCACTTTGATTGCCGAAGAGCTCGCCAAGAGGGGACATACGGTCGATGTTCTCACTGGAAAACCCAATTATGGCTTCAAAGAGCCTCCGAAAGAGTACGATTCTATCGATAATGAAACCCGTAATGGCGTGAACATCCATCGCGTGAAACTCCATAAAAGAAAAAAAGGGATTCTTTCCTTGGTTCTTAACTATCTCTCTTTTTGGGTCAATTCCAAACGGTTTCTAAAGAAATGCGACGCTCCATACGATTTGGTGTACGGCTTTAATTTTTCGCCGATATTGTCTTTGGAAGGAGTGCGTGTTTTCAAAAAAAGAAGAAATATTCCTTATGTTATCCACGTTTTTGACTTATGGCCCGAAAGCGTGCTTGCCGCTGGCATTACGAAAAAAGGAACCTTGCTCTACAAATACCTCTTTCGTCTTTCTAAGAGAATCTATGACGAAGCCGATCTGTTTTTTCTTTCCTCTCCGGGTTTTAAAGACTATTTCGAAAAGGTTTTAGGAATTGAAAAGCCTTCCGTTCTCGTTTATCAGCCGATTGAAGAGATCAATCGAGAATTGCCTAATCCCTTCCAGGAAGGGGAGAAGCCTTTGGTCTATTGCGGAAATATCGGAAGAGTGCAAAATTTAGCCCCTTTTATCGCCGCTTTTTCTTTGCTTGAAAAGGAAACTCCTTATCGTTTCTACATCATTGGCGAAGGAAGCGAAAAAGAAAAGATGGAAGCGCTCGTCCATGCTCTTAAGCTAGAAGATAAAGTTTTTTTCTTGGGGCACCTCTCTCAAGATGAAGCGTCACCTTATAAGAGAAACGCTTTTATGAATGTCGTTTCGCTAGAACAAGGGGACGATTATGTTTCTATGACAATACCGACAAAACTTCTTTCCTCTTTGGAAGATGGGAGGCCGATTTTGGCTTCTATCGGGAAAGGAGGCGCCGATATGCTTCTAAAAGCCCAAGGTTCTTTCTTAATCGAGCCGAACAAAGAAAGCGTCTTGGACGCTCTTAAAAAAGCTCAAACGCTTGATGAAACGGCTCTTTTCGAGATGGGCGAAAGGAATCGTAGATATTATCAAGAAAATCTCTCTTTCAAGAAGCTTATGGACAATATTGAAAGCAATCTGATTCGGGAAGCGAATCCAGCAAAGAAGTAATCTTCTTGTTGAAGGAGCTCTCTCCGTAAAGGGAGAGGAACTTTTGTTTTTGAAAAGGGTCTAACAAAGGGATGGAAGAAAGACCATTCCGCTTTAAATTATCGAAGAAAATCGAAAAATCATCGGTATTACCCTCTCCAATCCACATAATGTCATTGGTGAAATTCTTTTCGAAGAAGGTGTTTTTGGTGGAGATGACGCGATTTGCGTTAGCGATGTATTCGAACATTTTGGAAGGAATGCTTTCGGCGTCGAGCTTCTTCGAAAAAGGACGAGGATTGATAACGGCGTAGGCGCCCTTTTGATAAGCGGCATTTTCTTCTTTGGTCACCTGTCCTAAGAAATGAACGTTTTTGGAGATGGGAAGCTCTTCTTTTCGATGTCCGGCGATATAGAGATCTAGGTTTTCGAGGTTCGCCTTTTGAAAGGCTTCGATGAGTAGTTTTACGCCATATTTCTCTAAAAGGGTTCCGCCGAAATAAAAGTAGGGTCTTTCGCTTTGATAAGGCTTGCTCTTGCTAGGGATGGCTAAACCTTCGATGATTTCATGGGGTTTTTCTTTTAGCCCATAGATTTCAAGAAGTTTTGAGGTAAGGGAGATGGCTCCCTCGGAAGAACGAACTAAAGAAATCAATGTTCTTGCCTTATGGATACTCATCGATGTGATATTGAAGGGATTATCTGTTAAAAAGGCGAAACGAGGGACTTCTAATATCTTTTTGGCATAGCTGCTCATACGGGAAAGAGCTTCGTTTAAGGGGTCATAGATGATGGCGCTAAAATCTTTTGGAAGTGCTTTGATTTCTTCTTTGAGCTCTTGAAGCGCCAGAATCTTTTGGATGATGTTCCTTGGGTGCTCGATATAGATATGCGTCGAATTGTCGATTGGTCTTATGGACTTTGTTTCAAAAGGAACAAGCGTCAAAGCGAGTACCTCATATTCTTTCTTGAGGGCGCTAATGGCATTGGAATGGAAGTTTTGATTCGAGGGGTTGGAGATGGGGTAGCCGTGTTTCAGGTAATAATCGTAATCCTTCTCCTCGAGGGCGGTGGTTAGATAAAGAATCTTTTTCATTTGGAAAGGATCCTTTCAAAGAAGGAAAGATGGGTCAAAGCCATTTTTTCCAAAGTGTTTTCCTTGGCAACCCGAATGGCTTCTAGGCGCATCGAAAAAGGAATTTCTTTTTCCAAAATAGCGACAAAGTCGTTCTTATCTCTCAAAGGGAAAACATAACCGTCTTCGCCATTCTTGATGAGGTGCTTTGCGGCATTCGAGCAATCGCTTCCCAAAACAGGGCATCCCTGGGAAAGAGACTCGTTCACAACATGTCCATAGATGTCCTCTTTGGTAAGAAAAAGCGACATTTCCGAAACGCTTAAATAGTCGAGTATCTTCTCCTTTGATTGGAAGGGCAAAAGATGGACGTTCTTGAGGCTTTTTTCTTTTATGATTTCGGAATATGCTTCCTTCAATGGCCCTTCCCCGATAAGGAAAAGCTCTTTCTCTTTAGAGACATGAGTCCAAATATCGGAAAGCAGGAAGGAGATGTTCTTACGTTCGATAAAGGCTCCGACAGCAATATAGATAGGCTTGGCTGGAAGGCCAAGCTTCTTTTTTCTTTCTTCTTTCTCCTCCTCGCTTAAAGGTTTTTCCAATATTTCTTTTTCAAAAAGGGTGCTATAAGGGAAAAGGGCGATGGCATCTTTAGCTCCTCCATAATGGAGGAGATACTCTTCGCTTTCGAGATCAGGGCACAAATAATTGTTTGCCCCGCCGATCATTTTGGTTTTGAGCTTTCTTTTCCAGAAGGATTCTTTCTTTGGCACTATTCCACCATTTATCGCGAAAACATAGGGGATTTTTCGTTTTTTAAGGTAACGAATCGCTTTCATTTCGGTGAAAGAAGACCATCCGTTGATGACGATGATGTCATAGGTTCTATCTCTTAAGAAAGGTAGAAAGCCCGAAGCGATGTTGTTGCGGGATCCTAAAGAGATGCTCTTTAGAAAAACAGGCTTAAAGTGAGTTGCCTTACTATGGTAAAAAAGACGATTGCGGTCGCTTTCGGAAGCTCTTTCGAATAGCACCGTTAAATTCGTTTTCTTCCCAAGCTCATTAAAGAAGTCCACTTTATAAGGGGCTGGATGGTTAAAAAGCCACAAAATCTTCATTTTCAAAGGCAATTATAAACCTCTTTCGGAATTTCTTTTATAATGAAAAACGATGTTAAGCGATTGGAAAGATTTTTTTGACTCGATCAAAGACAAGCCGTATGCGAAGTCGCTTCACGGATTTTTGGACAAAGAATACGAAAATTTCACCATTTATCCTCCTCGCGATATGCTTTTTCAGGCCTTCAAATTAACGAATCCCGACTCTTTAAAGGTCGTTATCATTGGGCAAGATCCTTATTCCAATCCCGGTCAGGCGATGGGGCTTTCCTTTAGCGTTCCTCGGGGTTTGGATCTTCCACCCAGCCTTAGGAATATCTACAAAGAGATTGAGAAAGACATTGGCATCTCTATGAACTTTGAAAATGGGGATTTAACGCCTTGGGCTTTGCAAGGAGCGTTACTCTTAAACGCTTATCTTTCCGTTCGCGCTGGCAAGCCCCTTTCTCATAAATGCAAGGAATACGATTCTTTTATGGCGGCAGTCTTAAGCTATTTGGATACCATCCCTCACCCGATGGTCTTCATGCTTTGGGGGAATTTTGCCAAGCGCTATGCTACCTTCGTTCATAATCCTAAACACCTCATATTAAAAGCATCCCACCCTTCCCCTTTGGCTCTTAGCCATGGTGGATGGTTTGGGATGCATCTCTTTTCAAAAGCGAATGATTTCCTTATTGAAAACGGTTTAGATCCTATGAATTGGAAGATTTCTTAACTTTCGTTCTTAAATCCCAAATTCCTATGCCGAGGGGAATAAGGAAAAAGATAGAGAAGAGGAGAGGCTTTGCTAGCGAGACACCCTCTTGTCCGTTTGAAATAGCAACTCCCAGAAAATAGAAGAATCCGATTGCGCCAATAGACATCAAAAGGAAAGGGAAATAGCAAGGATTTTCGGTTTTTTTCTTGAGAGCAAAAAGAAGGCAATAAAGACCATAGGCGCCAAGGAAAAGAAAAATAATGGAAAGGACAAGAAGATCTCTATTTCCACCGGCGATACTGGCGCCATATTCATCGCCGGAAGTGGCTTTGATAGCGCTTATAATGTAATAAACGAGAAAACATATGCCACCATAAAAACCGCTTAATGTGAGCGCGATTGCTTTTTTCATTGCTTTACCTCCACACTTTCTTTCTCATTGTCGCTAACTTCCAAAAACTTTGGATATTTCCAAGCGACAAGAGCCATTATCCCACCCGAAAGAACGATGCATGGCAACATATAGGCCATGTTATAGAGAAGCGAATAAACCCATTTATTTAGGAAGGAAAGCCCCCAAGCGAAGGCGCTTGGATCATCGCCCCAAAATAAAACGCCTGAGAGATAGTGGGAAAGAAATTTCAATAAGCCACCTAAGAAGCAACCAACGACGACAAGAGAGACTCTCGCGCCCGCGCATTCTTTCTTCTTTTGAAAAAGAGAAGCGAAGAATCCGGCGAAACCGGCTAAAGGATAGGCGATCCAATAATCAAGCGCGACTTGTAAAAAAGCTTTCCACCATTCGCCCGCGATAGCGTAAAACCCATCAGCCAAATCAAGCAAGCCCATGATAAGTCCAGTAAGGATGCCCGCTACCGGGCCTCTTCGAAAGGAAACGATAAAGACGGCGACAAGGGCGATGCCGATGGATCCGCCGCTTGGGAAAAGCGACGCGCTATAAGCGCCGGCGCAAAGATCAAGCACATAGCCAATCGCGGCGAAAATGGCGATTTCGGCGATGATTTTGATGTTGAACAAGGATTTCATAAAAACCTCCTTTTTAAATAAAAAATCCGCTTTGCCAGCGGAAAAAGGAAAACTTTAAGAGTCGTTCCTACGCTAGCATTACCTAGTTCAGGTATCGGGGTCGTTACTCTTTCGTAACCTCTCAGCGCCTTATAGGGCTCCCCCAGTCTTTTGGACCGAGTTGTATCATAGCACGTTTCCTGGTTGGGATATTAAGAATTCGCTTCTTTTT
>DJRQ01000007.1:7148-35068 GCA_002440125.1 Caryophanales bacterium UBA6356 | reverse complement strand
ACTGCCAGTCGCGAAAGCGAGGCCTTTTTGCAAAGATATTTGGAAAGCGAAGGACTCAAAGAAAAGATATTGCTTGTCATCGTAAACGAATCTGGCGCTAGCGTTTATAGCGCTTCTTCGCTGGCTATAAAAGAGTTCCCCAAAATGGATATCGACGAAAGAAGCGCCGTCTCTTTGGCCAGACGCCTTCTTGATCCGATGGCGGAACTTGTCAAAATACCTCCTGAAGCCATTGGGGTTGGCCAATATCAACACGACATGGACGAAAAGAAACTAAAGCAAACCCTCGAAGCCGCCACAACCGATGCCGTCAATGAAGTCGGCGTATGGCTTAACACCGCTTCCTTCTCACTTCTTCGCTATGTCTCCGGAATCTCCCAAAAACTCGCCGAGGAAATCGTGCATTATCGCGATGAACATGGTCCCTTCAAAGAGCGAAAAGACCTTTTGAAGGTCAAGGGATTCGGTCAAAAAACGTTTATGGATGCAGCCGGTTTCATACGTATCGAAAACGAGAACCCGCTCGAAAGAAGCGCCGTTCACCCAAAAGACTACCAAGCCACAATGAAACTGCTTGACGCATTAGGACTCTCCCTTAAAGACCTCGGAACCGATAAGGCGAAGAGCATTCTTGAGGAAAACCACTCCTTCGACGAGCTTCAAAAGAAGACGTGCTTAGGCCCTTACACGCTAAAGGACATCACCGAAGAGTTAAAAAAACCAGGTCGGGATTTAAGGGAATCGATCGAAATCGCTTCCTTAGAAAATAGCGTCAAAGACATCAAAGACCTTAAAGAGGGAATGATATTAGATGGGACGGTACGAAATCTCAGCGATTTCGGCGCTTTCGTAGATATCGGGGTTCACCAAGATGGGCTCGTCTACATAAAGGAAATAGCAAACCGCTATATATCCCACCCCAGCGAATGCCTAAAACTCGGCCAAATCGTGAAAGTAAAAGTCATTGGGGTCGATTTAGCGCGCAAAAGAATTAGCCTTTCAATAAAGCAAGTTGGCTAAACATCTTCGTGATAGGTATCGGGATGAAGGGGATCGAAAGGCTCATTCGCCCACATAATCGTCACGGAATCCTTCTCGCCGAGCGTTGAAATGGAATGGGTATATCCAGGAGGGATATCCACCACTTTCAAGTCGCTCTCGCTCACCCGATAAGAAACAATTTCTTTGGTTCCGACTTTGCGAAGTTTAATTAAAACGGAGCCGGAAACGCAAAGGAATTTTTCGTTTTTCGTCTCGTGATAATGATTCCCTTTCGTTACGCCAGGATGCGAAACGTTCACCGACACTTGGCCATAGGATGGAATATGAAGGAATTCGGTAAAAGAACCCCGTTCATCCGAATGGGGATTCAAAGAATAGGCAAAATCCCCTTCTTGAAGGTAGCTAAGATACGTAGCGTATAGTTTTTTGGAAAACCCTCTTTGAAGGGGAAGATCCAAATTCTTCCGAGATTCTTTGAAAGAGCGAAGAAGGGCGAGAACATCCAAAAGAGGAACTTCATCAAAAGGTTCGACATACAAAATGGGCTTTTCTTTCGTAGAAGATTCAAGGTCCGAATGGATGGCCCCAATGAAATAAGAAACCACATCGTCGATATAAACAAAATCGATAACGGGATTCTTTTCGTTAACCGCCATCGGCTTATCATGCGTCAAAGCGTCACACCAAGTGGCGATCACGCTGTTATAGGAGGGGCGAGCACCTGGGCCATAGACGTTATAGAGACGAAAAACAAACACTTTCCTTTGAGGTATCTCGTTCAAAAGAAGATCTTCCGCCATCCTTTTCGATTTTCCATAATCGTTATCAAGAGCCGCTTGGGTGCTAGAAGAAAAAAGGATGGGGCATGGATTTTTTTGAAAAGCCAGAAAATCCAACAATTTCTTTGTAAAATTGAAATTTCCATCGTAAAACTCGCTTGGATTCAAAGGCCTATTGATACCAGCAAGATGAACGACGAAATCGCTTTGGGCGATATAGTCTCGAAGCTCTAGATCGGTATTCCCTAAATCAAAAGCAAAAACAGTATCTCCATTTCTCTTTAAAGCGCGGCAAAGGTGCCTCCCGATAAAGCCCTTTGCTCCAGTCACCAAAACTTTCATCTTTACTTTTGGAATTCTTTAAGGCGAAGGAGCTCTTTTTCCATCCCCTCAACAGTAAGTCTCTCAGTATTGTGGGAGGTATAACTATGACCTAAATCAAGCTTCTTATTGCCTTGCGTCACGTATTGATCGTAATTCAAATCCCTGTTGTCAGCGCAAATGCGGAAGAAATCGCCTTCATCGTAAGCCCGGAGCATTTCCTCTTCCGTCACCAAAGTCTCATAAAGCTTCTCACCGTGTCTAGTACCGATATATTGGACACCCACATCGCTCTTGGTGAGCGAAAGGACCGCTTTTGCTAGGGTTTCAATGGTCGCGCTAGGCGCTTTCTGAACGAAGAGATCCCCTTGCTTTCCGTGTTCGAATGCGTAAAGAACAAGATCCACCGCATCTTCTAATGTCATCATGAAACGGGTCATCTCGGGATTGGTGATGGTCAATGGTCTCCCTTCTTTGATTTGTTCAAGGAAAAGAGGAATGACCGAACCTCTGCTCGCCATAACATTTCCATACCGGGTTAGACAAAGAACGGGGTCCCCTTCTTTCATTTGGCGAGAACGGGCGATAACGTTCTTTTCCATAAGGGCTTTTGTCATTCCCATCGCATTGATGGGATAAGCCGCTTTATCGGTGCTAAGGAAAATCGCTTTCTTGACATGATTGGCAAGGCAAGCGGAAATAACATTATCGCTTCCGATAACGTTCGTCTTAACTGCCTCCATCGGATAGAACTCACAAGAGGGTACTTGCTTTAAAGCAGCTGCGCTAAAAACGTAATCCACGCCCCTAAACGCCCCTTTGATGGCAACATAATCGCGGATGTCGCCAATATAGAACTTCAATTTCGGATTATCGTATTGTTTTCGCATATCGTCTTGCTTTTTCTCATCGCGAGACAATATACGAATCTCCTTGATATTCGTTTTCAAAAACCGCTCCACAACGGCATGTCCAAAAGAACCCGTTCCGCCCGTTACCAAGAGCACTTTGCCATCAAAAATGTCACTCATAAATAACCTCTTTTGTGAAAGTTTAACCTAATAGAGGCCTCAAAGAAAGGAAGAATGCTGGATTTTAATAGGTTTTATTATCAAAAGTGGTGTATAATTGTGAAGACATGAATTCGACGCTTAAAAGAAGCCAAAAGGTTTATCTCTTCTTCAAAAGAGCCATCGACATCTTCGGATCCCTTCTTGGAATAATACTGCTTTCTCCGATTCTTCTAATCGCGGCTTTTTTAACGAAAATTACTTCCAAAGGGCCCATTCTTTTTAAGCAAGAAAGGGCTGGAAAAGGCCTTAAAACCTTCCACATCTATAAATTTCGCTCCATGTATGTCGACGCGCCAAATATCGCTCCAGAAAATATGAGTCAGGAAAAACAGCAAAGCTTGATAACGAAATGGGGTCATTTCATGCGAAGAACGTCAATCGATGAATTCCCTCAGCTCTTCAACATCTTAAAAGGCGATATGTCCTTTATCGGCCCTCGTCCATCCCTTCCCATGGGACTCGAAACCGATCTCATCCAAGCGCGTCTTTCCTATGTCCCAAATGCCTACGAGGTAAAGCCCGGTCTCAGTGGCTACGCCCAAATTCATATGAAGAGAAGCCACGACATCTATGCCAAAGCCAAATTCGATTCTTATTACGTTGCTCATTTAAGCTTTTGGTTCGACCTAAAAATCTTCATTTATAGCTTCTTAGTTTTATTCGGTTTCGCCAAAGGACGTTAGTCCTCTAGCCACGTTTCTTTCCGGATAACATCGATGTACTCGACTATTTTTTGATAGACGAAACGAGAGACATCCGTTTTTGAATAATCTGGCACTATCGGAAGGGCATTCCCTTCCCTATGCATCCTTAAAGCGCGATCTATCGAAGGACGAATGGTTTCATAATCGACTCCCCCAATGGCGATTGAGCCATTGAGAACGCCTTCTTGCCGTTCGGTCGAAGTACGGATAAGAACGGCTGGGAAGTCAAAGATCGAAGATTCTTCCGTCAAAGTCCCAGAATCGCTAAGCACCACGAAAGCATTCTCTTCAAGTTTGCAATAGTCGAAGAAACCAAAAGGCTTATCTTCCCGAATGTATTGCGAAAGAACAAAGCCCTTCTCCTCAAGTCTTTTGCGGGTTCGAGGATGGCAAGAGAAGATAACCGGAAGCTTATATTCATCCGCGATTCGGTTTAAAGCAGGGAACAAGCGCATGAACTTCGAAGGAATATCGACATTCTCTTCGCGGTGAGCACTTATCAAAAGATACTTTTTCCTTTCTAAGCCAAGACGCGAAAGAACATTGCTTTTTTCGATGGAATCGCGATGGGCGTCGATGACTTCGAGCATGGGAGAGCCGCTTTTGAAGGTGCGATCTTTCGAAAGGCCTTCGCGCATGAGATTCTGATAGGCGAATTCGCTATAAGGGAGATTGATGTCACTGATATGATCCACGATGGTGCGATTGGTCATCTCAGCCACATTCCAATCCCAGCAACGATTGCCCGCTTCCATATGAAAGATGGGTTTCTTTAAGCGTTTGGCAGCAATGGCGCTCAAAGCGCTATTGGTATCTCCAAGAATCAATATCGCATCGGGATTGACCTCTTTAATGAGCGAATAGGACTTATCGATGATGTTTCCCATCGTCTCGCCAAGGTCTTTTCCAACGGCACTAAGAAAATAGTCCGGCTTCCTTAAACCAAGTTCTTCGAAGAAAATACCATTCAGTTCGTAATCGTAGTTCTGTCCAGTGTGAACGAGAATGTGATCACATTCCTTGTCTAATTTTTTAATCACTTCGCTTAAACGAATGATTTCAGGCCTCGTTCCCAAAATCGTCATAATCTTCAATTGTTTGTTCATGGAGTAACCTCAACCATTATTTTAAGACAACATCGTCTCTTTTAAGAGCAAAAATGCAACGACATTGACGATTTGGATAGTAATTGATACAGTTAATACAGATTTATGAATGATGCAAAACCCGTTTACCTTCAATTGGCAGAAAATTATAAGCGTCTCATCGATTTGGGCGTCTATAAAGAGGGAGATATCTTACCTTCCGTCAGGGAGTTGGCTTTGGCTTATCACATTAACCCCAATACCGCTCTCCGCGGTTATGGCGAACTAATTAATGAAAATTATGCCATTTCGATCCCCAAAAAAGGATATTACGTCCTCAAAAAGCCTTCAAAACGGAGCAAGGAAATTATTTACCAAGCCTTGGAGCCGCTCTTGCAAGAAGGTTACACCAAAGAAGAAATTAAGGAGGCGATTCGACAATGGAAATAATCATAAGGAATTTGACCAAATGCTTTGGCGATACGAAAGCCATCGATAACCTCACGCTTCGCATTGGAACGGGAGTTACTGGCCTAATGGGCCAAAATGGCGCGGGGAAAAGCACCTTGCTTCGTCTTATTGCTGGCATTTTAAAAGAAGACCAAGGCGAAATACTCGTCGATTCCTTTCATCCCAATACCAAAGAAGCCAAGGAACGCGTCTTCTTCTTACCCGACGACCCCTATTCTCCCAATGGAGCCACTTTAGATAATCTAATAGGCTTTTACAGCGTTTTTTACGATTTCGACAAAGAAAAGTTCAATCGCCTTTTGCTCCGGACGAATTTGGAAAAGAAAAGAAAATTAAATGCTTTTTCGAAAGGGATGCGACGCCAAGCCTTCCTTCTTTTGGCGCTCTCAGTCAATTGTCCTATCATTCTCATCGACGAAGGATTTGACGGCTTGGATCCTTTGATACTCAACACCATCAAAGAGGAACTTATCACAATCGGCCAAGAGGGGAAGATCGTCTTGCTTTCTTCCCACAACCTCCTTTCTTTGGAGAGGATGGCCGATCAATTCATTCTCTTAACGAAAGGAGAGCTCGGAAAGCAAGGTAGCGAAGAAGATTTCGGCTCGAGGCTCACCAAATACCAAGCGGCATTCGAGGATAGGGATTTTGGAAAGAAACGGCTCGAAAGCTATGGATTGGAAGTCGTCAGTTTCCGAAAAATCGGCCAAATCGTCGATTTCGTGGTCATCGAAGACGAAGGGAAAATCAAAAACCTAAAGGAAAAGGAAAAACCAATCATTTTCGAGAAAATCCCCCTCGAAACAGAGGAGATTTTCGCCTCCCAAATGCTTTTAGCAAACGAAAAGAAAGGAGAGAACAACGATGACTAAAAAATATCTGCCATGCCTTTTGAAAGAATGGATTCCTCTTATTGCCATTTCCTTTTTCTTAATCATCACCCCTCCTTTTGTCGTTAGCATGACTCACAATTTCTATCAAATCCTCCCTTATAAAGACTATCAGGCCCTCGGGACCGAAATCTCCATATCCGTTTTAGGCGTCGTTATTTCTTCGACTGTATTAGCCGCTTTGCTAGCCCTTTTCGTGGAAAGCTATCGTTTCCAGAAAATCAAAACGGACTTCTACTACTCTTTGCCTTTCAAAGAGAAAGAATTAAGGAGAATAAGAACCTTGACGGCTTTGATCATCTTGCTTCTTGTCTTTTCTCTCTCTTATTGGATGCCTTTGGCGATTTACTATGTCCGCTATGGCTTGGCAAGCGCGCCCGTCGTTAACACGAGCACCAATACGACAATGTATGCCATAAAGGAAAGGATGATAGACCCTTTATGGCTTTTCTTGGGCTATCTTTCCTCTTTGCTTTTCCTTTCCTCGAGTTTTTTCCTCTCCTCCTTCTTTGTTCGCTTAGGAAATTCGCTCACTTCCAGCGCTTTGATTTTGTTAGGAGGAAGCGTCGCATTCGCCGCTATTTTCCCAGCACTCGCTTTATGGCTCTCTATCCCTATCAATTCGAAGGTCGGGGGCGAACAAATAGATTTCGTCCCTATGGCTTTCCAAACTTATGGAGCGAGCGCGCCAGGCTTTAGCTTTGCAGCTTTTTTCCTTGAGCCCATTCTTTATGGCACGAATCTCAAAGCGAGCACCATGCATGCTCAAATAATAAAGAACCCTGCCTATCTTACGAGTTTCATCATATCGCTTTTGATAAGCCTTTCCTTGGGAGGGCTAAGCGCCTATATCCTCTTTAGCAAGGAAGACCCCTCAGGCGAATGGAGCGGACAGCCGGGAAGTTATCACGAATGGAGTAGAAGCCTCATTTTCGCCGCTTTATCGGTTTTCGCTCTTTTGTCTTCCCTACTAGGCTCTGCTAGTGGAGGGGGCCTTGATGCCTTCGCCTTCGCTTCTTATTTCGTATTGGCGATATTCTTTGCAGCCATTCAATATGTCGTCTATCTCCTTTATGAAAAGAAAGCGGCTCTTTCCAAGAGATCTTGGATTTTCTTTGGCATCGCCCAAGGCCTTTCCCTTCTGCTTTTTTTCGTGGAAGCTTCCCTTTCTTAGAAATAAAAAAGATAGAGTTTTCAATCGAAGGCCATACAATTGTCTTCGAGGTCACAAAAAATGAAAAAAGTATCTAAAAAACTCATCGAAAACTATGCTTTGCTCATCGCCAAAGCAGGTGGAGCGGTCTCCAAAGGCCAATATGTCGTTATTAGAGCCGACGTTGAACTTTACGAATTCGCAGCGCTTGTCGCCAAAATGTGCTATAAGCTCGGTGCCAAACGGGTGACGTATGCTTGGAGCAGTTCCTTAACGACCAAAGTGGACTACAAGTATGGCAAAGCCAAAAATCTTGGTGAACTGACCGAAGAAGAATACGGTGCTGAACTTTACCGCACCAATAAACTCCCCGTTCTCATTTATCTGGATGGCGAAGACCCGGATGGTCTAAAGGGAGTTAAAGCGGATAAGCTTGCCTACGTAAAAGCCGCCCGTTATAAAGGCGCCAAAGACTTAATCGAGAAAAGACAAAACAAATACCAATGGGTCATTGCGGGCGTTCCTTCCGTTAAGTGGGCCAAGAAAGTTTTCCCCTCTCTTTCTAAAACGCAAGCAGTCAACGCTCTTTGGGAAGCCATACTCAAAACCGCCCGAGCCGATGATGGCAATGGCTTAGAGAATTGGGAAAAACATGACGCCACCCTGAAAGAAAAGTGCGCGAAGCTCAATGCCATGCGCTTAAAGAAGCTCCACTACGTCTCGAGTAACGGCACCGACTTTACCGTCGGGCTCATTCCCGGCGTGAAATTCGAGGGAGGTGGCGAAAAGACGCTTCAAGGCGTCTATTTCGAGCCCAATATTCCAAGCGAAGAATGTTTCACTTCGCCAATGAAAGGCGAAGCGGAAGGCATCGTCTATAGTGCTAAACCGCTCGTCTACCAAAGTCAGCTCATCGATAAATTCTGGATTCGCTTCGAAAAGGGGAAAGCCGTCGATTGCCACGCCGAGGTTGGCGAAGACCTCCTTCGAAGCATCTTCTCTCTCGACGAAGGAAGCGCCTATTTAGGCGAATGCGCTCTCGTCCCATTCGATTCTCCCATCAATAACACCGGACTTATCTTCTATAGCACTCTCTACGACGAGAATGCAGCCTGTCACTTAGCCTTAGGAAAAGGCTTCACGAGCCTCTATCCGAATTTTGAAAAATACACGGAAGAGGAAATCCATGCTTTTGGCATCAACAAATCCCTTTCCCACGTCGACTTCATGATTGGCACAAAAGACCTTGATATCACTGGCATCGACGAGGACGGGAAGGAAATAGCCATATTCCGAAACGGCAATTTCGCTTTTTGACAAAAAAGGGCTGCAATTCATAAAACGATCATGATTTGCTGCCTTTTTTCTTTTTTTAACGGATCAATCTATTCTTATTTGAACAAGAGCTTCGCTTTATCGCCGTTATCAAAAGGAACAATCCTCTCTTTCGAAGCCTTATTTAGAAAAACGTAAAAATCCATTGTTTAGAAAAAATCTAACACTATTTTTCATAGCCTAAAAAGCAACCCCTCTCCTTAAGTTTTCCGTTTCCGCTGATTTTTCGCATTAAAAACAAGAATTACCTAAAAAATGACGTTTTTTAAGGAACTTTTAAACAAGAGAATAAAGTAGAATTGTTTTGATTTTGAAAGGATGCTTTATGAAAACATATAACGTTGGCGTGATCGGCTTAGGAAGCCGAGGCTCATTGCTTATTTCCAGCATGATGGCTTGCCCAGAATGCAACATTGTCGCTCTCTCGGATCTATACGAAGACCGGATGCAAAAAGGAGTCGAAACAGTCCAAAAGCAAAGAGGAAACACGCCAAAAACATATAAGAATTGGAAAGAACTCGTGGATGCCTCTGACGTTCAAATCGTCATGATCATCTGTGATTGGGAAATGCATATTCCGATGGCGATATATGCCATGGAAAAAGGGAAAATCGTCGGAAGCGAAGTGGCGGGCGCCTATAGCGTCGATGATTGTTGGAAACTCGTCGAAACTTACGAAAGAACAAAGACCCCAATCATGATGTTGGAAAACTGTTGTTTCGATGAATTCGAGCTGCTTAGCACGGCCGTTTATCGAGCAGGCATCCTCGGCGAAATCCTTTATGCCCATGGTTCTTATAGCCATGATTTAAGAGAGGAAATCACAGGCGGCAACGTGAATCGCCACTACCGCCTTAGAAACTACCTTTCAAGAAATTGCGAAAATTATCCAACCCACGAACTTGGCCCTATCGCGAAAGCGCTTGACATCAATCGTGGCAATCGCCTTTTGACTTTATCGAGTTTTGGCACAAAGCCAGGCGTGGCGCTCGATGCTTTTGAAGAGGACGCGCGTTGCGTCGATAAAACGCTTATCGGAAAGCATTTCAAGCAAAGCGATATCGTAACAACCACCATCGTCACCGAAAAAGAGCAACTTATCACCCTTCGCTTAGATACGACCCTTCCCCACTACTATTCGAGAGAATTCACTCTTCGCGGCACCAAAGGTTTCGCGAAAGCGGACCAAAAACTCATCCTCACCGACGGCAATATCCCAGAAATTTATGATACTTATGACTTCTATAAGAAAGAGATGGGTTCAAGTGACGCCTACAAAGAAAAGTTCCTTCCTGCTTGTTGGAGAAACATCACCGATGAGCAAAGGACGCTTGGGCATGGTGGCATGGACTACATCGAATTCCGAGTTTTCTTCGATTGCCTAAATGAAGGAAGGGCATTCCCAATCGACGTTTACGACATGGCGACTTGGATGGCTATCACCCCTCTTTCCGAAAAATCCATCCAAAATGGCGGCAAAGTCGTAGAAATTCCCGACTTCACCAGAGGCGAATATAAGAATCGCCCTTCCGGAGACGTCCTAAAGCTTTGAAAAGCGGTAAAAGAGAATACACACCTCCACGAATATTGCATTTCGATGGCATTTTCGTTCTCTCATAGGAACGACAGCCAACCGAAGGCTCTTAATAATGTCAAAGAATGAGATTTTATAATGATTTCCTTGGATATTTGCTTATAATTCGATTGAATGAAAACAAAATGGATCAAGCCTTTTATCAAGTGGAGTTTCTTAGCTCTTTTCCTGACCTTTGGAACGGTCATCATGGTTGAGAGTGGCATCGATGGCACGAATTCAGGAAAACAGTCCGATGCCGTAACCGATCAAGTTCAAGACATCATCGATAAAAACTACGACAAAGACGCGCTTCGAGAAATTAAGGATTTCGATATCGATTTCGCTCGCCCCATCGAAGGAGAGACCTTTTACGTAGGCGACTCTCTTTCCTATTCGATTTCGTTCTCCCCTCTTGATACCACTTACAAAACCTTGGATTTCGAGGTTTTAAACAACGAAACATCCGATCAAGATGTTTTGGAGATTCGAGAAGAAAAGCAAGAAATCCTCTTTAAGAAAAGAGGCATCGCCACTTTATCCGTTAAAAGCCAACGCAATCCCTCCTTGAAAAAGCTCTTTAAGTTTCAAGTGGAAAATGTCTTAGCAACGAGTTTAGAGCTTCAAGACGAAAACGGAAACGAACTCAAAAAACTGAGTCTTGGAACAGGGGATAGCCAAACGATTTTCACTGCCATTTTGCCTGAATCAACTACCGATAAAAGCGTCCGTTTCGAATCCGATAAACCTGAAATTTTGGAAGTTGGAGAATATACAGGGGTCGTCAAAGCCCTCCAAAAAGGGACTGGCACCATCACCGCCACCATGGTAGATAACCCAAGCGTTTGGAAAGCGCTTCCTTTCGAAGTGAAACTCCAAGAAATTACCGATCACCCAGTTACCTCCCTTCAAATCAAAAGCGATCTTGGTTTCTTTAATGAAAACGTCAAGGAGATAAGAGTCCAGGGCACCTATACCGATATCGTCTCGCCTTTCGACCCAAGCAAAATCAATGTCGCTTTCTCAAACGGAGGCGAGAACTATATTGACGTCCTCGATAAAAAGAGGACTGATTTTGGTTCTTTTTCTTTCTTGCTGCGTCTAAAAGACAATGCGTTAACGAAGTTTGAGAAAGAAGGAATCGAAAAGACGGAGTTCGGTATTTTAGTGAGCTATGGGCAAGAGGAAGACAGCCCTACTTGTTCCTCTAAAGTGAATCTCCAAAAAACCAAAACCATCTCCATAGAGGATATCGACGAAAATAAAGTCCCATCATCGTTAGACAAACAATATATCCATCTTGAAAAGCTAGGAAAAATCCAAAAAGAACCCATTCAAATTTCTTTTCCTTTGAAAAATGGCCTTATTGCTGACGAATGCAATAAAAAGAATTTCAAGTACGAGTATTTCAAGCTCGATGGCGAAAGCTACCCTATCGATACTTATTTCTCGAGGAGCGAGGCTTTCTCTTCGCTCACGCTCACGCCAAAAGCAAACGCCTCCTTGCCTCTTGATGGCAAAGTGATCTTTTATCCTAACAAAACCGAGGAGGAATTCGTCGAGGTGAGCTTCCACTACTCGGAAATGACCGACAAAGTGAGCACAATCGATGCTTTCTCCTTTAAGAAAATCCTCGATGACAGCGTTTTCCTCGTAAACGAAGAATATAATGACAAAGAACTTTTTGCCACTTCCATCGAAGTGACTTCCTCTAATGCAAACGTCAAACGTTCTCTAGAGACGACGACTCCAATAAACGTGGAAATAAAAGAGGGAGCGGATCTTGTTTCCCTAAAGAAAAGCGGTTCGAAAATCATAAGCCTTACCTTCTTAAAGGAAGGGAGCATCACCCTAGAGCTCAAGTGCGCTCTGCTTGATACTCCTATGCTCTATCACTTAAGCGCCACGAACGAACCAAACCTTTTCGAAACTTACGTCGATGGAAAACTCTTTGAAGGCGATTTGTTGACCATTGGAAAAAACGAGAAAAAAGCGATTGAAATAAAATCGTATCGTCAAACCTCTTTACAAGACGGAACCCTTCTTAAAAAAGCAGTCAGCACCTCCTTCGACTGGTCTTTCTCGGAAGGATATCAAAATAGCATCGTTCCGAATATCGACTCGGAAACCGCGATTCACACTTTAACCGGCATCAAGCAAAATAGCGGAGAAGAGCCAATAAATATTACTTTCAACGTGCTTTTTGAAGGAAAGAAGGTCGCTTCCATCCATTTAGCCGTCAAAGTCACCTATGTCGCGGTCGATAAAGCTCTTTTCTCCTTCTCTTTGAGCGTCTATAAGAACCCCAATGAATACAATATAGGCAAAGAAGATGGTTCTTTAGTTTCCGTTGGAAGCATTCTCCACGCCAGCGTCACAATGAACGAAGACGCCACAAATCAAAAAGTATCCTATTCCTCAAGCGATACGAATGTTCTTAAAGTCGATCCCAACACCGGGGTCGTTACAGCCATAAAAAGCGGCGAAGCTTCGATCATCGCCACAAGCCGAGATGACGTGAATATCACTTTCAAAAGGACTATCAAAGTCGTCGATACCGTAAGCCCTTTCGTTCTAGATACCGAAAAGATGCATGCATCGAGTTTGTCGATAGAGAAAGACCAAGATGGAAACATCCTTTCTTATAGTATGTCCTTGGAGTATGGTTCTTCTTATCAGATTTTCATCAAAGCGATAACTGAATCGACCTCTTCTTCCATCTCCTTTTCTCTTTCGCCAAAGAGCGATTCAAGCCAAAAACACGCAATTAGCATCGATAAGAGTGGGCGCATCACAACCATCGGCATTGGCGAAGATACGGTTTTGGTGAAATATGGCGAGGGATTATCGGAGTATACCCAAAAAGTCACTTTCAAAGTCGATAGAAACTACCATTTCACTTGGTCGCAACTTGCCTTGATAGTTCGAAAAACGCTAGGCCACTTTAGCCTTTTTGCCGTAACGGCCCTCTTTAGCGTTGGCTTTATCCTTATGGCTTTCCATAAAGAGATCCATCGAGTCCTAGCGCTCCTTATAAGCGAGGTTGCCGGCTTCGCCTTAGCCAGTTTTAGCGAGCTTCTCCAACTTTATACTCCTGGCCGTTCAGGGCGATGGGAAGACGTTGGCATCGATACCGCCGGATATAGTCTTACCATCGTCATCACCCTTTTGGCTATACTTGTCGTCTGGATTATTCGCCTTGCTAAAAAGAAGAAGATGATCACAATGGAGGAGCAAAAGGAAGATGAATTACATTAAAAACGTTCCTTTCGAGGAAGTGTTTGATTTATTTGGAAGCATCGACGCAGAAGAAGGACAGGTGGTCTCTAAGACGTTATCTCAGAATAGCCACCACTCCATTACTCTTTTCGCCATGAGCAAAAACGAAGAAATAAGCACCCACGAAAGCAATGGCGACGCCCTCGTCTACGTTCATGAAGGGATAGGGGAATTCATGATCGCAGGCGTTCGGCACGTTTTAGAAGCCAATCAAAGCATCGTCATGCCCCATAACGTCCCCCACAGGGTCAAATCTCTGTCTTATCTAAAGTTCGCTCTCATTGTAGTTTTTGAGCAATAAATATTTTTAAGCGCTCTTTCATCAAGGTTTTGCAAATGTTTTTTTGCTTTTTGAATAGGAAAAGCCTCGGTGAAAAGGAGACTAGGAGAAAAGGAAATGACAAACGTCGGAGAATTATTGGAAAAAGTCGTTCAAAATGGCAAAGAGAATAGTCTATTCTTAAAGGACGAGAACCGAGAAATCACATATGGGGACGCTTTAAAAAAAGTTCAAAACGTCGCCGCTTACCTCTCGAATAAAAATATTCATAAACGCCCTATCCTCGTCCCTATTAAAGAGAAAGCCGACACCGTTCTTCTCTTTCTAGGAATCGCCCTAAGTGGCAACTATTACGTCCCTATCGATAGCGAAACGCCCATCGCCCGTTTAGAGGACATTTTAGATATCGGCGAAATCCATTACTCTTTCGGGCTTATACATCCCAAATTGGAAACCCTTTCTTCAGTGGAAGCATTCGCTTTCATAAGCGAAGAATCCTTGATAGAGAAATGGAAGAATAACAGCCAAGCGGACGATCCTCTCTATCTCATGTTCACAAGCGGCTCGACTGGAAAGCCGAAAGGTGTTTTGAAATCCCATAAAAACATCCTCTCCTTCGTGGATAATTTCCTAGAAACCTTCCCTTCGATTCCAAAGAACCTTCGTATCGCCAACCAAGCGCCGCTTTATTTTGACGCATCGAGCAAAGACATCTATCTCACGCTTGCGCTCGAAGGAACGCTTTATTTCCCAAACCCAACGGACTTTTCTCTTCCAGCTCAGACAATCGATTATCTTAACCATAACCAAATCCAGATGATCATGTGGGTTCCAAGCGCTTTATCTATTATCGCTAAACTCCGTACCCTTCGATTTATGAAGCCGACGTCCTTGGAATACGTTTTCTTTATCGGCGAAAGCTTCCCGCCAAAATACCTCAATATGTGGTTAGAAGCGCTCCCAGACACCCAATTCTTCAATTGGTATGGTTCCACGGAAGTCGCAGGCGCTGTTCTCTATCACCGAGTGAAAGAAAAAATCGAAGAAACGAAGCAAATCCCTGTCGGAAGGCCTCTAAAAAATAACGAAGCCATTCTAAAAGACGGCGAGATTTACCTTCAAAGCGACCAAATCGCCCTTGGCTATATCAAAAACAAAGAGAAAAACCGCGAAACCTTTAAAGAGATAAATGGAAAGCGCTGGCTAAAGACAGGGGATTTTGGAATTTATAACGAAAATGGAGAAATCGTTTTCGAAACGCGGAAGGACTTTCAAATAAAACATATGGGCTACCGCATCGAGCTCCAGGATATCGAAATCGTTTTAGGAAGTCTCGAAGCTATCGATTCCTGTTGTTGCCTTTACCAAAAAGATAAAGACAAAATCGTTTTGTTTGTCGAAATATCCAAGAATCATTGTAATATATCGGATGGAGAACTTATTGCATCCTTCAAAGAGCTTCTTCCTTCTTACATGATTCCACAGAAAATCATCCGATTAGAGAAGATGCCTCTCAATAAAAACGGCAAAACCGATCGGGTATTGCTTGCCCAAAAGCTCGAGGAGAAAAACTAATGGAAGAAACAAAAGAAAAGATCCTTTCCATCCTAAAGGAAATGCATCCTGAAGTTGAAAACTTCGAAAGCATTAAAGAGCTCGTCCATGGCGGCACTTTAAATTCTTTGGACATCGTGATGCTCGTTGGCGAGTTAAGCGAGGCCTTCGATATCGAAATACCTCCCAAGGAAATAGCCTACGAGAACTTTGATACGGTGGAAGGCCTAACGAAAATGGTGGAAAGACTTAGCGACTAAAAATGACCTGGCCTTCTTTTTCTTTTGGATATACATCGCTCTATTTTTTCCCTTTCTTGTTGTTGACGATTCTTTTTTATTGGATTACGCCAAAGAAATATCGCTACATCACTTTGCTTATCTCTTCTCTTTTGTTCTATGGCCTTATGAGTTATCGCTCCCTTCCGTTTTTGGCGGTGACGACTGTCTCGACTTTTCTTTTCGGGCGAGCTATCGCCAAAAACATGGAAACTCAAAAGGCTTTCCTAGCGAAACATAAAAGCGAGCTTTCTCCCGAAGCGAAAAAGAAATACAAGCAAAAGCAGAAAAAGACGCGAAAAACATATTTGATATGTGGCATTCTCTTAAACGTCTTGTTGCTATGCGTAATGAAGTACCTTGGCTTTTTTGTCACCAACATAGCTGATGTCGTCAACTTTTTATCCAAATGCTTTGCGATCCGTTTCTTTGAACTCACTCTCCCCTTGCGTGCTTTAGGCTTTGCTCAAGCAACGCCTATTTTTCAAGTCTCCAACATAGGCAACGCTTTTTGGTGGTTCTTGCCTTTAGGCATTAGTTTCTATGTATTCCAAGCCATCGGTTACCTCGTCGATGTTTATTGGCAAAAATGCGATGACGAGAAAAACTTCGCAAAATTCGCCCTATTCATGTGCTACTTTCCTAAAATCATGCAAGGACCTATCGTGCGTTACGAAGAAACCAAGGAAACCCTTTTTGGAGAACGCGAATTCTCTTATGAGGAATTCACCGATGGCTTAAAGAGAATGCTTTATGGGTATCTCAAGAAACTCGTCATTGCCGACACGCTTATCGGCTTTATCCAATTCGGATTCGGAAATGCAATCGAACTTTCGGGCCTTGAATCCTTTCTCCTTATCTTCTTTTACTTCTTGCAAGATTATTGCGACTTCTCGGGCTATATGGATATCTCCATTGGCATTTCCCATTGCATGGGCATCCCCCTCCCCGAAAATTTCCGTCAGCCCTATTTCGCTCGAGGAATCGACGACTATTGGAGAAGATGGCACATCACGCTCGGCGCATGGTTTAAAGATTATGTTTTCTATCCTTTGTCCATCTCCCGTTTCTCGCTTTCTTTGGGCAAAAAGTCCAAGAAGTTCTTTAAGGAATTCGGAAAAAAGATACCTGCCATATTCGGCTTATTCGTCGTATGGTTCTTGACCGGTTTATGGCATGGCGCCAGCTGGAACTACATTTTATGGGGCCTCTATTACGGCATGATCATCATTCTTTCCGTCTGTTTTCAACCCCTCATCAATAAGTTTTACGAGAAATCGCATTGCCAGAACAACATCTTTTGGAAGCTTTTTCAGCATCTTCGAACCCTCTTCCTTTTGGCCATTGGGAAGGTCATCTTTATGGCCCCATCCTTAGAAGACGCTTGGATGGTCATTTCGAAATGCTTTAGCTATAACCAAAACTACATCGATATCACGAACATCAACAATCAACTCGGCTACCTTTCCATGATCTTCGCTTCCGTCATGGGCTCTATTGTTTTGGCAGTCGACATCACGCAAGAACTTAAGCCGAACACATCCTTCCTTTCGAAATTCAACGCGAGGCCTCTTTATGTGCAATGGCCTCTTCTTGTTTTGCTTCTCGTTTTCGTTATTTGGTTTGGTTTCTATGGTTCAGGTCTTCCTCACTATAGCTTCGGATACATTCAATTCTAAGGAGGTAAAAAATGAAAAAACGCACGCAAAACATAATTCGTTTCACCTCCTTTGGAATGTTCGCAATAGCCGCGATAAGCCTTATAAGCCAATATTTCTTTTGGACTTTAGGCCCCGAAACGACCGCCTATGGCACTTTCTACAAAGAAGATAAAGACTCTTTGGACTTAGTGATGGTAGGTTCAAGTACCGTACGCGATGGATTTATCCCGATGGAGGCATACAAACAAACAGGCATCACTTGCCATTCCATCGTTTCTTCGCCCACGCACTTGGAAGTCATCGAGATTGCCATCCGAGAAATCGGCAGAACGCAAAAGCCGAAACTCGTTTATATCGACCTTAACGGCCTTAACAACCAAACGAAAGGGGACGCTCCCGTTTTCGTCAAAGACTATTATTCTTCAATGCCAGACGATAACGAAACCAAGCAAATCAAAAAGGAACTCCGAAAGAAATACCCTTACCTCACCGATGTTTCGGAGTGGGAACCGTTCAAAGGCCATAACTCCTTCCGGCAACAGGTGTATTGGGAATCCTTTGTCTACAACGCCCAATTCTACACCAAAGGCTATTACCCCCACTCCACCTCAAAAGAGGTTGAAGTAAGCGAAGTCGACGAAAACAAGACCTTGCCTTTCGCTTCGAAAGATGCAACGACCTATCTCAACGAAATATTGGGGATTTGCAAGGAATTCCCAAATATTCATTTTCTTTTCGGTCAAATGCCACGTTATCTTTCAAGCACCATCTCTTCTTTCGACGCCTATCAAAAGCACGCTCCCCTCGATGCGTATTACATGGTTAAAAACGCTAAGAAAGATGTCGAAGAAGCCGGTTATACTTTCCTCGACTATGGAGATCCGAATTTCTTACGAGATGTTTTGAAGCTAGACCCCACAAAAGATCAGTATGATGCGGAACATCTCAATCATAGAGGCGCTTTGAAATTCACCAAGTATTTCTCTAACTATTTGCTTAACGCCTTCTATGGCGGCAAGAAGCCAAAGCATAGCGAAGAAATACTAGAAGAATTCGATAAGAGCTATGTCGAATACTTAAAAATCGTCGAAAAAGCGGAGAAAAAATTAGGCATTCAAAGGGACGATGAGTCGCTCTAAAAGAGAGCCAATTGCTCGGCTTCCTGACTATCTTTATATCCTTCGATCAAAGATTTGAGAAACTCATAGTCCTTGGAAAAGGAATTCGGAAGACGTATGAGACGGATGCCTTTTTTGGCACAAAGATCCGCTTTCAAAGAATCAAGACGCATTCGCTTTTCGTCGCGATAATGCTCGCCGCCATCGAACTCGAATGCGTAGATGGCCTTAAACCCTTCAAAAAGGCTCTTTTCGTAAATAACGGAGTCGAATTCCATTCCCTTCTCGCCCCATTGGCCAAAAAGCCCTTCTAGAGGAACGTTCCGAAGAATTTTTAAACGTTTATGGATGGAAACGATTTGTTGAATCGTCTCGTAAAACTCATCTTCCGACAAGGAACCATTTGATTTTCCGATAGATAGATTCCGATAGGAAGAAGGAATGACCTCCACTTCTCCTTTTTCTTTGCAATAGGTGATAAGATCCTTCCAAACGGAATCCCCAGTGTTTACCTTCGAAAGCCTCTCTTCATCCCCAAAAACCACGAGTCTCTTTTTGGCTCTCGAAACAGCGACATTGGCTATTTCTCCATGGGCGTCAAGCCATCTAATCGTCTCTTGAGAAGTGAAGCGGGATATCCCCATCGAAAGGATGATCGTTTCCTTTTCGTCTCCTTGCACGCTATGAATAGTGGATGCCCTGACGCTTTTAAGACCCTCTTTGTCCAATAGAGCGTTGATAAGGGACGCTTGATTGACGAAAGGGGTGATGATGGAGGCGTTTTCAACCTTTCTTTTCAAACAATAAGCGACAACGTTCTTTGCTTCTTCGAAATTTTGGTTTCTCAAATTCGTCCGTACATCACTTTTAGAATCGACGAAAAAGACTTCGCCATCTTTTAATGCCGAACTGATTTTCAATGCGCCATGATAGAAATAGGAATTGTTGAAATTGATGATTTTCTTAGCACAACGATAATGCTCGTGGAGCAAGAGGCGATTGGTCACTTTATCCGCTGCCTTCATGGTGGAAAGAATGGAGTTTCCGAGATAATCGTAAGTATCCGAAATCTTGAATTCTTTCTTGAGCTCTTCATTCCAAGCCTCATCGAGCGAAATGACAGGCAGCAATTGATCCTCATCCCCGACCAACAAAAGCGAATCGGCGCGAGCGATGGGAATCAAGGAATGCACGATATCGCATTGCCCTGCTTCATCCATGATGAGCAAATCGAAACGATAGCCGCCATCCCCTAGACGGAATGAGGAAATATTGGTGCAAAAAACAATTGGAAAGACTTCTAAGAGTTCTTGCAAATTTCTATTATCCGATAAATAACCGTTAAATTTCAAAACGCGTTCGCTCTCCTCTTCTATAGCGACTATTTCCCGAAGGCGATGAAAGCGAGGATTCTCTAGCTTTTTAAAATGGGAGATGCTCGAAAAATATAAATAGCGCAAAGCTTCCTCGTCATTTGCAAGCGAAACAAAGCGAGAAATGATCTCCTCTTCGGTCTCTATGGGGATAGAGGCCACTTCGCGTTCGAGCAAAAGACGTTGCTTGAGAACGATATTGCGGCGCGCGCCCAAAGATTCGACTTTCTCCAAAAACTTCAAATTCTCCAAGGCCGCTCTCCGTTTTTGGAAGTTGGTGAGCGATCGAACGGCATCCTTGTTCTTGGAAAGAACTTTCTTTCTTAGCTCTTCAAGTTCGTTTTTCTTAAGGGAGAAGCTGAAGTCCATCTCGAGTAGAGAGCGAATGAAGAGGGTTGCTTCCTTAATCTTTTGAGCGTTTCCTAATCTTAGATAGGGCAAACGAATATCCTTCTCGTTGTAACGAAAACGGAATTTTTCCACAATGCCATCGAGAGGACGGTTGTTATTGGTGGAAATCAAGACGTTTTTCAAATCGAAAAAAGCGCTCAAAATGGTGTTGAAGATCGTTTGGGTTTTTCCTGTGCCAGGAGGTCCTTGGACGTAAGTGGCCTTATTCTTAAGGGCGCCATAGATGAGAAGGGCTTGATCGATGTTGACGCGATTATCAAAAAGAACGATATTGGGAAGCTTTTTGCCGTTGTTAGAGAGGCTAGAGTTCCCAAAAAACGCTTTTAAAGGCGCGCTCAGCGTCCCTTCGTTCCATTCTTTGGATATTTTTTCGAAAAGAGGGTCTATATGGATTTGAAAATCTCTCTGGATGCAATAGAAATCGGGCCTTGTATCCAGTTTTTGATGAGGCTTTAATCCTTCCCTCAAGACGTTTGCGGCCTCCAAAAAGTTCGTCTCCAACAAATCTTTGAATTCATTCGCATCCATCTCTGTGTATGAACGGAGGGAATGTTTGCTTCCGCCAATGAGGAAAGAAGAATTAACCTTAATGCCCTTTTTGATCTTGATTGACTTCTCACTTGGTGAAAAGAGGATATTCCGGTAGGCGACGATGTATTTCTTGTTTTCGATATCGATGGAAATGCGAGATAGAGCCAATTCGTTCCTCTTGCTCTCATATTCCTCCAAATCGTATTTCAATATACATCGAACAAGCGTGTGAATTTGGCTATCGGAAAGAGAAATCTCCCCTTCTTCATCAAGCCTATTGGCATCTAGCCCTTCAATCATCGCATAATCTTTGATGTAGGGATCGCTATCGCATTCCAAGCATATTTTGAGATATTCGAGGATATTGTTATCGAAGTTTTCAAAGGAAAGCCACTCGAAACAAGAGAGGTTCTCATTGATTTTATTGACTAAAGCGGCATTGAAATCCCCAGTAGAAAAGGAAAGGACTTTGGCTTCCAATATCCTTTCAAACGCAAGAACTACCTCAATGGTATCAACACCGCGCGCTTCGTTGAAGCACGAAACAAACAGTTTCTTCCGAACCGGATCGATGTCTTTTATGAAACACCAAAAAGAAGTATGTCGTTTTTCCTTTTTCGAATCGTAAAGAACGTAAAGCCATTTACCTTCTTTGATGGAAAGAGAAATCTCCCTAGCGATGCGATTGCTATCACCCACTTCTATCGGCATCGAAACTAAATATAGCACAAAACGGAAACAAACCAGCACTCAAGGAAAACTTTCAGAGAAATCACTAAAAGACGTCGAAGGCCGAATAATGGCATTGGAAAAGCTTTTATTTAGCTTTTTTCTAATCTTGAACGCTCTTTTATGGAGAGCGCTTCCCCCAATGCATCAAGAAACGAAAAAGGAAATTAAAAACATCGCGTGAGTTAAGGGATCTTTAGGGGGAGGCCGCCTGGTTGTTTTAAAAATCAACCGATTCAAATTATCTTTTACATTTTGTTTTCAAAGCACTATATTCGGCTCTTTTTGAATGTATAATATAAACGCAAGAAAATTACCGGCAAAGAAAGACACGACCAAAGAAAAAGCGAATTCACGTCACGAATACCGTTAAGGGAGGATGAAAATGGATAATGGAGATTGGGATTGGATATGGTTAGCAAGCATCGCGCAAAATCAGAAAAACGCCGAGAAAAATAAGCAAAATGCCAGTTTAGACGAGTTGCGCCATAAAGCGGGAGAATACAAGATTCTTGCCGAAAACGCCGAAAACGAAAACGAAAGAAAAAAGAATGAGGCTCTAAGCAAATATTATCTTGGAGAATATCGAAGAAAGGCCGCTCAAATCGAAGTCCAAAGAGAAAAAGAGAAAAAATTCTCTGGATCGTTTTGGCAATTGGCCTCGCATTCATCGTCGCGATGATTATCTGGATGCTCATAGTGTTCTTTTGACCTAAAGGAAAATATAGGCTCGTGTAGAAACATAAGCGCCGAACGCTAAATCATTTTTAGCGTTGAGCTCTTTTTTACTTTTCCATAAAAACCAATCCAACCAAAAAACCCTCCATCGATTCTATAACCTAGTTATAGCGAGCTCGTTTCGCTTAAATTCCAGCCCTTCTATTATTCGCTTAGAGAAAAGGTCGTCTCCAAGGATAAAAAACCATCAAAAAACTCGCGCTTCATTCAAACGGAAGAGACGATTCTTTATTCCTTTATCAACAAGAAATAATTGAAAACTGCAAAGAAAATTCGTTTTTACTATCGAAAGAGGCGTTTACGAACTGATCGGAATACTCTTCTAAAGAGAAGCTCTTCCCGGCGCCGAAAAGGACGTCGCTTGTGAAGTCTTTAAGACCATTCATAGGCGTTTTATCCGAACTGATAAGACGAATCTCATCAAAACGGTCTTGCAAGTGGGGAATTTGATAAGCGCTTTCAGCGCGAGAACCGCTTTGCGTGTTGCTAATCGCTCGGAAATAAGAACCTCTTTCATTCAAAAGGGAATCCGGATTCTCCAATAGCGATAACGAACCGCCCTTGCTCTCCGAAACGACCCTGGCATCGACGTGATAAAGCCGCCCTCCTTTCTCCTTCGGAAAAGAAAGAGTTCTTCCACGCCCTGTAATCGTTTCCTTATAAAGGTTTTCATAGGTGTAATAATCGAGCAAAAGATATTCATCGAAAGGGTTGATCCTTATCCGGCCAAATTCGTCCTTCTCGTAAGTTTTCCCATCATAGGGAAGGAGGAAAAAACTATTTTCCTTTTGACAGCTTTCGATCTCTATTTCGCAATCTCCAAGCACAACGTAAGGCTTAATCCATCCCAAAAGCATCTTAGAATAGGGATTGTGATCGCCAAAATCCAAATCCATCATGTCATAGCCACCTAAAGGCGAATACCAGGAATCCAAGGAGGTCGTCGGCTCGTAGGAATAATAATCAGTCAAACCGAGAAGATGCCCCGTCTCATGGCACAAAACGTTCGTATCATAACCATAATCGGATAGATGCTCCTGGGAGGCCTTACTCCCGTAAAGGTGAGAAGATCCCGCCCATGAAAAGACGTTTAAAGATGGATTGCTTTTCGTGCCAGGAATCTCGTTTCCAGCGGTCGTAAAAGGCCAAAAAGCCGTGTAATTCCCAGTCAATTCGTTTTGAATATCCTCGATGTAAATAAGCCAAAGACCATCGATAAAGCCATCGTTATCGCTATCATAGGAATCCAAATCCATTTGAAGCGTCTCTTTGGCCCATTTCAAAGCGTCCATCGCCAAAGAAGCTGGCGTATTTAAGCTGAATGAACGTGGGTTTGAATAACCCATATACCCCTCTTTGGTCGGATTGAAATAAGGAGTAACCTCCCCAACGAAGCGAAGCTTATGAAAAGAGGAATAGTAATAATAGGAGCTTAAGGAGCCGATAGGAGAATCGGTTTCACTCCCGGTTTTGCTAAAAAAAGCCTTTTCGATTTTCAGATGGTTTTCGGGAGTCGCAGCGCTTTCGAACCCATTAAGGACGACTGGCACAACAAGAAGAGGAACCTCACCGATGGAAGGAGTTTGGTATAATCCAATCGCGTTATGGTCCATAAACGAATTGAGGTTGTAGTCAAGATTGACCTCTTCGGGCGCGTAAAAGCTCTTCCCTTCCGCTTTATTAGAACGAGAAAAGCGCACTTTCATCTTCTCCCCTTCCTCGCTCCATTCGTATTTCTCCTCGGAATCAATGATTTTTTTGGTTTCAAAAGATTTCGAAGAAGCGCTCTGATAAAGAGGAAAGGAGATAGATAAATCAGCCCCAAAGATATCCTTTGTGGTCGCGATAGCGTATTTTATAGCATAACCCTCTTCTTCGAAGCGATATCCATTGCCATCGTTCCCATCGACGGAAACCGTATAATCGCTCGTCTCGAAATCGTCCTGGACCTTCTCCTTGTCGCTTCGAGTATAGGAAAGATGGTGCTCCAGTTTTAGTCCCTCTAAATCGAGAATATCACCCTTTCCATAAGTCGATTTGGATGGGTAGGAAACGACTTCTAACGATTCCTTAAACTCGCTTGATTTGCTGACGCTAATTTCGCAAGTAGCAAAAGCGATTCCATCGATTTTGAAAGTCAAAACGCTTTTGCCAAAGCTAAGCCAACGAGACTCCTTGTCCTTAAGCAAGCTACTGTCGAGATAAATTTCGAAATCAGAGACTTGATTATCAGCAGCATCACTCACTTTAAACGCAGAGTAATCGACTTTGTCATACTGAAAGAAAGTTGCTTTTGGAACATCCAAAACGAAGCTTTTCAGATCCCTTCCTCCCTCTCCGCCACAAGAAGAAAGAAGCATCAAGATGCTAATGGCTAAATAAAAACATTTTTTCATAGATGACCTCTAGCAAGAAAGAAAGGAAGCCTTGCCCGAATATTGTAGCAAGGCTTCCTAAAGAAACATCAATACCGTTTAGTAAGGATAGTTTGGGTTGCGAACCACATCAGCATCTGTCCCATCGACACGGCCATAAGGCGCGATTGTCTGATAGTTGTTCGCCTTATTTTGGCCAAACCAAGAGCTTTCGCTTTCGTCATATGAATAAATTGTGACAAGAGGAACAGATTCACTCTTCCCATAGGCGACTTTATCGGCAGCAATATTTGTCCCATTGAAAGTAGCGTTATTGACATCGATAAGAACATCGGCAAAGACACGTCTATCGTAATAATCGGTATCGCTTTCATCTTCCATCAGCCGGAATGTGATCAAAGCCGGACTCGGTTCGTAATAGTCATCGGCATATTCTGTCGACAAGGAACTATAGAATTTTGATGAATCAATCTCGAGAAGGGAAGTCTTTTTGTATTTGAGATAAAGGTCCTTCCTAAGCACCCCAGATCCGAAAGCGTCTTTCCTCCGGAAGTGGCTCCAAACTTCGGCAATCGGCGTCGCATCGGTGCCAAAGGTCGAATTCTTGATGTTGAAAGAGAAACCGACGGTATCCCAATAAGACTTGAAAACAGATCCTTTATAGTCGCCATAACTTGTGCCTTGAACATCGTTGACTGTGAAGTTATCGACCAAAGCGTTGGCCAACTTATGGCTTTCGGAATCGCCGAATAAGACGGCCGTCTTGAGGTTCGAAAGCGTTTTGTTCGCTTCCTCTGTTTGCTTTGATGCGGTAATGGACGAATCGACGATGGCGAAATTACCAGTCCCAAAGGACAAAGCGGTATCCACCTTCTTGTCGATTGTTATAGTGCAGTTTTTGAATTTCACAAACGCTGCCTCAAAATCGAAAATGGCGCCATCGTCTGTATAATCAGCGGCCAAGACGACATTGACATTTTCGAAGCTAAGGATGCCCGAAGCCGCGATGGATGATTTTCCAGAAACGTAGATGGTCGTAGCTGGCTTATTGTCAGCGCCTTTTTCCCCGACCACATCGACAAACGACCCGCTCCCACTAAGTTTCACGCCTTTTTCTGCGGTCCCATAAGTGGATTGGGTCAAATTATAGACGCCATCTCCCTGTGCGCCCAAATTCAAAAGACCGGCGTCGGTTGTAACTTCAAAAGATGCATCCTTCTTGGCATAGACGGGTCTAAAGACAAAACCGTTCTCTTTGATGACGATGCCATTGGCGAGAAGCTCAGACAAACCCGTCTCCTCGGCATAGAAGAAAGGAACGCCATCCTTGATGACCTCGATGCCTTTCAAATCGTAGCCGCTTTGCGAAACGCTACCGATTTTCACCGTCTCGCCACTAGCATAGCTTCCTTTGTCGCTATAGAGATAGCCACCCGTTCCGGGCAAGAAAGTATTTGCATAGTAAGTCGTCCCAGGTTCGCCTTCTTCACCTTGCTCGCCCTTGATGTTGCCAACCTTTTCCCAAGCCGCTTCCACTTTCTTATAGAAATCATAGGTGGTCGTGTCGAGATAGAAATCGCCATTGGATCCAAGATCTTCATTAGGCGCTCCTTCCCCCGAAAGGACGCTCGCGCCATTGGTGCCATCTTTCCCAGGGGCGCCATCAAGGCCGTCTACGCCATCCTCTCCATCTTTTCCTTTGATGTTGCCAACCTTCGTCCAAGCGCCTTCTTTCTTGGAATAGAAGTCGTACGTATCTAAATCAATATAGCTGTCCCCATCGGTTCCTAACGAATCCGTGGGCGCGCCTTTCCCAGTCAAAACGCTTTTGCCATCTTCTCCTTTTTCTCCGACAATCGGTTCAACCGAAACGCTGGAATCAGCATTCGAGGAGCACCCCGCCAATGTCAAGAAACTCAAAACCAAGCAAATACCGACCTTCATTTTCATTTGATTTTCCTCCCTTATTTGGAAATCGAAACTAGTATGGGCGAGGAAAATAAAATTTCAATAAGTTAAAAAGCCATTTGTGAATTTTATCATTGAATTAAAATGCATTCTTTCGTTGTTCCTAGAAAACAATTGGAAAAAGCTTCTTTAGAAGCTATTTCTCCTTTCTCTATTCCTTCTCTTATTTTTATCAACATTTGATTATTTTATTATTTACTTTTTCTTCACAATGTTTTTACTTTAAGTTCTTCCTTTCATATTGTCTATGGTCCTTTCCCATTTATAATGAGTTCATCCCCTTTAAAGGGATGATAATGTTTTGAGGCATAATCAAATGAAAAAGAAATGCATACCATTCGTTCTTTCTGGCTTACTCTTGGCAACACTAGGATCTTGCGCTTCCGAAGAACCTTCGACAAGTGAAAGCAATACGGACACGGCTTCCGATTTTAGCGGAACCGATAGCAAGGAAGGACTCATCGAAACCATCCAAAAACTAGGTGAATTGTCGGAGTTTACCCTCTATAACGAATACGATGCTTCGACCACCGAGATAAGCCAACATTTTTATCGAAGCCTCGATTATGGCATTACCTACGTCAATCTCCCCGTGCATAAGGGCGAAGCGAGAAACCTTGCCTACAAAGTGCAGTATCTCGAAAATGGAGATCCCTACGTGTCCAGCATGGCCTATCGCATGGATGCCTATGGGAACCGTTACGAAATAAATTTTGACGATTTTAACTATTTCAAGGACGCCAGCATAGATTTGACTCCCTCTTCTTTAGCGGAAGACGGCCACATTTATACTACCGAGGCCCCAAGCGTTCTCTCTTCTTTCAATAGCTTCTATGGTATCTCGAGCACCTCGAAAGCCACTTTCTGGTTCGGAGAAGGAAACACTTCCCTTAATTTCGAGATTTTCGCCAGCGACGGTTCCTCGTTAACCAATGGCATCATCTCACACATCGGAAACACGAAGGATGCCAAACTCGATAAGTTGGTATCGAATTTCTCCTGGGAAAGCACAGGCAAAGCGCTCACAAAAGAAGAGGCAAGCACTCTTTTCGATGTCGATAACACTTCAGAGACCGACATCTATCTCGTTCAGAATAACGAAAGAAAGAGAGTGGCTCACATTGACTTCTCTTGCAACAAAGACACCATGAGCGTGCATTCGGTCAACGATCCGGATGGCACGAATAACGAATACATCTATTACATCAAAGAAGACGAAGAGGGACGTGCCATTTCTTA
>DJRQ01000007.1:0-6980 GCA_002440125.1 Caryophanales bacterium UBA6356 | reverse complement strand
AGTGACAACTACTCTTTCGAAGACATCACGCTCCAATTCAAAGATGGCAAAGTATCCAGCATCTCCATGAAAGCGGAAATCTCAAGTTCCTCCTATTACGAAGCGGTTACCACGCTAAAACCATATGAGGAGATAACCATACCGACTTCCTATACCGAAGAAGGTCCGAAAGAAATCACAAGGGCAATGTCCTATTTCGATGGCAAAAGGCCTTTCAAAGTAGTACGGAAATATGGTTCCAACACCGATACTTATTTTTTCGATGGAACGACTTACCTCATCCAAGAGGAATATGTCGATGGCATTAGTCAAAAAAAGGAGACCACCGTTTATGGCTTCACTGAGCAAAGCGACGGGAAGATCTTGCCTTTCCGAAAAATCAAAGGCAAAGATAAATTGGTTCAAAGCGACGATATCTTAGAAGGCGATACGATAACCAATCATTTCCCAAAACTGATTTCACCATCCGTCATCCAAAAGGAATCCAACGGCCTCTATAAGTTCAAAAATCTCGTTACCGATGCCACAAGTTCCGTTTGGATGCCAGGCAACGCCGATCCTCAAAGCGCCTTCATCTCTTTAAACAAAAAAGGCCTTCTCGACAGTATCACCTACGAGCTCAATTATTCGAGCGTCACAAATGGTTCCGTGCTCTTCTTCTACGACAACATCTCCTTGCCCGAAGGCATTGACATAACGAACATAGGCCCCTTGGGATTAACCTCCTATGAAGACGATTCGCCAGATGAGTGGGAGGATCTTGTCGAATATATCGGCGAGAAGTACGCCAAGATGATTCCTTACTATTACGATAAGAAAAACGTCGGCAATTGGTATGCCGAAGGGATTTATTCTTCAGGCACTGGCGTCCCTCATAATGGCGCCCCATACGACACGACTCCTCTAATCGGCGTTTCGCTTTATTGCTTTGGAAGCAGTGTCCCCACAAGCGTCCTTGATGAGGGCTTCATACAAAACGGATTCACCAGAGTCGAAGGCGATCCGATAGACGTCGGCTATCGCGACGAGGATTGGCAAGAACATGGATATGAGAGCGAGATCTATTACGTCGATCCTGCCAAACAACCGGTATGGCTTAGCGCTGATGGAAAACTCAGAGTGATTTACGCCAATAGCATCCCCTATCACAATTTCGAGCCTTCGAAGAGTCAAGATGTAACGCTCGGGACCGGCTCCTCGACCACCATTGATGAAAGCACGCTCGATGGCATCTACGACAGCACTTATTCATTAGGTGGATCAGGCCTTCTTATCCAATTCACAGACGGCACGCAAATCGCCTACCATTCTTAAGCGCGAGACTCTCCGTATTCTTTAAAAAACGCCCCCTATTGCGAAAAAAACGCAAAAGGGGCTTTGTCTTTTTTCGATACCCAAAATCAAAGAATCTCGCGCAAATCCCGTTTCCTTTTTCGCCAGCGCTTTGAAGGGAAGGCATATAAGATAGCAAAAGAAAGAGGTCATGAAGTCCTAAAAGAGAGAATCGGCCACAAAACAAAGCCTCTCAGGATGAAAAAAGAGTGATGAACTTAAAACCACCACTCTCTAAATGGAATATTCGAGCGATTCTTATTTTTCAATCGTCTTCAAGTCCGTTAAGACGGGTTTCCCATCAGGGTTCAGAAGTGGCGTAATCCCAGTTCCAAAAGAATTGCGAATGACGAAATAGGTGACACCGGTTTCTTTATCGACCACTAAGGAACTCTCGGGTCCGAAAAACCCGCAATCTTCCTTATAGACTTCGATGAATCTTCTTTTAGCCTCCGCCATAGTCACTTCCTCATTACGCGTTTTCTAAGGAGGCCGGAACTTCGAAAACGAGAATGGCTTTAGCGCTTTGGGTCACCGAAAAGCTCACAAGCTTATAGCCTTCTTTGGCATACTCGTTCGATGTTTCTTCAACCAATTTCGCCATTTTGCTGGCAACTGGCTGATACTCAAGGACAATCGTTTTGTATTTCATTTTCGTCTCCTTCAAACGCATTATAAAAGGAAATGAGATGAAAAAGGAAAAACAAAGAAGAATTTACATTTCCTTCTCTTTCTATTTACCAAGTCTAATTGGGAGGGTTAGCCTTGCCATCAAAAGAACAAGGGAAGATAGAACGCTCATTCTTCTATGCCTATATCGTCAAGTCCTCTAGAACGGGGAGAGGAATGGAATGGAGATTCGAGGTCGAGGACCTCTGAACGCCGATTAACGTTTTGCTTACATATTTTTACTTTTCATTGTTACCTATATCGCCCACCTAGATCATAGAATCAAAGTTAGGTGAGAATAAGGAAGTAGCATAGCTTCTCAATTAAGCCCCATCCTTAAAGACAGCAAGAGGAAGAAGGTTCAATCGAAAATGGCAAAGCTATGTTCTCCGCCAACGAAAGGAGCGATTGGATTCTATGGGCTATAACATAATAGACATAAAGGATTTAGACAAATCGTTTAAAGACATCCATGCCGTAAACAACCTCTCTTTCCATGTGGAAAAAGGCGAATTCTTTGCATTTTTGGGGATAAATGGCGCTGGGAAAAGCACGACTATTTCCATTATGACTGGGATTACGAAAAAGGACTCTGGGCAAGTCTTGATAGATGGGAAAGACATCGATAAGGATTTTCTCCCAATAAGCAAGGAAATCGGCGTCGTCTTTCAAAATTCGGTGCTCGATCCCACCCTTAGCGTGATGGATAACCTAGTCTCCCGCGCCGCTTTGTATGGATTGTACGGGGAGGAATTCAGAAAAAGACTTCACGAACTTGGGGGGAAATTCCATTTTGAAGATCTCCTCAAGAGGCAAGTTGGAAAGTTGTCTGGCGGGCAAAGAAGAAAAATAGACGTCGCTCGCGCTTTGATCCACAACCCCAAAATCCTGATTCTGGATGAGCCGACAACCGGTTTAGATCCACAAACGAGAAAGAATCTTTGGGAGGTCGTCACTTACTACCGCAAAGAAAAGGGCGTGACAGTATTCCTGACCACGCACTACATGGAAGAAGTAAGTGAGGCAGATTACATCGTCATACTGGATAAAGGGAAGATCGCGGCTGAAGGCACACCCTTGGATTTGAAGAATAAATACACCGGCGATTTCATTGTTTTGTACCAATACGACGAAGAAAAAATAAAAACGCTCGGTTTGCCATACGAAAAAATCCGAGATGCGGTAAGAATAGAAGTGAAAGACACGCTCGAAGCCAAAAAGCTAATCTTAGAGCATCCAGATCTCTTCTCCGATTTCGAAATCACCAAAGGGAAGATGGACGATGTCTTTTTGGCTGCGACTGGCAAAAAACTTGAGGGGAGCATCTAATTATGAAAACCTTTTTATACCTCACGAAAAGAAACATAAAAGTATTCTTCACAGACAAGGGCCTGCTATTCACTTCCATGATAACCCCCGTCATCCTCTTGGTCCTTTACAGTACCTTTTTGGCGGATATATTTAAAAATACGTTCTTAAGCTATACCAAAGGCTTTCCGATAAGCGATGACCTGGTGAACTCCGTCGTTTCTGGTCAAATCGTCTCGTCTTTGCTGGCTGTATGCTGCATTACGGTTTCCTTTTGCTCGAATGTTCTCATGGCGGAAGACAAAGTGAAGAAGGTCGTAAATGATTTCTTGGTTTCTCCTATCAAAAGATCCACTTTGCAACTCTCCTACTTCTTCGCGACTTGGATATCGACGCTCCTTGTCAATTTCTTGGCTTTGATCGCCTGCTTTATTTATGTCGCCATCACGGGTTGGACGATGTCGGTTTCCGATGTCTTTTTGCTATTATCCGACGTAATCATTCTTTCGGCCTTTGGAAGCGCCTTATCTTCTCTCATCAATTTCTTCTTGAAAACGCAAGGGCAAATTTCCTGCGTTGGAACGATTGTCTCTGCTGGTTATGGCTTTATCTGCGGAGCTTATATGCCTTTATCCCAGCTAAACGAAGGAGTGAAAAACTGCTTCATGTTTTTCCCAGGAACTTATGGCACGGTTTTGGTTAGAAGGCATGCTTTAAATGGAGCCATAGACAACCTATCGAAATTAGAAGGAATCAACCCTGAGATTATCGACAAAATAAAAGAAAGCACCGACTACAACATCAAATTCTTCTCGAGTGACGTTCCTCTTTGGGCGATGTACCTATCGGTGACGGCAGGAATCGTCGTTTGCATACTTCTATATGTTGGCTTTAGCATCTTAAAAAAGAGAAAAGCGAATTGACTTACGAGGTGTAACTCATGAATGGGATAATCCTATATCAATCCAAATACGGTGCCACGAAAAAATACGCCGATTGGCTTTCAGAAGAAACCGGATTCAAGTGCGTCGAAACGAAAAAAGCCGATATCCGGGATATCGTTAAATACGACACGATTATTTTAGGCGGGGGGATATACGCTTCTTTCATCGCCGGATTATCCTTCCTAAAAAAGAATATCAAACGATTAAAAGGCAAAAAGATCATCGTATTTTGCTCTGGGGCCTCGCCCTACGAGGAAAAGGCGTTCGAAGAAATTAGGAAACGCAATATGAAGGCCGCTTTGGCTGGCATTCCTCTTTTTTATTGCCGCGGGGCCTTCAATATGAAAGAGATGTCCTTCAAAGATAGAACGCTTTGTAAATTGCTTCGAAAAGCAGTTTCAAAAAAAGATCCAGCCGATTATGAATCATGGGAAAAAGCCTTGATGGAGGCTGGGGATAATAAATGCGATTGGACCGACAAAAAATACATTGCCCCTATCATCGATAGCATAAAGAGCTAAATTCTCTTTCGATGAAATTCAAAATATCGACGGTCGGGAAAAATTCGCCATACGATTAGCTAACGCCAAGAAAGAGATGGATATCACCGGAAACGATGCGAAACGTTATCGCACGAAGTCCATTGGTGCAAGCGCCGCCTATTTTGTTTCTAGCCACGCCGCTATCACGACCGCATTCCAGAAATTTTATCTTTGCGATGCGGTGCTTAATGCGTAAATATGTGCGTTAGCACAAAATTATGCACTAGAAGGGACATGCGGCGAAAACATGGACTATGAAAGAGGAAATCATGGTCGACGAAAAGCTGAAGAAGGGTGCCTAGAGGCACGATCTCATAGATGCCGCAGCATGGCGAAGACCATAGGTGTTTTGTGCTCGTTTACGTTTGAATGTATACGCCTGCCTGTCTTTTGTCTACTTTATTGGTGTTAGCCCAAAACGCAATCAAAAACAGGTGATTGCACACCTTTTTATTCGGGCTATCGAGCCTAGAAAATGCGATGGTTGCTGCACTATTATGCCTTTTGTCGCTTTTTATCTTCCAAAAAACGAGAATTGAGGCGAACGGAGTCCCTTTCTTCTCGTCTCCTTCTTGGAAGAGTAGAAAACGCAGGTAGAAGGGATTTTCTATGATTGCCGGCACTTTCGAGATGTCTTCAATAGAGGGCTAATTCGTTTAGGAAAGATAAGCGCAAAAGGCATCTAGCCAATCTAGCGCTTATCTCCCCCGAAATATTTTAGCAATTGGAACGCTAGCGCTTTCATTTCGCATTGAGTCAGACGACGCATAATCAAAATTACAGTTCATCGATTCTTTCGTTATTCCACTTTCATCCTTCAATCTCTAAACCAATCACACGAAGTTAAGTTAGGCTGTGTTTGTCTATCGTATTTGTTGTGAATATATATTTTTGGCGATTATGGTAGACAGCAAATAATATTCTTTATAGAATACAAGCAACAAAATGAAAAACCATGAACCACGAAACGCTTAAGCAAATCATCTTCGATCAGCATGAGGTCATTAAAAAAATGAAGATTGTCGATCGGGATTATCTTTTCGAGAAAGACGCAAATTACGTCTTAATCGGACTCCGCCGATCGGGCAAATCCACGCTTCTATACAAGCGAGTAAAAGACCTTATACGAGAGGGAGTAGATTGGAAGCAAATTATCTACATCAATTTTGACGATGAACGTTTGCTCGGGTTTGAGGCGAGGGATTTCGAAGATATCTTGCTAGCCGCCGAAGAAATCACGAGCGAGAAGCACTACTTCTATTTCGATGAAATTCAAAATATCGACGGTTGGGAAAAATTCGCCATTCGGTTGGCTAATGCCAAGGAAAAAGTGGATATCACCGGAAGCAATGCGAAAATGCTATCGCGCGAAGTTTCCGCGAAATTAGGAGGAAGATACCGCACCAAAATCATCCACCCCTACTCTTTTAAAGAATTCCTTCGCGCAAAGTCCATTGATGCGAGCGCCGCCTATTCCGTTTCTAGTCGTGCTGCTATCACGAACGCTTTTCAGGAATTTTATCGGTTCGGAGGATTCCCGGAATCCCTTTATTCCATAGATAAGCGCGAATACGTATCGAACATTTATGAGAAGATCCTTTTGGGAGATATTGTCACTCGCAATGCTATCCGAAGCGAAAACGGGATGAGAATCCTAATCAAAAAAATTGCCTCCACCGTCTCAAACGATGTTTCTTATACGAAATTATGCAATTCTTTGAAAACAATCGGCTTTTCCCTTTCGAAAGACACGATTATTAATTATTGCTCTTACGCCATCCAAGGCTTCTTGCTCTTCGAGTTAAAAAACTATTATGCTTCTTTCGTCGATAAGGAGAGCAATTCCAAATACTATTTCTCCGATAACGGAATTTTGAATTTGTTCCTATCCAAAGACAATACCTCTTTATTTGAAAATCTGGTAGCAATCGCCTTAAACGAAAAATACCACGAAAAGCTCTATTATTTGAAAAGCAGCAAAACCAAAATCGACATCGACTTTTTTATCGACGAAGAAAACATGGCCATTCAAGCTTGCTATTCAATGGATGAAATCGGCACTTTGGAAAGAGAAGTCGGACAACTAAAAAAATTAGATGAAACAGCTCCTGGGAAATATAAGTTATTCATAATCGCCATGGACGATTCAAAAACTATTCCACTAGAAAACAACAAAATCCAAGTA
>DJRQ01000015.1:29509-35792 GCA_002440125.1 Caryophanales bacterium UBA6356 | reverse complement strand
TTGCCTGGCTTAATCACGGCCGTATTCTATCATGTTTCTTTTCGATGTCTATTTCATAGATTTAAAAGCCTTTAGTTTCACTAAAGATATGCCAGTTTTTGCGTGTCCATTGCTTTAACTGATAATGATAAAATTCTTAACAAACATCAGTTTTAGCTGTTCTTAGAACATTAGAAAGGTCGCTCCATTTTCTTTTTGGAGATTAAGAAACCTTTGGGAATCACAAATACAAATAACAATATTCATCTATAACATTTGTGTTGTTTCCAAATGCGAGTGGAATAAAATTTTTTAAACAAGGCGTTCGCCTGAGGCCTCTTCATGATTAAGCTTGTCGATGTTTCTAAAATTTATCGTGATAAGAAGAACGAGAAGATTGCTTTAAACAAAATCAATATCACACCTTGCCCGACCATGGAATGGTTTTCATTATCGGCCGATCGGGGAGTGGGAAAAGCACTCTTTTAAACATCACGGCGGGTCTTGATAATGCCACTTCGGGAAAGATCTATTACGACGGGGAAGACATAGGAGCGATGAAAGAATCCGTTTTCGATTCCTTCGTTCTTAATTCCATTGGTTTTGTCTTTCAGGATTATTGCCTTATCGAAGACGTAAGCGTGCGTCAAAACATCGCTTTTGGGCTTTTGGATGGCGTGCACGGACACGAGAGGGAAATCGATGATCTTTTAAACTCGGTTGGCCTAAAAGGATATAAGCATCGTTTGGGGAGAGAACTAAGCGGTGGGGAGAAACAACGCGTCGCCGTGGCGCGTGCCTTAATAAAGCACCCAAAGATCATTTTTTCGGATGAACCGACAGGGAATCTTGATGAGCAAAGTTCGAAGAAAGTTCTGCAAATATTGAAAAAAGAGTCGCAAAAGTCCCTTGTTTTGATTGTTTCCCATAACCTAGACAATGCCTATGAATATGGCGATAGGGTTATTACGCTCGACAATGGAAAGGTCATCGATGACACTTCTTATAGCGGTGCCAAACGCAAGAAGAAAGGAACGTATTACCTTGAGGAATCGCTTTTAAGCGATAAAGAACGGATGGATAAGCTCAATGGGCTTATCCAAAAAATGACATCAAAGAGCTTTTGTCCAGAAGATCCTTTTTTGAAGAAACGAAAGAAAGCGAAGAAGAGCGAAGCGATTTCAATTTCCATAGCAGGTATCATTTCAAATGTTTCCGGAATGTTTTTAGGCTATTCAATAAGCATCTCTTCAAGAGCGGTCTTTTCTCTTTTCTGAGCGCTCTTGCTTTCGCTCTCTTTGCCGTTTGCCTTTCCTTTCAATCTTTTGATCGACAAAGCTATGAGATGAGATCGATTAAAAGAAGCGGAGATAGCGCTTTTATAATTGAGAAGCAAACGACCAGCACAGGCTCGGGGTGGGACGATACCATCTATAGCATCAATAGTTCTATTAACGAGAAACTTGCGGAAGCTTATCCGAACGAAAGCTTTCCTCTTTATAACATTCCAGTCGGTTGCGGAACGAGTGCAGGCCAACTGGCTAACGATCATCCTTTGAATCCCCAAAGCTATAGGACATTTTTCGCTTATGAGACAAGAGGAGTAGGCGTCGTAAACGAATCTTTTCTCAAACAAGCGCTTGATCTTTCCTCTTTGGAACATGTCTATCGGAATCCTACCCAGAAGAAATCCGGTCTTGTTGTGACGGACTATGTTGCGGATTCCTATTTGAATGGGAGACAAATGAATGGCGATTACCAAAACTTCGTTAAATCCATCCAAACCATTTCTTCCCCTCAGGGCGGTTATTGGATAAATGGCATTCTTAAAACGGGATACCAAGAAAAGCTCAAGGACCTGCGTAAAGCTCTTCAAGGCCAAGATCATAACGTCCTTCTCAATGAGAAGAACTATCCCAAGACGGTGAAGTTAATGAACTATTTCAATTGCTGCTATAGTCTTGAAGATGATTTTATCGATGCGTATTTAGAGGATCTCGATACCCATGGATCCGTCTATGTTCCTAACGCTTCCTTTCGTTTAGACGAGAATCGAAACTATGGTCTTCGCACTGGTGGCTATACCGCATCGAGTGAAGTGTCGGACGATGAAATCTATATCCGCTACGAAGCATTGGCTAGTTTGACCGGGAGAAGCGATGCCTCCTCTTTAGAGGAATACATCGATAATCGGTTTAATCAAAACGGAGGCGTATCGATAACGCTTGGTCACAATATTGATGGGGGTTATAGGTCCTTTAAGACGTTGCCTAATATGAAAATCAGGATCATCGAGAATCACGAAGATATTTATAAATCGGCTCGTTATGGAGGATGGTCTGAATATATCGTGAGTCCAAGCGTTTATAAGGCCATCAAGGCTGGCCGTCTTTGCCAATACGGCATTTTTATGGATGATATCAATAAAATCGACGATGTCCGAACTTTATTGAAGGATGATGGCATTTCCATTGCAAACCCTTTATCGGTTTATCTCAATAACGTCACTAAAACGATAGAGTCCTTTGCGAAAGCCTTTCGCGTCCTTTCCTACGCCTGTCTTATAATGGCGGTCGTGCTCCTTCTTTTCTATAGCATCGACGTCATCAAGTCTCAGCGTTATAACATCGGCATATTGAAAGCACTTGGCATGAAGAATGGGAGTCTTTCTCGTGTTTTCGGTCTTACAACCTTGAATTTCAGCACTTTTTCCTCTCTTTTCTTCATCGTTTTCTATTATGTGCTTTGCATCATTCTCAACAAGGTCATCCTCCATGCCTTCATCAACAATTGGAAAGGCTATTCCTTCGTCTTTAGCGACATCCTGACTTTCAATTGGATCTTCGCCATTATGAGCATCGTCTCATTGTTCTTCTTAACGCTTCTTATTTCCTTAATGACTCTTATCCTCGTGATTCGCATTAAACCGGTTCAGATTATTCGAAACAAAAACTAAAAAACATCTGCAAAACCACGCTCTTTTTGAAATGCCCTTTACATCGTCTCTTTCTTTTCATTATCTTTTAGAGGAGGTGTTCTATGAATTACATTGATATTATCGCGATTGTCGTCGTGGCGCTTGGTTTAGTTCTAGGGGTCTTAATCGGCTTTCGGAAGAAGGCTTTCAATAAAGTTCTCGTGCTTCTTTCCATGGCTATAGCCCTTTGGGTTTCTTTTGCCTTTTTGGATATGGTGATCTCTACCGATTGGTATCAAAGGTTTATGTTAGAGACGCTTCGAAACGAAGTCTTTGGAAAGTGGATTGCCTTCCTTGCTCTTTATATTGTCTCCTCTTTGCTCTTATCTTTCCTTCTTTGGCTCATCACTTTGCCTTTGTCTCATCTTCTTACCGATTCCAATGGCGTGCTTTGCCGCGTTCTTGGCGGCTTTAATGGTCTTATCTTTTCTTTCTCGTTAGTGGTGGTCGCTCTTGTGATTATCGCTTCGATACCGAGCTTAAAGGATTCCATCGAAGGCCTTAGCGAAAGCGGCTCCTTCTCTCTTTCCCTATCGATTTATGATTATCTCTCCTCCCTTTTTGGAGCGAGTGCCGCTTAAGGAGATGAAGCATGAAACGCGTATTGACGATTCAAGACTTCAGTTGCCTTGGAAGATGCTCCTTGACCGTCGCCATACCGACCATTAGCGCTTCTGGCTTAGAATGCGTGGCCATTCCAACGGCGATACTATCGAATCACACCGCTTTTAAGAGTTGGACTTATAAAGACCTTACCGAAGAGATGCTTCCGATTGTCGAAAAATGGAAAGGCTACAAAAATGCCTTTGACTACATCTATACTGGCTATTTAGGAACGGAGCAAATATCTCTTGTGATCAAGATCGTCAAAGAGCTTCGAATGCCTTCGACTTCTCTTCTTGTCGATCCTGCGATGGCAGATAACGGCTCTCTCTACCCTGGCTTTCAAGAAGAGCATGTCGCCAAGATGAAGGAACTTATCTCTTATGCGGATATCATCGTCCCTAACCTCACCGAAGCGTGCCTTCTTTCGGATGTTCCTTATCCCAATAGAGAAGCAGGACTTGATAAGGAGTTCTATTCCTTTCTCTTAACCTCTTTGGCGAAGCTTGGCCCATCCAAAATCGTTTTGACTGGGCAAACCATTCATCCGAACGAGATAAGCGATATCGTTTACGAAGGAGGGGATATTAGAATCTATAGCACCGAGCTTTACCCAGGGCGTTTCCATGGAACGGGGGATTTGTTCGCTTCTTCGCTTACGGGCGCTTTGGGAAATGGCTTTTCCCTTTATGAGGCCACCCGCATTGCCCATGATTATGTGCATGAAGCAATTAGATTATCGAACGAAGCGAAAGAAAATGGGGTTCTCTATGGCGCATCCTTTGAAGGCGCCATCCCTCTTTTCATCCATGAATTGGGAAAGGATATCGGAGAATAAACAACTAAAATAAAGGCGTTTTGTTCTTAATTTTCGATTTTTATTTTCTTAAAGGCGCTTGGCATAGGATATCGAGTTCCTAAATCTTTTAGAGCAATCCATTCCCCCGGATAGGGGATATCCAAGGCTTCTGTTTCTATTCGGTAAGGCGTCATTTTCCAAAGGATGTGGGAGAAGGCGTGTTTTTCTTTTCGGAGCGAAAGAATCTTAGAAAAGAGGATCCCTTGCTCTTTAAGAATCCTTTCGAGCTCGCTCTTTTCTAGTTTTTTGGGAACGTTTGGATATTCATAAAGCGAAGCCAATAGGCCTTTATCTTCTCTTTTATGGATGAAAATTTGGTCTTGATATCTAAAAAGAAGAACCGTCATATCAACTTGTTTCCGTTCTTTTTTCTCTTTCTTAGGAGGATAAAGAAGTTGTGTGCTGTGTTTATGGGCTTTGCAACCTTCCTTTAAAGGACAAGAGGCGCATAAAGGCATGCCATTTGGAAGACAAACCATCTCTCCTAAATCCATTAAGGCCTGGTTAAAGGAACTAGGGTCCTCTTTTTGGAGGGCTTTCTTAAAGAAGGCTTCCGCGTTTCTTTTCAAAAGTGAAAGGTTCTTTTCCTTATCCTCTTGGAAACGGCTATAGACTCTAATAAGATTGCCATCCACGGCGATTTCTTTTTGATGGAAGGCGATGGCACAAATCGCTTTCGCGGTATATTCGCCAATGCCTGAAATCTTTAAGAGATCTTCTTTCGAATGAGGAAAAGAATGGAGTTTTGCGATGGTTTTCGCGCCTTCTAGAAGATTTTTAGCCCTTGAATAATAGCCAAGGCCTTGCCAAAGGAGATTTACTTCTTTAAGCGTGGCGCTCGCTAAAGAATCTATGGAAGGATAGGCTTCAAGGAATCGAATGTAGTAAGGCAATACCTTTTTGACTTGGGTTTGCTGAAGCATCATTTCGCTTAGATAGACGTGATAGGGGGTGGGATCCTCTCGCCAAGGAAGGATTCTTTGGTTTTTTATATACCATTTTAAAAAGGAGGACGTAGAAAAGGTCATATGAATATCATAGTGCCTCTTGTTGGTTAAGGTTATTAGATGCTCAGAGGATTTTGCAAGTTCTATCTTAACCTTAAAGCGGCGATAGCCTGTCAAACGAAAATCTAGCAACTTGCTAAGTAAGATTAGCTTTTTGCAAAATAAAATGAAAAAAGGCGAAAAAGGTAAGCAACTATCGCTTCTATTTTAGATGTTTGTTCGCATCGTTTTGTAGTGAGTCCAATAAGCGGCTTATGCTTTTTCTATAGGAACTTTTGCGTCTAGTCCGAATAGAAGGCGCGTAATATGTTCTTCGTTAACCTATCGACGATGCTATTCACATGGTTCTTTTCTCTAACCTTCGCGCCTTATCGTTGCCTTGGCGTTCTATGATCTGCTCGAACGCCGTGTCTTTATGCGCCACTGACACCTAACCTTTTTTTGAGTGATTTTTGGGATCGCGAGCGGAGCAAAGCTCATTAGAAGAAAAGGGAAATATTATGTTTTCCTTCTTAGAGGGCTTAATGGAGACAATATCGCTTTCATCTCTATTGGCTCATGGTTCTTCATACATTAAGACATGAATGTGGAACACCTTGTCCAAGTGGTAGCCTGAAGAAAAATTGAGCGATTTTACGCGCATTCATGTTCCTCAAATTGCAAAAATAGGCATACATGGAAATAATTTGGCTTATCAAATTTTGTTTTTAAGGAGTGGTGGTTATTTTTGATGTCATGGCTTCAAAATAAAAATATTGTGTCACGTATGGAGGATAAAAGAGGGGAGGTTTGCATGATAAATTTACTTTTTTGGCACCAAGGAACATCTTGAAATTTTCGATGAATAGCTAGGTAGAT